>CAXUHF010000198.1:0-7018 GCA_964250765.1 uncultured Ktedonobacteraceae bacterium | reverse complement strand
CTTCGCATATATACCCTGTTTTTCATAGAGTGTCATGAGAATTTCCTATACGAGATTTTTCGTAGGATCAGATGTAGAATGAGAAATGATATATGTAAGAGTTACATTTTATTATATTCTCGTCTCAATGTACAATAAGAACCGATGTAGGACCTTAATTCATTACGCCCTGTGAGCGATGAACCAGCCAGAGGAGCGCGTTCATGCTAGCATTCCCACGCTCTCTAACAGTCTATATCGCTCGCAGGGCGTAATGAATTAAAGCTCCTACATCCGTTATCTCCCCAAAAACCTCCTGTTGAATAGCCCTAATACCTTACCGAACCTCAGGGACGCTTTTCTCTATAGCTTGTGCTGACTTGTGCGACAACGAACTTGGAGCATTCATATTGGCTCCATTGTCTACGCCAATACCCAAACGGTCTACCATTTCGCCACCGAGCCATGCCGTGTACGCGCTAAGCAACAGACCGAGTATCGAGAAGATGAGCGCGAACACGGGTGGATTGCGTAAGGGGGCATAGAGCCTGAACACCCAACCAAAGCCAAACAGGACGAGTACAACAACATTGCCTATAGCGTGGAACAATCCTACTCTTTTCGCTCGCGTACCCTCAGGTATAGCGGCCCAGTCAATAAAACCAACGCCACCAGCCACGATACCACCAATCAATCCGCCAACAAGCATCCAGAACGCTATTTCTGACCAATAGCCATTGCCTGTAACGAGATGAATGATATCAAAAATGACTGATGTAACTAACAAGCCGAGTGGAAAAACAATTAATATAGGGTGCGCAGGATGCCCCAATATCTTGGCTTTACTCTCCATGATCTACCTCTCTTAGTGTCATAGAGCATCCTTGCAATACCTCAGCAGGCTCCCAGCCTCCTTGTGTAATGAAACTAAAAGATACACGTTAAAACAGGAGCGTAAGTTACACGGAGCATGAGGAATCGTCGTATAGTTCGTTTGTAACGGAGAATTACCTGTGGCTTTGACCTCATGGAACACGCCCACCTTTTAGTGAGGTGGGCGTATTTCATACATAGATGAGATAAGTACAAATACCTTTTTTTTCAGTAGGTACTGCTTACCCCATCTTATTCTTAATTGGATGCCTAACAAACGTATACGACTTCACTCAAGAATGTGGATATATCATCAGAGGTCTAAACCTTAAAAATGACGTAAAAAGATGTAGCGGGTTGGTGTGTAAAGTCATGGATAGAACGATACAAGTAATCGCAATAAGAGAGATAAGTCCTAGAAAGAGCAGAGCTAGCATCTGCGCACGTGATGTCATACCCACTGTTAGTGCATCCTTTCGTTACGTCACTAAGGCTAAGGCGTTGTCTCGCCTCTAGCAATAAGTCCACCTCAATTGGTGTTTTATGTTTTTTCTTACGTACTCATTGCTTGAAAGTAATAATACCTGAATAAAGTAAAAATAGAGGCGATATAGATAATAATATGCGAAACGGACAAACAATAGTTGCCCTATATACAACCATTGAAGGTGGGGACGGAGCAGAATAATGTAATATCTTACCCATAAATGTAGGACGACAATGAATAGTGCATTTCTATAGTTTATATGTATTATCTTAGCACATAATTATAAAAATCAATAAATAATCTAATAATAAATAAGATGTAGGGGCCTTAATTCATTACGCCCTAATACGGCTTGAGATGCGCACTGAGGGCGTAATGAATTAAGGCCCCTACATTCGACGCGTTCACATTGTTTTATCAAACGCTACGATTGTTAACAAGAACGTGATACGTTGGCCCTACAACGGGGTAAAAGGCACACGCTCGACACTCTGCAAGTCGAGTTGGGCGTGGCACTCTATGAATATTTGGCGAGCTTCTTGTAACAAACTGAGACCTTGCTGATGCGACTTATCGTTGTAGCTTTCGTGCTGCATCAACAATAATCCGTGCTGGTGCAGTGTACGTCCATATTCCAAACGCATACCATGTTTACGAAAGGTGTGTGCCGCCTGTTCAAAAGCTTTTGTGGCCTGTGGTAACTGTCCCATTACCACCAAGATAGCACCCAACATGCGCTGTGCTCTTGCTATAAGCCATGTCAAATTAGATTGATGCGCCTCCCATAACGTCTGGTGCACCTGTTGATAGGCTGCTTCAACTTCATGTAATTGCAGTTGAGCCTGAACCTGTGCTAGTTGTCCCTCAATGCGCGTTTCAGCCTCTATGCCTTCATACGACAATGCGTGCTGACATGTTTGCTTTGCGCGTTGAAGCAGACGCTCTTTTTGTTTTGAAGATAGAGTAATGTCTGTATCGAAATCGTGTACCATAGCTTGCGCGATACGCAGGTTTGCGATTGCAACGAGCGTAAGGCCAACATAAGGAATGATATGCATGCCTCGTCCTATTGTCAATGCACGATGTATCATTGACTGGGCCTCAGAAAGTTTGCCTTGCTCTTGTAAAACACTAGCCAAATAGCTGTATTGCATACTTGTAGACATAGGATCGTTAACACATTCTGCAACTCTGATACCTCGCCTAAGTTCTGTTTCAGCATCAACGAGATTGCCCACACGCAAATCTAGTAATCCCAAATTACCAATGGCATAAGAGATAAGAGATAATTCACCAACACGTTCTGCAATACTGAGAGAGCGCCGTAAAACGGATTGAGCTTGTGTATATTCAGCTTTTCTCAGATAGAGATCACCTAAGTTACAACAGACAATGGCTATTTCACGCTGGTAATCGCGTTGTTCAAAAATTGTTAAGGCGGTGCTGAGATGAGTATACGCTTTCTGATATTGTCCGTTACTAGCTTTGATAGCTCCTAGTAGAATATGTACGCGTCCGAGGTCCACTAAGTCCGCTATCAGCGTTCTTCGTACATGATCCAGCTTAGAAGCTTGTTCTCTGCTTTGCTCGTTTTGTTGAAGAGCTTTTTCAAACAATTTTAGTGCCTCATTTGCAACACTACTTGCGTCTACATATGAGCCTTCGCGCCAACTTATATAGCTTTGTTGATAACGAATTCTTGCCCAAACTAATTCAGCCACAACTCTAGCTGCACGTAAAACTTGCTCTGCTTGTTCAAAATTTTCTCTAGCTTTTGCATTATCTCCTGTGTCGTACCACGTTCGTGCAATTTCATACCAAAGCAAGGCTTGTACTTGTGCCTCGTACTGAGAGTCGATTATCAAGCCTTTTTGCTGACTACGGGCTTTCAAGGCTTGTTCGTAAAAGATACGAGCCTCTTCATATTTACCCTGAATCCGTGTGCATTCGCCGAGTAGTTCTAAGATGGCGGCACGATGCAGTTGTTCGTCGGGGTGGGTGTTCAGGTGGGCAAGGGCGAGACGGTAGTGCTTTTCGGCTTCGGGATAGGCAGAAAGGGCATAGGCACGGTTGCCCGCGAGTTCGGCGTAGTGGGCGATCTGGTCGGCATCGGCTCCACCGTGAAGAAGGTGATAGCTGACGGTAGCCGCCCCCTCTTCCTCACGTCCACCATAACTGTTCAGCAAAACTTCGGCAACACGACGGTGCAGGTTGGCACGACGTGCAGCCGAGATGCTCGCGTACAGGTGACTGACAAGCAGAGGATGCCAGAATTGATAGGTGATACGCGTGCCGATACCCTCTTCTGTGAGCATGCCCGCGTTCAGAGCCTCCTCGATCAGTTCTAACACGGTGTCCTCGTCGGAGCCAGGAGCTTCGATAGAGCAGATAAGCGGAAACTCAAATGAGCCACCTAGCACTGCCGCTTTGCTCAACAAACGCCGACACGCTGAACTCAGATATGCAAGACGCAGATCAAGCACGGCGGTGATTGTCTCTGGCAATGTTATTACTGGCGTATTCTCTGCTCCACGGACGCCCACAAGGGGCGTCCCTACTATATCTTCTTGTGCGTCATGTATGCGGTGTATAGTAGGGACGCCCCTTGTAGGCGTCCGTGCCTCGTTTTCAATCCGTGTTCCGCCTTCAATCCGTGTCCCACTCCCTATAAATGTGCGTGCTAGCTCCTCAGCAAAGTATGGGTTGCCAGCCGCACGGTTTTGGATATAAGAAAACATAGGTGATACGGGCTGTGGAGACGACGTGATATTTTGCGTATCCGTCAGAACCTGCGTAATCAGGGTCGTGATCTGCTCATCGTTGAGCGGACGTAGCGAGAGCGTTTCCAGTGTGTGTTCGCGTTGTAGATCGGTCAATAGCGAACGAAGGGTTGAGGTATCGCCCAGTTCATTATCACGACACGTGCCGATGATGACGATGGGGTAGCCATGAATATGGCGGGCAAGATAGGCCAGTAATTCACAACTACTACTATCAGCCCAATGCAGGTCATCCAGCACAATCAGTAGTGGTGTGCCTTCGCTGATTGTAGTGAGCAGTTCACGAGTAGCTTCCCAGAGGCGCAGTTGTTCTTGTTCTGGTGATGATGATGGTAATGCGCTCTGCGGCACTAGACTCTCCAACTCTGGCAACAGGGCAGCAAGTGGCATGTAGACGTTTGCTCGTTGCATGATATGCAGTGGCAAACCAGATTGGGCGGGTAACGTAGAGGCAGATGTAAGCGTATTACCAGACAATATACCTCCATGACGACTTTGCTCTATTGCTCGCCGTAGTACCTCAATCCATAAGCGATAGGGAATGTTGCCCTCTTGTGTATAGAGGCGGCTCCATGCAACGGCCCAGCCGCGTCGGCGAGCCTCGCGCCCAACTTCCTCAGCGAGACGCGTTTTTCCAATACCAACCTCGCCCATGAGTAGCATTGCTTGAGGACGATGTTGTGCATCAAATGGTGCTGCAATCGTCTTTTTCTGACCTGGCAACTTGAACTTTGCCATCGTCTCAGAGGCGATGAGAAGGCTACGCAACGCCTCTAATTCCTGTTCGCGCCCAACCAACGGCGATTGATGCATACGCCCTATCTGAATCGCTATCTCTTTCGTAAGCGGTGTGCGTTGTGGAACATTGGCACTCTCCGTCTCTGCCTCAGTACGTAGCGTTGTCTTACTAGTAGAAGGAACTTTTCCATTCGCAGCGTCTTGGCGTACAGCTTCGTAAATAGAACGCGTCGCTGGCAATGGTGGAATATGGTATTCCTGTTGTAACGTGTAGGCAAAACGCTTGTACGAGCGCAGAGCTTCACCACGCCGTCCTAATTGAGCCAACACGCGCATAAGCCGTTGTACAGCCGCCTCGTTCGTTGAGTCAATCGAGAGAAGTTGATTGAGTGGGTCAATAGCTTTACTCAATGCATTGTGCGCAATACGCAGGTCGGCAAGATCGAGCAACAGGCCAATCCAGTTGCGTTGCAGCTTCTCACGGCGTGCCAGGACTGAGGACAGTTCTTGCTCCTCTGGTAAATAATCCCCGCCATACAACGTCGCTGCCATCTCAAACAATCGCTCCGCCTCGGCGGTATCCGCATTCTCGATAGCGGTCCGTGCCTGAGCAATCAGATGTTCAAAGGCATCGGCATCAACCCAGACAAGCGGATGGTCTGCAAGCACAAGTACTTCACGCTCGGTCAGCAAGAGAGGTGAGGTGGCAAGCTTACTTCGCGTAGGTTCAAATATTTGTCGTAAGTTATAGACCGAGCGATCCAGGCGGTGGCTGGCGGTCTCCATATCGAGGTCGGGCCAGATCGTTTCCAATACCTGTTCGCGCCCAAGCTTGCGCCCATTGCTGCTTATGAGGCAACTGAGCAGGGCACGTACACGTTGCTGTTGCCATGTTGCCTCCATGGCGGTCTGCCACTCGTTCTCGTTACGACGTTCAAGGCGAAACTGTCCAAGCGTATAGACACGCAGCATTCCCTGTTCGCGTTCACCATTCTGCATAATGGGAGCAAGTTGCGCAAGCTGTACCTTTTCCCTATCGGCTTGTATATCGGCTGGTAGATACTTCCCTATGTATGTGCGAGAGGTACGTCCCTCCACCGTTGAATATCCATACCAGTACGGGCCGTGCCCTGTCCCTTCACGACACTTACGGCAATGCGGCTTCCCGCAATAGCTAACCTGCTGGTGATACGTGATTTTGCCGTTCATGCACACCCTCCTATACATGACCCTTAACTCTGTCAAACAAATTGTCGCAAAAATGAAAACAATACCTTATGGAGTATAATCATCTCTTACAGAACATCAACTTTTTTGTGAGTATTGGCGGCACCAAAAGCGATTGTTCATCAAGATTGAAGCACTGTAGGGGTCTAATTCTATTACACCCTTTTCGGCAACGAACCGTGTTGGAGGAATGGTGAAACGTTTCATCAATCCTGTGAATAGA
This sequence comes from uncultured Ktedonobacteraceae bacterium, assembly GCA_964250765.1. Lineage (GTDB taxonomy): Bacteria > Chloroflexota > Ktedonobacteria > Ktedonobacterales > Ktedonobacteraceae > JBBQVS01. The sequence continues at coordinate 711 of CAXUHF010000198.1, read as the reverse complement.
ATCAATTGCCGAAAGGGTGTAATGGAATTAGACCTCTACAGTTGACATATACCCGTTTATTTTGTCGAAGCCGCACAATCACAATCCCTATTCTTATTCATTAACCTCACCCATACCAGAAAACCCAAAGCGCGTGGTAGTTCTGTGTATAAAAGGACATTTGGGTAGCAACGATGAAATAAAAACATTATTGCTTCTTTGTCTCACGTAAGTTAGGATACTTATGTACCCTTCTACATTGCGTATGGTCAACGCTTGAGATAGAAAGACATGTATGAAGAAACGTTGTGGTAGTGGAGAGGCAAGGGCACCCGCAAGGGGATGCCCCTCCTATATAACGGTGATGCTTGAGAAGCAATTCGTCTATCGGAGGGGCATCCCCTTGCAGGTGCCCTGGTTGAGTGACAAATCACCTTTGACTGTCCCTACAATATGTTAGACTGCTACCTTACTATGCGTTACGCGCCAATCCTCAATGAGCAGAAGCACGATTAGAGCTACCTCTATCGGCTTGTCGATGTAGCCAAGCAGATTGAAACGTGTTCCCGCAATCAAGAAGTAGGCCACGATGGTCAAAACCGCAAGCACAATGAGCAGACTTCAAGTAAGTTATAGATTGATGTAAAATTATTATAAAATCTGCTTTACGGTTTTGGTAAAGTGATGTTGGATAGAAATTATAGAGGAGTTTACGAAAAAGGCAACTCCTCT
>CAXUHF010000197.1:0-7102 GCA_964250765.1 uncultured Ktedonobacteraceae bacterium | reverse complement strand
CCGCCTGTGATGTGTGCCATGCCTTTGATCACACGTCCTCTATCCGCTAAATATGCACGTAACGTCGTGATCTCACGCAAATAGCAACGATGTGGGCGTAATAGCGCATCAACAAGTGGTTCACCCAGTTCTGGAAACACGGTATGCAAATCGTAGGATGCGAAGACGCGGCGAGCGAGCGAGTAGCCATTGGTGTGCAAGCCACTTGAGGGCAAGCCGAGCAACACGTCGCCAGCAGTGATCGTGGCACCTGTAATAGCGTCTTCCTGTTCAAGCGTGCCAACAATCGTACCCGCAAGGTCAAACGCTCCTGGTAGGTATACATCGGGCATCTCAGCCGTTTCACCGCCGAGCAACGCACACCCGACCTCCTGACACGCGGCAGCAACGCCGCGTACAATTGTCGCCGCCTGCGCGGGGTCGAGCTTGCTCATCGCCAGATAATCCATGAAGAAAAGCGGCTTCGCGCCTTGTGTCAGCATGTCGTTGACGGAATGATTGACGATATCATAGCCTATGGTATCGAAGCGTCGTGCCTGTGCTGCGATGAGTGTCTTTGTGCCAACGCCATCGGTTGAGGCTACAAGCGCGGGTTGTTGCATCTGCTTTACACGTTGAGCGTTAAAGATACCAGCAAATGCACCCATGCCAGCCAATACCTCGCGCCCCTGCGTCGCTCGTACAGCATCCTTCATCAACCGTTTGGCCTCGTCGGATGCATTGAGATCGACACCGCTTGATGCATACGATGTAGTGGCCTTAGTAGCTGACGTTTCAGTTCCAGTTTTTGTCACATAGTCATGGGCATTTTTGAAGAGAAGCAAGCCATCACCTTGTCCATTCGCACCGCCTCTACGTAGAGGATGCTGTAATGCCGTGACATAGCGTTCAGGGTGTGGCATCAGCCCTAGCACGTTGCCTCGTGCGTTACAAACACCCGCGACATTGCCAACCGAACCGTTAGGATTAGCCGGATATGTTGTATCCTCCGCGCTATCAGTAACATAGACAAGCGGTATCTGACGTGCGGCCTGGAGATAGGCAATGTTGTTATCAAAGACGAATTGTCCCTCGCCATGTGCGACAGGTAGCTCAAGAGGTCGCTCGATGCTCCGCGTAAAGAGACATGGACCCGCTTGAGGAGCAAGCGTCACCCAGCGACATTCAAATTGTGCCGATGCGTTATCGGTTAGAGTTGCTTGAAGAGGGTGTGCTGAAGCAGACCCGTACAGAGGCAATGTCGTCCCTGTACGGGTCTGCTTCAGCACACCCTCCCCACCTGGCAGTAAGCCCGCCTTCACCAACACTTGAAACCCATTGCAGATACCTAATACGGGGCGTCCCTCAGTAACAAATTGCTGTAACTGCAGGCCCAGATGTATTGTCAAATTTTTTGCTAACAAAGTACCTGCACCTAGATCATCACCGTATGAGAAGCCACCAGGGATAACGAGAAAGGCGTAGTCTAGCAGCGTATCGGGTGCCTTGAGCAATGAATTGATGTGCACAAGCTCGGTCTCGAAGCCAACCAGACGACATGCATGCGCTGTCTCTTTATCACAATTAATGCCGGGCGCACGCAAAACGAGTGCGCGGAGTGTTGGTGTCATTTATTCGCCCCCAAATGCTTGTCGCAAATCTTGTATGCTCACATCAATCACGGTATCGCTGCCTTCACGCACAACAAAGGTGTCCGTGGAAGTCACGGTACCGATATACGTTACGTCTGTCACGCCACTAAAGCGCATATGCTTCTCAAAGGTACCCCATTGCTCCGGCGCGATTTCGACGATGAAACGCGATGCTGACTCACTGAAGAGGCGTACGATATTTTTTGTGGCAACCCCTTGTCTCTCTGGCAAATCTTCAATAGGAATATATGACAGGTCAAGAGCCATACCAAGCTGACTTGCAATCGCCATTTCTGTGGCAGCTACAGCGAGTCCGCCTTCTGAGAGGTCATGACATGCGCGTACCATACCCTGACGAATGGCCTCACCAAGTGCCTTCATCGTTATGTAGGCATGCGGCATATCGACTCTCGGTAACTTTGTGCCATCAAGCGTGTCGTGTGTCAGTTCCATGTAGTAAGAACTCAACAGCTCATCATGTGTCGTACCAACGAGATAAAGCAGGTTGCCGGGAGTTTTGAGCGACATATCTATGGTCTGTGCCGCGTCGTCGATGACACCAACCGCTGAGATAACCAGTGTTGGTATAACAGGCAGACGTTTTCCGTCGGCGCGATACTCGTTGTTTAAACTATCTTTCCCTGAAATGAACGGCGTCTTAAAGCCAACTGCGGCATCGTAGCATCCTTTTACCGCTCGTACCAGCATGCCCAACTGTTTTGGGTCAGTTGGATTGCCCCAACAAAAATTGTCTAATATGGAAACACGCGTGATATCACCACCAACCGCCGTCAGGTTGCGTAGTGCCTCATCAACCGCGTTGACCGCCATAGAATAGGGATCAACGGTACCGAGAAGCGGATTGACACCATTAGAAAGCACGATGCCTGCGCGTGTTTTTGCTCCGCCCTCAAGCAGAGGTTGTAACACAGCAGCATCTCCTGGTCCCTGTCCCGTTTTGCCCACAAGCGGTTTCAGCACGGTTGCCCCCTGTACCTCATGGTCGTAGCGACGCACAACCGCCTCTTTTGAAGCAATCGAGGGCTGTTGTAATAAACTCAAAAGCAGCGTTGTAGGAGTAGGCGGTATCTGAAAACGTGCTTTGCTATCCAGCCGATACGGTAACTCCAATGAAGGTTTCCACACGGCCTCTAATGTCCTGTTCGGTCGTCCATCATGCAAAAACGACATATCGATACTAGCGACGGTCTGTTCATTGTACAGAACGATCAAGCGGGAGTCATCGGTAAAGTTGCCAAGTATGCTTGCTTCGACCTCTTCGATTGCGCAAAGTTCTAGCAATGCATCGAGATGGGCAGAGGGTACAGCCAGTACCATGCGCTCTTGTGCTTCCGATAGCCATATTTCCCACGGTGCCAACCCCTTATATTTTAGAGGGACATGTGCTAGATCGACACGTACACCTGTATCTGCACCCATTTCGCCAATCGCGGAGGAGAAGCCACCCGCGCCACAATCTGTGATGGCGGAATAGAGTTTGCGGTCCCGCGCCTGTATGATTACATCTGTAACCTTCTTTTCTGTAATCGGCGCACCAATTTGTACCGCCGTACCTGCCTGTGCGTTGATCTCGACACTCATCTCACCCGACGAGAAGGTCGCGCCATGCACACCATCACGTCCGGTGCGTCCACCTAGTACGACAACATTATCTCCAGGTTGCACATTGTTTGGATGACTTCCGTGTGGCAGAATGCCAAGACAGCCGCAGAAGACAAGCGGATTATACAGATAGCCAGAATGATAGAGAATTGCCCCGTTGACAGTAGGAATACCCATCTTGTTGCCGTAATCACGGACACCATCAACGACACCTGCAGCAATGCGACGAGGTTCAAGTACCCCGGCTGGAATTTGCTCTACTGGTGTATCAAGCGGCCCAAAGCACAGGATATTGGTACAGGCGATAGGTTGAGCTGAGACACCAAGTACATCACGGATAACACCGCCAACGCCTGTATTCGCGCCTCCAAATGGCTCGATTGCCGATGGATGATTGTGCGTCTCAACTTTAAAGGCGATATCGTGCGTATCGGTGAAACGCACAATACCTGCGTTATCGCTAAAGGCAGAGACGAGCCAATCTTGTCGTACCTGCTCGGTTGCACGCATAAGATAGCTCTTGAGTAAACCTGAAATAGTTTCTTGTCCCACACGTGCACCATCGCTATCGAACTCGGTATACTCGATTGTTGCTTTGAAGGTCTTATGTGAGCAATGTTCCGACCATGTTTGCGCCAATGTCTCTAGCTCGACATCGGTTGGTTCGCGTCCCTGCTCCTGATAATGCTGCTGAATAACACGCATTTCATCCAGATTCAACGAAAGCAATCCTGCCTTGCTGAATGCCATCAATTGCTCGTCATTCATCGCGAGTAGGGACCGATTTATCACGTCCTCCTCGGCGATTGAACCATGTAGGGACCGATTTATCACGTCCTCCTCGGCGGTTGATTGCGCGGAAGGGTGTGATAAATCAGACCCGTACAGGGGCTGCGATGCGGGACGCAATTCATATTGTTGAATAACGGGATTATATAGCAACGACTCAGCAATTGTGCGAGCATCACTGATACTCAAGCGACCATCGAGAAAATAGCGTTTGCCCGTCTCAACCTGTTCGATGCTAGAAATATTGAGCATATGTGAACCCGCGAGTACACTTTCCGCCAATGTATCGGTAACGCCAGCATGAAAGAACACATCAACAATATGTTGTGTTGTATCATTGGAAAGCTTATTCAGAACAGATGCCTCTTGAATAATCGGGTCAACGAGGAGTTGTGAGATTAGCTGATCGCGTTGTGAAGGGGCGAGTGTTCCTGTGAGTCGGTAGAGGAATGCAGTGCGGAGGCTTAAGAGCGTGTCAGAAAGTGATGCAAGCGACGGAAGCCGATGCGGTGAAAGCTGCACTATTTTCCGAGCGAGTCGATGAGCCTGCACATCGTGCTGCTCCGAAACCGCTCGAACCTCAATGTATTGTGTTGTCACGTTCCTGTTCCTGGATGATTTATAGCCACATAAATATCATGATGCTATACGGGTCTGTCATATGGGACGTGTTCATTGTAGCACCCGTATCACATATATGGCAAATTTATCACAACAAAAAACGCACCAACGTAGGGGTCTAATTCTATTACACTCCTCTTGGCGATTGACCACGTTGGCGAGGAGTTGAAACATGTATCACGTCCTCCGACATTGTAGAATGTTAACAGGGTGTAATAGAATTAGACTCCTATATCGCGTTATTATGGAAAAAAACAAATGAAAACAACAACGGATGTCGTCATTATTGGGGGTGGTGTTATTGGCTGCGCTATCGCTTATTTTCTTCGCAAGATGCAGGTCGAAGTAACACTTTTGGAGCGTGGTGAACTTGGTGGGCAAGCTTCGGGTGCGGCTGCTGGTTTGCTTGCACCTCTTGGTCCGCTCTCTAGTCCTGGCCCGTTTGCTGATCTTGTCCTCGCAGGGTTCTCATCCCTCATCTTGCTCGTGCCGGAGTTGGAGGAGAGCAGTGGCATCCAGTTGGGCTACGAGCAAACAGGAGCTTTACGCATCGTACGCAACCCCAAACGGATTGCCCATTTGCAGAAAAGGCTGCATAGCTGGCAACCGCTTGGCCTACAACTCCATTGGCTCACTGGAGAGGAAGCACGTCAGCATGAGCCGTTGCTAGCTCCTGATGTATGTGCAGCCATTTATGCACCCGAAGAGTCACACATCCAAGCAACTGCTGTTGTGCGAGCCTTTGCACGAGCCGCCCAGCTTTTAGGGGCGAATATATACGAGCAGCAAGAAGTTAGTCATCTTCTCACGGATAATGGAAGAGTGATGGCAGTATGTACGACACAAGAGGAGACAATTGTCTGCAACCAAATTATTCTTGCCTCTGGTGCATGGGCAGCACAATGTGCAGCATGGCTAGCTGTAACACTGCCGATTCAGCCTCTACATGGTCAACTCCTTGCATTGCCACAAACTCCTGAGCGGCTTAAACATATTATATTCGGCAATGCTGGCTATCTGCTTCCACGAGGTGACAAGCTTCTTGTTGGCGCAACAAAAGAGGACAGAGGGTTCGACGCGACGGTAACAGATGAAGCTACATCCTGGTTATATGAAACCGCGACACAACTTATACCTGCTCTTAAAGAAAGCAAGATACAGGCATCGTGGTCTGGTCTACGACCAAAGACGCCCGATAGTCATCCAATTATTGGTTTTCTGCCGCCCTGGGAAAATGTGCTTATCGCGGCAGGACATAACAGCGTGGGAGTTATACTCAGCGCGATTACAGGACAAGGAATCGCCGAAATGACAACCACAGGAGTTGTACCGCCCCTTTTCCGACCATTTTCAGCAGAGCGTTTTTTGCCGAAAAAGGAGGCTACCTTTGTTCGTCCTTGATATCTTTACGTGTGACTGTAAGGTAGCTGACGAAGCCAATGATCAAAACGGTTAATCCTAGACTAACTGTTCCTGTACCTAGCCCAAGTCCACCAGCACTATGCGGCTTTCCCATCCAATCAGCGAATGAGGCACCAAGCGGTCGAGTTAAGATATAGGCGAGCCAGAAGGCGAAAATCTCATTCAGACCAAGGAGCCAGTAGGCTAGAGCAGGAATAGCGATGAGTACAGCGAACATCACGCCTGAAAAGAAATAGCCTAAGCCTAGCGTTGTCGCAGTCAAGTCACCTACAGCAGTGCCGAGCGCGAACGTCGTCACCACAGCAGCCCAGTAAAACAACTCGCGACGACGAGTGTAGATACTGTGGATAGATAGAGTCTTCTCGCTCATGTACCAGACAGCGAAAACGACGGCCAGCGTAACCATAAAGAATGCCGTTGAGACGAAATATGGAATGCCTAACCCGATGTGTAACACATCGGCAGCCATCGTGCCAAATATCGCAACCATTACGACGGTCAACCAGTAAATCCATGCCACGTATCGACGCACGGAGAATTGCAGGATCAACGCAACTGCGAAGGCAATGCCGCCAAATGCTACCGCGAGAACTGGATTGATGTGAGTGACAAGGAAGTCGGATGTCGTCTCGCCCATCGCGGTGGTCAACAATTTGATGATCCAGAAGTACACCGTTACTTCCGGCACTTTTTTCATAGCATGTAGATAGATGGAGGTCGAAGGGGTAGGTTTATCTGAATTAGAATTTGTACGTAATGGATATTGTGGTATAAGATTACTCATAGGGCTTATTCTCCCAGCAATAATAATAAAAGTCTCTTTATAAAGCCTAACACAAATTCTCATTCAAGGCCAAACTAATGCATCTTCGTTAGTACGATTGTAAGATACAGTGATACACTGCCTGTAGGGGCTTTAATTATGCTGTTTGACAATTTAATGCGGATATGTGGATTGTAGGGGTCTAATTCTATTACACCCTGTTGGCATTCTACAATGGTGGCAGGATTGATGA
>CAXUHF010000196.1:0-7155 GCA_964250765.1 uncultured Ktedonobacteraceae bacterium | reverse complement strand
ATTCATTGCCTATGGACGCCGTAAACGTGGTCCCTGCGACATTTCCTGCTATGCTAGCTGCAACAGGTATAGCACGTATCCTCCCGGACCCTCGATGGAGAAGACCTGACCAAAGGGCATACGGGTTATTGGCTTCTGAATTGTCGCGCCACGCTGTTGTAGTGTTGCGAGTGCTTGTTCTACATTCTCGACATACCACCACAACTCTGTGCCAATGTCAGGCGTGGTGTCACCTTTGCCGATTGCGAGTGAGGCACCATTGCCTCCTGGTTGCTTGAACTGCACAAAATCTGGTGCTTGTGTCTCTACCTCAAGGTCAAGCTTCTCCATAAAAAAGTTCTTTGCTGCGGATACATCGGCGACATGAATCATCACGAAATTCAAACCTGTGGTAAGCATCTTACTGTTCTCCTTTGCTCTAACTATTGTGTGTTTGTTGTTATGTGCAAAGTATAGAGCATTGGAGTGACAACAGTATGTCAGTAGCATTATGGGATTATTTGAGGGCAAAAAGAGTATGCAGATGAACAAGTACACCCCGGTTCGTTTTGTACAACTCTGTTACCAGAGAAAGCGTAGATAGTACAGTTGGAGCAAAAAACCTACTTATGAATAACCTTATAGATAAAGACGGAAGGATGCACCAATATAATGCAAGAGCAGCAAAACTATGGAGCCTATACGGGTAGTCCACAGTACGATGGTCCACCACAACCGCAGCATTATGACGTACCACCACAAGGTCAAAATGTTCCACCAATGTATGACGACGCTTTTATGGATTCCTTCGCGCAACGTCTCTCACAACGTATGGGACAAGGACCACAAGGCAAAATTTATCCACCGGGGCAGCGCAGAGATCGTGCCTCTGCTGGTCAACGCCTCGCTCTAGCGATTGTTTCTATTGTCATGCTTATCCCAATTCTGGGAGTTATAACAGGATTGGCAGGTGATGCAGGATGGTTTATTGGTGCCGCAGCATTTGGCGTCGCAGCTCTTGTCATTATCATTGTAAACGTTGTGTTCAATCTCAATGGCTAATGTGCAAATAAATGATATTGGGGCTGCGTACGACACGTCATACGCAGTCCCAATATCATTTACCTCACCTGCTCAATTTCGCTTTTGAGCGCGATGAGTGAGTTGTCGAGTTGTGAGACCTGCTCTTGCATTGCCTCGGTCTTTTTCTGTTCGGCTCGTACAAAGCGTGTATAGGGTGCTATAGAGTCTTGTACACGGGTGAGGGCATTGTTAAGTTCTTTCTTAAATTGTTCCTGCATTGCGGTGTGTAGCCGTGTTCGCAATTCCTGCATTTTTGCGTTAAAATCCTCTTTGGCGCGTTTACGACGTGCGGGAATAATGTATAATCCCAACCCTAATAAGACAATGCCAGCAAGGACACCTGTTACGTCTGCTGCTGCCGTACCAACAAATGCTACAATTGCTGCGCCTAGACCAATGCCACCCGCACCCGCAATTGCGGCTTGTGCGACGGCACTGCGCATATCTTGTGACAACTCTATCGCCTCTGCTTGCTGGTCATACGTCTGAACAACGCTTGCGGCTTCACGTGCTACTGATTGTAAAAGTGTGCGACGGTTGTAATCAAATTGCCTTGAGACAGAGCCGATCATCTCATCATCGCGGCGCGCACTCACCTGACGGCGACGGTCCAAGTACTCCATGACATCCTGCCACAGGCGATGCTCGTTTTGTACAAGCCAGTCAATCAGGTCTTGTACAGCATGTTCGATACGTGTCGCGCTATCGCCAATGACATCGCGGTCAAACTCTTCTCGCAAACGCTCACCTTGTACAAGGTCAAGAATACGTCCTAGCCGGATCGTTTCATCAAAGAAATGATCGCCACGTCCCCGCATGTCCAGGATGATATTCTCTATTTCACCTAAACGATGCGAGAAATTGATTTCCATATCCTCCCGGTAGAGCCGTAACTGCTCCTCAATCGAACTTACTGTACGCGCATCCTCCGCCAACAATTCGGCCCGTTGCTGCACAGATGTGCGTGTTTCATTGAGCAAGCGTTGCATCACTCCAAGTGGACTAAGCAGTTTGAGCCGAATACGTTCAGCCTCGTCCAGTGTATGAAACAGGTATTCTTCGAGCTTTCCGAAGCGGCTCTGCTCCCACAACTGTAGCGTTTCCTGTCCCGTTGCGGCGAGTGCGCGTTGTGCTAAGAGTGCGGAAACAGGAAAAATTTCAGGTTGAAAGCCAAGCAGGTTTTTACAGTTGTCACGCACAAATGTCAGCACCTCTTCGAGCGCAGTAGGTGTGCGTAACGTGTCAATTTTGTTGAGGATCACGATAACCTTTTTGCCCCATGTACGGATGCGCTCCATAAACAAGCGTTCACTCTGTGTAAAGGGGCGGTCAACGGAGGTAACAAAGAGAATCAGATCGCTACGTGGCACAAATTCCTCGGTCAAGCGTTCGTGTTCGCGCAAAACGGCGTTGACTCCAGGAGTATCGACAATACTGATATCGCGCAAAAACTCGGCGGTATTCTCGATCTCCAGAATGTTTTGCTCGATCTGGTGTTGCACGTTTTGCTCTCCATAACGTACAATCGTGACCTGATGCGTGGTGGGAACAACACCTTCTTCCAGGACCTCGCTACGCAAAAGTGCATTGATACAGGCCGATTTTCCTGCGTTAAACTCGCCTACGATGACGAGCAGAAACAGATCGTCCAATGCGTTCGTGACTTGCCTAAGCGTTGTAGCATAAGCTTCTGCGCCCTCAAAGCCGACGAGACACGCTTGCAATTGACTGGCGATGCGCCGCTCCTCTTGCAACATGCGGCGTTGTTGATTTTGTAATACGGCCTGTACCATATTTCCTTGTCCTCTCTTTTCTCCTAATAATGATACGAAAAAAGGGGGTAAAGAGATGAGATGTTTTTAGGGCTTTGAAAACAAGTCTCTTGGCACATCGTGAGGCACAATGACTTTGAGTGCGTCGGGAGCGACGCAAAATGTGACAGGGGGAAAACTGCGCGTTGTGTCACCCGCCGAATCGCCGTCGATTTGTACCGCAACACGCCGACGCGTGCGTATTTTGATGTCTTTACATGTCTCGTACTGTACCCAGTTGCGGCGTTGCTCACGACGCAATATAAAATCTGCTGCGATGGCGAGTCGCCCAAACACATTTTGTTTGCGTAGAATGCATATATCGAGGAGTCCATCGTCACACTTTGCTTGCCATGTATATTTAATTGCGCCCGCATACAGTTGTGTGTTGCCGATAATAATTTGGATCGCATTGGTGCGAAAAGTACGTTCACCTAGCTGGACAGTCACACGAAAGCTAGGATAACTGAGACCAAACCATGTGCCAACAAAGAAGTAGCCGAGGACGCCAAAGCGTTTGACCGACTTCTTTTCAACCGTCCGCGTGACTTCACCGTCGAAGCCAATTCCTGCCATCAGCAGAAAATAGCGGTTGCCCATTTGACCAAGGTCGATGTGTCGCGTTCGTCCATGTAGCAATATTTCGCGTGCTAACCGATTATCTAGAGGAATCCCTGTCTCGCGTGCCCACACGTTCACGGTACCGCTTGGTAGAACACCCAACGCAGTATCGCTATTCGCTAACTCTTGAATAATTTCGTTGATGGTGCCATCGCCCCCCACCGCCACAACCACCGAGATGTGCTGCTCAACCGCCTCACGTGCGAACTTACGTGCATCGCCTGCCGCCTTTGTTAAACATAGGTCTGCTTGCCAGCCGTGTTGTCTCAAATAATCAATAGTTTCCTCTATCTGTAGCCTATTGTGTGTATAGGTGCCGGAAGTGGGATTAGCGATAATAATTGCCGAAGTCTGAGTCTGTTGTGGGGATGTTTCTGCCATTGCTGGGTCGAGTGTTTCTTCTTGCATCGTTTTCCTCGTGAATTTGTGTAACCATTAATGCTGGTACGAAATGACGACGCAAACGGTTGCAAGGTATATTTATAGTAGGGAAGCCTCTTGTAGGCTTTCGTTCGTCTAATCTAATCCACACGTGGCACACGTGCTAGGATTTCAGCGACAACCTCATAATTGATTGTACCAAGACGTTCCGCAACTTTCTCTGCTGTGAGCATTGCGTTCCCCTGTCGTCCAATGAGCACAACTTCATCGCCCATGCGCGTCTGGGGAATGTCGGTCACATCAACCATACATTGATCCATACACACACGTCCAAGAATTGGGACCTCTTGTCCATGAAGTAAGACGAAGCCCCAGTTATACGGGCTACGACGAAAACCATCGGCATAGCCCACGGGCAGCACGGCTATCCGTGTGGGCCGTTCTGTTGTAAAGGCGCAACCATAGCTGATGCACTCACCTGCTGGCACCATTTTGACCTGTGCAACCTGTGTCTTGAATGCTAACGCGGGTTGGAAGCCCTCCGGTACTCGTACTTCTAATGATGGATCTAAGCCATAGATGGCGATACCAGGACGGACCATATCGAAACGAGCCTCTGGCACACTCAGTGTCGCGGCACTATTCGAGGCATGCACAAGTGGGGGGCGTAATCCTTGCGCTGTGAGTACTTGCAACACATGTTGAAAACGTGCCAACTGCTGATGCGTATATGTTTTATCCAGAGTATCAGCCGTCGCAAAATGTGTGTAGAGTCCTTCGAGTACAAGCCCTGGTAACGTATGAATTTCATGTATAAGAGCTATGATATCGTCTATCTGCTCCGCACGTATACCGAGGCGTCCCATACCCGTATCGACCTTGACATGCACTTTGACTGTTTTGTTCAGGGCAAGCGCGGCGCGTGAAAGTGCCTGCGCTGATTCGCTGCTATAGAGTGTTACCGTAACATCTTGACGTGCTGCCTCGCGCATTTGCCACAAGGGAAGATAGCCGAAAACGAGGATGGGTGCGGTGATGCCACCTTCGCGTAGTGGTGTTGCCTCGCTTAGTGTTGCCACGCCTAGCATCGAGGCACCATTACGGAGCGTCGTACGCGCAACCTTCAACGCGCCATGTCCATAAGCGTCGGCTTTAAGACTAATCAATACCTGTACTTGTGTGCCAACTAGCGATTTGATACGACGTGTATTGTTCGCAATCGCGTTCAGGTCAATCTCGACCCATGTTGGACGTTCGGCACGCGCCACCACAATCTGTTTCCACCCAAGCGTCTGCCGTACCAATCGCTCCACCGCTTCCCACGGTTCAGCCATCAGGAGTTCGGTGACACGCTCCATTCGTGTTGCCTCAGACCCTTTTATCAGCACCGCATCCTGCAATTCATTATCATTGGAGGAAGTGGTACTTTGTGCAAGGATGGTGCGTACGGCTTGTGCCGCGTCCTCATGAGTAGAGGTGAGGGTGATATGTGAAGCTGATAGTCCGGCCTGTTGTGCTGACTCCGCGACAAGTGTGGCATATTCACCTTTTACGACGAGATAGTCAGCGTATTGAGCTACTTCACGCCCCATCTCGCGGTGTGCCTCTACTGTGAAATCACCAAGACTTAACATATCACCGAGTACTGCAATACGGCGTGCTGCTGGTAGCGTGTGTAAAGTGCTCAACCCTGCACTCACCGACGCAGGTGTTGCGTTATGCGTATCGTCGAGCAGCATTGCATTTTGTACACTCGCTAATGCAGTAAGTCTTCCTGACATAGGAATGAGCGTACGCAGTGCTGTTGCAATCTCGTCTGAACTTATGCCCACATGACGCCCAACCGCATATGCTGCAAGCATCGTTTGAAGAGAATGTTCGCCCAGAAGATGTGATGCTAGTGTTGTTGTGACTACCATTGGTGATTCTGGTGCAATTGTCTCCATTGTGAGGAGGGAACCTTGCACGCCTTGCCACGTCACCTGAATATCTTGTATTGGCGAGGGTGCTTCATCCTTTGTAAAGGCAGGCATATTGTGTGCTAGATACGGATAGCGTGCGACATTGCGGGCATGCGGCATATTGTGGTGTAACAACAGGTCATATATCGCCTGATTATAGTTGTTATAAAAGAAGCATCCACCTTCCGGTAGACTTGTAAAGAGCGTTCCTAACTCTGCTGCTAGCCGTTCTACTGTGCCGAAATACTGTAGTTGTGCTGGGCTAATGTGCGTGAGTACGCCAATAGAAGGATGAGTGATATGACAAAGTGCCGTAATCTCGCCGGGGTGGTCGCAGCCAAATTCTAAGACAGCATATTGATGATGAGCCTCAAGGCGTCCGAGTGAGAGCGGGATTCCTAGCAGGTCGTTGTAGTTTTGCCAACTTCTGAACGTCGAAAACTTGCTTGCGAGCACAGTGGCTATCGCCTCTTTTGTACTTGTCTTGCCCACACTTCCTGTAACAGCTATGACCGTGGGATGCCAATGGTGCAAAATAAAACTCGCATATTCTTGTAAGGCAATACGGGTGTCCTCAACAACAATTGTGGTGATCTCGGTCTGCTCTAGCTGTTGCTGTACCTCTTCGGCAAGTGCGTTAAAAACGTGTGCCTCGACCATGATACCTGCCGCTCCACCACGGAGCGCATCGAGCAGGTAGTCATGTCCATTGCTACGCTCTCCACGCACCGCCACAAATAGTTCGCCTGGGACAATCTGACGTGTGTCGTGACTAAACGCGGGGAATACGTCTTGTTTGCCTGGGTAACGAAGCGTACCATGTGTCGCTTGTAACAGAAGGTCGAGATGAATCATGTGTTGCTACTCCGTCCAGAGCAATTTGATACGCTGCGTGAAGCCACCACGTGTTGTACGGCGTCGCTTCTGTTCTGTTCGCAGCGCGTCAGGGGTAATATTATTCGTGTGTAAAATCGTTTCTACAACTTCATAGAGGTCTGCCAACTCCTGTACAAGCTCAGATTGGATGGTAGCTTGCATAACCTCTTGTGCTTCTTCAACTACCTTTTGGCGCAGTGCCAGCTGAAACTCGCTCTCTATCATTATTTCGGTATGACAGGTATCTCCATGTTGACGAATAATTTCCGGTATGTTGTCACGAACGAGTTTGTTATACGTTTTGTGCATGTGTAAAGTAATTCCCTGTACCTAATTGTTCTAGCACATTTTGTGTAATTATCAAAACAGGACATCCCATTGCGTTCAACAGAAGATTTTCCAAAGAGATAAAACGCTCGTAGGGGTCTAATTCTATTACACCC
>CAXUHF010000195.1:0-7157 GCA_964250765.1 uncultured Ktedonobacteraceae bacterium | reverse complement strand
AATATCCCTTTATTCTACCAAATGTAGGCTCACTGGATTTCGCCACCAATACCAAAGTGGGGGAGACCCCATTCCTGATTAGCAAAAACAATTGGTTGACGAACACTGGCACCTGCTCGGCAAAGTTACGAGCGCACAAAATATCGACCTGTTGCGGCAGATAGGCCAGTTGGAACGTCTTGCGAATTACACGACAGAAGCAATATGGTCGAAGGTAGAAATGAAAAGCACCTCTGTCGAAGGGAAACAGGATGAGAAGAGTGAGACGAGACGACAGTATCTGAAGGCTCCCGAATGGCGCGTTTTGAGTAATCCTGTGACCGCACCTATTGCACAGGATTTCAAAGTACGAGCCGTTGCCACGCCCATAGGTTACGAGCATCTGCTCAAACAAGTGGTGTTGGCTGAGCGATTGCGCGAGGTGCGCGCTCTGATTGGCTTCACCCGTATCGAGTCGCCGGGAGATTTTGAGGAAGTGACGGAACTCGTGGAAGAGCGACGTGTGCCATTAGCACGGAAGCGTCCAACGTGGGTGCCTGCGGCAGAGGTGCGAGGCGAGGGAATATTTCTCGAATTTCAAGAGGATGTTATATCCACATGGGTGGAGAGTAAGGTCTGCCGAGAACACAATCGTGTCTTTCACGATGCACATACCCAATGGCGTAAAGCGAGACATATTGTGGAACCGGCGTCCAACTATCCAGGATTGCGCTACGTCCTGCTCCACTCATTTGCTCACGCCCTCATTCGCCAACTGACGCTGGAATGTGGCTACACCACTGCGAGCATCCGCGAACGTATCTACTCCTTGCCCTCCGAGCATGAATACGGTCCGATGGCAGGCATTTTGCTCTACACGTCCGCGCCCGATAGCGAAGGAACGCTCGGTGGTCTCGTTGGTCTCAGCGTGCCGGAACAACTGGGACGACACCTGGATGGTGCGCTTGAACGCATGCAGTATTGTACCTCTGATCCACTGTGTGCCGAGCATGTCAGCCTACAAGACCGTTCACTGCACGAGGCTGCCTGTCACGCCTGCCTTTTCCTGCCCGAAACCGCATGTGAGCGCGGCAATAAATACCTTGATAGATCAGTCCTTGTACCGACAGTGGACAGAGCGCACCTAGCCTTTTTTGAATCAATCACGAGAATGTGAAAGAAATAGGAATGGGAGCCACTATCTTTGTTGGGAGCCATTGCTGGACTCTAAATGAAAAGGGAGCCAGCAGTGGCTCCCATAAACTTCGCAGCTGAATGAACTACAGCCTCAGCACTATATTCAAATGGACAACATACACATGAAATTGCAAAAGTATTGTTTCTAATAGTAACTAGTCGCACATACTCCTACAAGTACCCGCAAGTCTTACTCAGCTTTTCTTTGTTGAAACGCACTGTGAAGCTCACGAATAAGAGAAATGCATACTCTAATTTCCTTCAGTACATTGGAAATTTGTACGTCCTCGCCTAGTTGAACGGTTGCTTTACGGAACTCGCTACGGAAGACTTTTCGTAGTATGGGAAGAGCCTGTTGTTCAATGGCTTCACCTTGCCGAAGCGCAATCTCACGCTGTAACATACTTTTGGTCAATTCTTTGATTGACAACCCCTCACGTTGTGCTATATCAATGAGCGCGTTCTTGAGGTCATTGTCAATCCAAACATTTAACTGTCTTTGCATTCTTGATCTTTCCTTTCTATAGATGTGATACTCGTTGAGTTGCTCAAGCTCATTTTGCTGAAAACTCTATCTCCACACCAGAAGTATACCTAGTGAGTGAATAGAAAATACAGAACTCGCACAGAACTCGCACAGAACATCTTAAGGAAGAGCTTGTTCTGTAAGCTCTGTTTGTACAGTTCTGTGCGAGTTCTGTGCGAGTTCTGTATTTTCCGGTCACTCATTCGCTATACTCTTGATGTAGAGACAGAGATGGAGTTCTGAAAGGGACGGATCTGTGTGAAAGAAGGTTATCGGTGAAGCGGTTGAGCCTCGCTCCTGCTATACGATGATAGGTTCTTTTGTACATGCATCTCTTTGAATTGGTGTGATTGGGATGTCGAACATTCGGCGTAAGTAGGGCTTTCCGTGAAGAAGGCACTCTCCTAGTCGTCTAGTGCAACGTCCATGTAGTGCGACTCCTATCTGGAAGCAGATACTTCTCTTCACATATTCGTAGAGAAGAAAGATACGACACGATCGCGGAGTGTCAAGCGTATCTCTGGAATGAGTGAGCTTCGTACATGACTGAACATTCCTCCTGCGTCGAGAAGCGGATCAAGAATTTTCCTAGAGGCAGAGTTACCGTCACATAAACAGAAGAAAAGAGAAGAAGGGTGACATCTCGGAGCATTTTGAGAACTTTGGGTCCAGCACCACATCGTCCATGACCACACCTAGGTCTCATTTCTGAACATGCAAGGCTTTCTGACTAAAACAAGAAGAGGAGAATACGTCCGTGGGGAATCGAAAAGGCATCATTTACGCGGCACTTGAACGCCTCAATGCAAAAATGAGCATTGGCGAGAGTCGCTATGCCGCTAAAAAAGTACGAAGAGAAGCGGGTGAAAAAGTTTGGGCCTACTCCGATGAGAAGATTCACTCGCATGGGAGCCGTAAGACGTACCAGCAACACACACTCACCTTTATAACGTGGGCGAGAAAAAAACATGGGATACGTCGCCTGGAGGAACTGGACGCACGCGCTGATGAACTGGCAACAGAGTATCTCAACGAACGCCTCGTGATGAACACGAGTGCTGATACACTTCAAACAGAACGGTCGGCCTTACGTCTCTTTTTTAGTCGGCGCGATCTAGCAGCACACGTCGTCATTCCTGAACGCAAGCGTGAGAACATCACACGTTCTCGCCGATCAGCGGTTCGTTCGAGCGAATTTCAACCGACGAACTGGCAACCACTCATTCGTTTCTTGGATGCAACTGGGCTACGTGATGCTGAGGTGAAACGGCTCCAGATCGAGGATATTCTTGCAATTGGCCCGGAAACTGGTGAACCAGAAGTGACGGTCAAAAAAGGACATGGCAAAGGAGGGCGTCCACGCCAAGTGCCAGTACTGCCAGGGCATGAGCAAGATGTCTTATCGTTGTGTAACTATCGAGACCACAAGGAACTCGTCTTTCCACGTGTCCCCTCACGCATTCATGCCCAATCTCATCGGCGCAACTATGCACAGGCATACTACAAATACCTGTCAGGGCGTGAACTCCCTCCAGCACAGGGACGCTTGAAACGGTCAGATTATGATGAGGTGGCGGTCTTGAAGGTGAGCCAAGCACTTGGTCATAATCGCAAGGACATTGTACTTCGTAATTATTTGCGTTGACTCGGTTCCCTTGATGTTTCCATACCTGCCCTTTGCCAGAATGTTTGGGTCTCACAAGCATTTGTGACACAAGCGCGCTTCCGTGGTCCTTGACAGCTATCTACGGTTACGACACCGCGCGTCTCACCATTCACCAAAGACAGGATGTAATCATACAAAGAGGAGAAATGCTTGACTTAGGTGTACACAATGACCTCGTTGGTGCTGTACTGTGCTGTTTCCCAGTCCACCACATCTGCGAGTGCCTCTTGAAACGCGAGCAGTTCAGGATGAGTAAGAAGAGCGGTATTGTTCTGGATATCTTTCCACACCAGAAAAAGATGGACGGTTGTCAGTTCTTCATCACCCTTGACGATGTAGCGAGCAATAGTGCCAGGAAAGGTATGCTGGTTGGCTTTCTGGATCGCCTGGAACATCTCTACCAGTCGGTTTTGCTGCCCATCACGCACCTGCACATAAATGTCTGTGGCAAGGATACGACTTCGCTCATTGGGAACACGCCACGAAGGTGGTCCTGTCCGTGTTCGTCCAGGAGGATTCAGCTTGAAGCGTCTGACATCTTCCTCAGCCAGGAGAAAAGCTCCACCTGACTTGTACGCAGGAAGACGTCCAAGATCAATATAGCGATAGACCCGCTTGTCTGTAATTCCAAGAATGTCCGCAGCTTGCTTGATAGAGACGTAGCCCGGAACATCAGGAAACTCCTTAATATCTGCCATAATAGCAGTCTAATTGGGTCTGTATATGTTGTAAATTAGACATCTGAGTACCTATTTATAAAAACATTTCATTTTGCCACATGCATAAATGCATTACCATTTTCCTAGTTTATTTTAAGCATTGAAAAGACATGCTATACTATGTATCGGCATTGTCGCAGTATTCCATGACTGCTCTAGAGCAGTGGAAAGAACCATTCATGAAAAAACAGAACAAACGCAAAAATGTTCGTTTCAAGGCCACATGGCACTATTCATCGTCGAAACAGCCTCAGATCGAAGATATGGCTCCCGAAGACCTCGTTGTTTTGATTCGTCGCGCCGAGAAGGAAGCACTTCCTGTCATCCGGCACGCAAAATTAGGACCAGCAGCTGCACTCTTCCTGCTTGCTCAATACACGTCTGCCTTTGTCACAGGATCAAATGCGATTTCTGAGGACAGTGCGACGAGGAGTACCAATAGAGTGTTGTCGCTCTGGCAGGACGGGACCTATGCTCCGAGTCGAGCGTACCCCTTTACCTTGGAAGAAACGCTCCGGGAGATAGGGCAAGAGATGAAGCCAGCACGTGATTTTTCGGACTCGTTTCGGCCCTACGTTCCTCAAAACGATGAGAGAGTGCGAGGACTGGGACAAGTGTCTGGTGGAATTGTGAAACACCCTGAAACCCACTTATGGCAAATCTGGATGACGTTAGGTGGACCATGTTCCTACTTGGGAGCATATCGTGATCTTGCTGAAGCGCACCGTAGTCTTGAGGAGATCGTCCAAGGCTGCCGAAGAGGAGGAACAAAGGCAGAAAGTGAGGCTCTCTACTTGAGAGTTCAATCACGTGGAACGGGTCAGCCAAAGCAACTTCCACTCGATATGCATGCCTATCTGATGAGCAATATTCATAAATATACGATTAATCTCTAGCTGCAACATGGGAAGAGCAATGCTCTTCTTGAAGCAAAAAGAAATATCATGTATATATACAGAAAGTGCATCTGTTTTCTCTGTTGAAGCCTTTATCAAGGAGATATCATTTGACCCACCATGATTGTACCCATTTTCTCATCAAGAAGCATATCCTCAAATTTATTGTGCTACTTCGCCAGCTTTTTTATCCGTGGAAGAGTAAATGTAAAGGACCTGTTCCCACGGTCCACTTCTCCGGTATTTCGACGAACATGCCTGTCCCAAACACTCTGTGAGAGTGGAAAGACTATTGGAACGTCTCCGATCAAGTATGGCGAAGAGAGAAGGAGATAGACAGTGCACGGCAAGCTTTTCTCTTTGAATGCACACAACGTGTCTTTGACCAGAAAGATGAAGGATGCCCTTTTGCTGAGATGTTGCTAGACCGCGCCGACATCGAGTGGCTACTCGCCAACGCACAGTCCTTACAACATCATGTTGAACTTAATCTTCGCGGTGCAGATTTGCATGGAGTTAAACTAGATCATCTCGATCTCTCTTATGCCCATCTGGAACGCGCACGACTCATACGTGTTGATCTTACGGGAGCAAAGCTTGTCGGAGCGCATTTGCAGGGGGCAGACCTGACTGAAGCATGTCTGAAGCAAACTGATCTTAGAGGGGCACAATTATCAGGGGCAAGGCTCTATGAAACACGTATGGATGCCGATACGCGCATTGATAAGGCGCAGTTTGGAGACAACCAGTATGGATTTGTATGTGTAGAAAATACGCGTTGGGAAGGAATGAACCTGACCGTGCTTGACTGGACACATCTCCCTGTGCTTGGTGATGAACGGAAAGCACAAAGGGGAAAGACCTATTTACGCTACCGAGCTGCTGTGCATGCAAATCGACAATTTGCGACAGTGTTACGCGACCAGGGACTTAATGAAGAAGCTGATAACTTTGCCTATCGAGGACAGCGATTAAAGCGTGATATCATTACTCTATCTGTGTTGAGAGCAATAGTCCGGCAGCAAGAGTATCGTTGGGTGCTTCGTCCAGTGTTCTATCTCCATCGGAAGGATCGCTATCAATTACTCGTTGCTATGCTTCTATTATTAATGTGTTCCTTGATCACTTCACCAATTTTTAACATTCAATCGAGAATTGGTCTGTATTGGGGACTTGTGCTCCTGCTCACATTAACACTAAGTACCGTTTTTGTTCTTGTTCGCCCTATCCTTCAATTAGTTGTCATGCTACTGCTCCCGTTGTACCTGGTTGTCATCTTGCTCGCGTTCCTTTGGGTGATACAAGTTGAGTTCTCCTCTCTTGGTCACGTTACATCCTCAGTAGTGTTGCTCGACACGCTGTTCGCAATTACCCCCTTCGCAGTGGTACTGACATTTGTGTTCGCTATTCTCGCGAGGCGTCAGGGGTCATTCGCGCGCTTACTTGATCTTCTAGGGAGACGTGGTGATATACTCTATGCGATGCTCCAATCCTATTTCAAACTGCTTGGGCATACGTTGTCTGACTGTGGAAAAATTGGCTTCTCTCTATTCTTAGACCGACTGGCAGGATATGGCTACAAACCAGGACGAAGTGTTGTATGCTATCTTGTTGTTATTAGAGGGTTTGCTATCATGTATGCCTTTACAAGTGATCTTCCATTCTTCCCAGACGCGATTGTGTTTAGCATAGCCTCATTTCATGGTCGGGGTTTCTTTCCAAGTCTTGATCAGACCATCACGTTGCACCATCCGTTGATTATCTTTGCATCTTTGGAGGCTATCATTGGTCTGCTTATAGAGGTGAGTTTTATTGCAACTTTTACTCAACGCTTCTTTGGGAGGTAAATGGTTGGAGGCCGCAACAATGCCTCTGTAATGAGTAATGAAAACGAGAACATTATGATGAAATTGAATTTCAGTCCCCTCATTCGGGGCAAAGCCTCTGCAATAACTTGCGTAGCCATTGTAGTAGTTGACGCCGTATATTTCAGTCCCCTCATTCGGGGCAAAGCCTCTGCAATGATATAGAGCATTGCCTTTAACTCTGCTCCATTCAGCAATTTCAGTCCCCTCATTCGGGGCAACGCCTCTGCAATATTCTAGAACTCATAGACTCGATGCCTAGTGCAGAAATTAAAGTCACATAAATCGACAAAAAGCCAATCCAAAAAA
>CAXUHF010000194.1:6058-7327 GCA_964250765.1 uncultured Ktedonobacteraceae bacterium | reverse complement strand
GTTGTGGTTGGTATCGACCTTCCTGAAACACTTTCGGACTACTGGCATGTTCCGCTTGGCGTAGATTTCACAGATATTCCTGGCTCTGTTCGCACTATCGCTGAATATGCGCAACAACATCCTTTTGATGCTATTCTTTCGGTTGATGATAGTGCAACTGAACTTGCGGCTCATGCGAGTGCTGCATTAGGGCTTGCACACAACTCACCTGAGTCGGCAGAGGCAGCGCGCGACAAGTTCTTGATGCGTAATATCATGTCGGCTGGTGGTGCACCATGCCCTATGTTTCGCCGTTTCTGGTTGAGCGACAATCCGCACTGGATCGCTACACAAGTTACATACCCATGCGTTGTAAAACCGCTACGTCTTTCTGGAAGTCGGGGCGTGATACGTGCGGACAATCCCACAGAATTTGTTGCAGCGTTCACACGTCTCAAGCGGTATCTACTCGCCGAGGGGAACAGAGAGTTGGGGACAGCGTTCCTTGTTGAGGACTTTATCCCAGGCTTTGAGGTCGCGGTAGAGGGTATCGTGACACATGGGCAACTTCAGGTGTTGACGCTCTTCGACAAACCCGACCCGCTCGATGGTCCCTTTTTTGAAGAAACGATTTATGTGACACCTTCAAGATTGGCTGAGGACGTGCAAGAATCTATCGCTCATGCGGTAGGACGCGCTGCTGCTTCTCTTGGCTTACGCGAAGGGCCTGTCCATGCAGAATTGCGCGTCAATGAGCAAGGTCCCTGGATGCTAGAGATCGCTGGACGCTCGATTGGTGGTCTCTGCTCGACGATTCTTGAGTTCGGTGCTGGTATGTGTTTGGAAGAACTGATTCTGCGTCATGCCGTCGGGGAAGAGATCAGCACAATCCGTCGTGACAAACATGCGGCAGGTGTCATGATGATTCCAATACCTTCCGCTGGTATGCTCAAAGGTGTACATGGAGTGGAGGAGGCTCTATCTGTGCCTCTGATTACAGGTGTTGAAATCACGGCAAAGCTCAATAATCAACTGGTTCCACTGCCAGAAGGTGCAAGCTATCTTGGCTTCATCTTCGCACGTGGTGAAACACCTGCTGAGGTGGAGAACGCTATTCGTCTTGCTCATACTCATCTAAAATTCGACATTCGGCGCGAAATTCCTATGTTGCGACTCGTTGGCTAGCTGAAATAATCATAAGAAAAGGCGAGCTTTGTAAAATTGCAACCGCGCGGGTTATTTTTTTTTTTTAAAGTACGCGGAAAAACCTTACCTAGTCTTTACGCAGAA
>CAXUHF010000194.1:0-6048 GCA_964250765.1 uncultured Ktedonobacteraceae bacterium | reverse complement strand
CTGTGTCTTAATTAAAAAAAAAAAAACATCCCCGCCGTTCCCCCCCACTCCCCCCCCCCCCCTTTTCTTGTTTTTTTTAACCTTATAGGTTAGTAGCTTCTCTCGTTGCGGTATCCACCGTCACGATTGCCACCACGACCACCACCACCGCCGTAGCCGCCGCCGCCACCACGGTTGCCACCGTAGCCACCACCACCACCGCTACGTGGCTCACGACGCTCGTTTGCCTCATTTACGATGATCGTGCGGCCTTGCAATGTTGAGTTGTTAAGCTGGCTCATCGCATTCTGTGCCTCTTGATCGTCACTCATCTCGACAAAGCCGAAGCCCTTGCTGCGATTCATCTCGCGGTCGATAATAATTGTTGCTGAAAGTACCTGACCGTACTGACTGAAAAGATCGTTCAGTTCCTGGTCAGTAGTTGAATATGGCAATCTGCCTACGTAAAGTTTCACCGAGATTTGCTCCCACTATGATGTCTTCAAACTTATTGCTGTCGGTAGAAACAACTTCTCACTGAACAATGCAACAATACTCGACATCTCATATTCAGTATAACACATGGGAACATACTTTTATTTCAGGTACATGCGAATATCCGAGAGGATATCTTATACTTTAATCCAGTAACAGGAAATAAGTTCGCCTTTTTCTGGCAAAACTCTCTGCCATTCTAATGTGCCACCATTTTTCTTAATGGCGCGTACCGAAGCTGGATTATCGCCGTCAACTGTTAGCATAACGCGTGGAATATTGTGTCGTCTCACTTCTTCAAGAAGTAAGGCAAGCTGACAGGTCGCGTATCCTTTGCGTCGTTCAGAAGGACGAATGTTATATCCAATATGCCCATTATGTTGTTCAAACGGAGGCGTGAGATGTGGGTGAAGACGTATCTCGCCCACAACGTGTTCGCCATCCTTCACCAACCAGTATGTCTCTTGAGGTACAATCCCTAGAGGCAGGCCAATCCCTTGCGCCTCATCTTCTAACTCAGAAACATAGGCCGCTCTTCTACAGATTACTATCGCTGATGAACCAAAGTGGTTGTGTGAGCCGTTATCACTACATGAGTAGTATGAATTTGTAGAAGAGGGTCAACTGTGAGCGAGCATAAAGGCAAGTTAGAGGGCAAGCGCATCACAACAACGAGCGGCTTATCCATGTACAGTCGGGCTTCGATAGACCCTGTTCCTGCCGATGCTCCAACAGTTGTACTCGTTCATGGTTTATCCGTTTCCAGTGGCTACATGATGCCAACTGCTGTACGTCTAGCACCGCATTATCATGTCTACTTGCCCGACCTGCCTGGATTTGGCAGAAGCCCAAAGCCTCCTCACATTCTCAACGTTACTGAGCTATCTGATGCCCTAGCTTCCTGGATGCAGACGATGAAACTACCTCCAGCAATGTTTCTGGGCAACTCGATGGGATGTCAAGTTATTGTGAACTTCGCTCTGCGCTATCCTGAGTGCATCAAGCGAGCTATTCTTGTGAGTCCAACAATGGACCCGAACGCTCGCACTATTCATCAGGAGGCAGGACGGTTGCTGCGTGATACTCCTTGTGAACCACTACACTTCCTGCCTGTCCTGCTCAGAGAATACGCCCTTGCTGGCATTCCTCGAACTATTCGCACGCTTCAATACGCCTTTGATGATCCAATGGAAAAGCATCTTACTTCCGTTTCCATCCCAACGCTCGTGGTACGTGGTTCTCGTGATCCAATTGTGCCACAGAATTGGGCAGAGAAGGTCAATAGTCTCTTACCAAACAGCCAACTTATCGTTATTCAAGGAGCGGGTCATGCAGTGAACTTCAATTCTCCCGACAAGCTTGTACAACTCGTCCACTCGTTTCTTCAGAAAAATGCAGCTTAAAGATTTCTTCACTACTCTATAACTCTGTATCTTCTGGAGTTTCTTCAAATTCTACATCTATATAAGCGTCCGCGAAAGAAAAATGAACTCCTAAGCTGTGTAGTATGATATCATCAGTATTTTCAAAAGCTTCGTAAATCCACTTGTTCTCTTCTTTGTGATAGCTTTCGATTTTGTAGGATTGAGAATCTACCAGGACATATTCTTCTATGGTAGGGTGCGCACAATAATTCTTGAGCTTCCATGTTCTATCGGTGAGTTCTGTAGTTGGGGAAAGAACCTCCACGATGCAGCGAGGAGATTGAATTGCTTTCGCTCTTCCTCGGTCTCGTGGGTCGCATGTAACCGTCACATCAGGATGGAAATAACGCGTCTCAGAAATGTACACCTTCATATCGGAACTATAGATACGGCAGCTACTCCCACGTAGAAGATTCCAAAGGATTCTTTGAATATTTGATTTAATAGTGTCATAGTTAGCAGTTCCACCAGCCATCGCGTATACGTTGCCATCAATGTACTCGTAGCACGTCTCAGGCTCGTTTTCTTCGAGTTGAAAGTATTCCTCTACCGTCATGCTTCGCTGATGTTCTATTGCCATCGCTTTCTTGTACCCCTTCTTCTACCAATAACGTGTTGTCTGAATAACCTCTGTAGATCAGCACCATTATAGCACAGCATGTTTTAGTACTACTTAGAACCCAACTGGTTCTTGGTTGGCTCTGCTCAGCAGAACCACGATTCGGTGAGGTGAGGTAGCACCTGTGGTGTACCATAACTACGGAGTGCTTTGAAGAGAGACAGGCGTGTACCTTGTGCGGCATGTACTAATGCTTTGACACGTAGGAATGTCTCAACAGTATTGCCCTGTGAGCATTCGGCTTGCTCGACCTGTTGCGCTATCTTGCGTTGTAGTTCGTCCATACGCGGGTCGGGATGTTGCCAGCGATAGGTATAGGCCGAGGCGTCAAGCTCTCCTAACCACGTCGCACTATCTGACTCGTTGAGCAAAGCCGAACCAGGAGGGATGAGCAGACGAATTGAGAGATGTACAGGGTCAATGTGCTCGATGAGATGCTGTGCCTCGAAGAAATCGAGCAATGCAGTATAGCTTTCTAACGTCTCCCACGGCGAAAACGGCAACAATGATGGACGTAGAGGAATACCAACATGCTGCATCACGTCGAATACCTCGACCACATCAGCCGCAGTATGTCCCTTATCCAGGTGTAATAATACGTCATCATTGATCGACTCGACGGCAGAGACGACAAAGACACAGCCGAGTTCACGCATCTCTGGCAAGAGGGAACTATGTTTCAGTAAATGCTCGACCTTGATGGTGGCATCGAACGTCACATCTGGAAATTCCTGGTGCATCGCTCGTGCAACGCGCAATGCGTGTGTTGGCCCATTCCAGAAATCGGGATCGCCAAACGTGATATGTTGTACGCCTTGCGCTACTTGTGCGCGTATGTCTGCTAAGACTGTTGTCACTGGTACAGCGAAAAAACGACCATTGTAAATTGGCGTCACTGGACAGTGCAGGCAGGTATGTTTACAGCCTCTTGTAGTCTCCGTATAGCCAGCTAAGTGTACCTCATTGCCAACCTGTAAACGTGCGTAGTTCTCAGGTGATGGCAACGATTGACGGTCTGGCACGAGGAAAGGTGTACGCTCTATCCACGGTCCACTTTTTTGTGTCCGTGTGTGGACACCAGGAACATCAGTCTCTCTATGTTCATCTAACGTGGAGACTAGATGAAGCAGAGGCGTTTCGTACTCGCCGCCGATAGCTGAGTCTATTGTATCTCGTAGCAGATAGTCAGCATTTAGCAGTGCATATAGGCCATAGAGACAGATATGTGCAGAAGGGTTAAGCCTCCGTATACGTTGTGCAATTTGCTCACCGAGGCGTAACGCGGTATGCATAGGCACAGAAATACCGACGAAGCGAACGTTTTGTATCGCTTCGTCGGTGAGCGTCTCTACAGAGGTATCGACTGAAGCAGGTTGGTAACCTGCTTGTCGCAACATGGCAAGTAGTGAGGCGAGATGAAATGGTTGATGACCTAATTCATAGCAAGAAATGAGTAAAATGTCGCCAGGGTTTCTCATTTTCTGGGGGCAGCTCCACCGCCACCACCTTTACTGCTTGGTGCGCCACCACCGCCCTTACTGCTGGGAGCCGATCCCGATCCTGCACCTGCTCCAACTCCTGCGGGCGACCAGCCCTCTGGCATCTGTGCATCGGCACCAAAGAAAAATTCTTCCATTTGTTCACGAAGTATCTTACGTGACTCAGGATCAGCCATGTTCAAGCCGTAATGATTGATGATGAGCGTACTTTGTGCAGGCCACATATCATATGCCTGTTTTGAAATCTGCTCAAAGATGCGCTGCCCTAAAGGACCAGGAAATGGAGGCTTGTCCAAGCCTGGAAGTTCGCGCCCCAGTTTGACACAATAGACGATGCGTGCCATGATGAAATCTCCTAACCGTGTTTACCATGTTCTTTATAGATGATACCATAAAATGCAAGATACCATAACAACGAATACATCACAACGACCTCGCGTACTTTTCTTCGGCATGCAAGGCGATTTCTCTACGCCCTCGCTACAAGCCCTACTTGCTAGTGATATTGATATATGTGCGGTTGTTGTGCCCGTCTCTCCCATTCCTGGTCTCAAACAACCAGCCATCCAACGTCGAGAGCAACCACGTGGTGTGCGTTCGGCCCTCCCACTACTTTCTCTGCATCCCTCAATTATAGAGATAGCCTGGAAACAGAATATACCAGTATGGGAAGTGCGACGCCTCTCGGACATTACAGTACACGAAATACTTGCATCCTATGAGCCAGATATTCTCTGCGTTGTCTGTTTTTCGCAGCGTATTCCACGTTCCATTATAGACCTACCACGTCTTGGTTGTCTCAACGTCCATCCAGCATTGCTTCCCGCCAATCGAGGTCCTGTACCGCTTTTCTGGACATTTCGCAAGGGTGAGCGTGAAACAGGCGTCACTATCCATTTCTTAGACGAGGCGATGGACACGGGTGATATCCTTGCACAAGAGAGCATCACAGTTCCCGATGGCATCAGTTATGCACAACTAGAGACGCAATGTGCTATGACAGGTGGAACGCTGCTAGCAAATGTTGTGCAAGAGTTGTGCAAGGGAGACATAACACGCACCGCGCAAGATGCAACGAAAAGTAGCTATTACTCATTTCCCACAGAGAAAGACTTCATCGTGTATCCACAAGAATGGGATGCACAACATGTCTACAATTTCATCAATGGTATAGGGCATTGGGACAATCCGGTAGAGCTACATATAGGGGAACACATTTTTTTGATTAGAGAATGTGCTTCCTATAGCCATAAAAATACAAACAACTGGTTGGAAGATATGCATACAGAAGACAATTTAGACGTGAATATACGTTGTCATGATGGTTGGGTGAAGATTCGAGAGGTTGAACACCTGTAGGGGTCTAATTCTATTACACCCATAGGCGTCAAGTTAAGGATTGCAGAGCTTTGAAAGGAGGAACCCATGAGACTCTTCCGAGTGGCTTCTCAAGCCAATGCCGCAATTGCCCTCTACGAACAAAGGAGCTATTGTCTGGCAAGGAACGCTCTCACGTTTTGCGAGTCTACACTCCTTGTGAACTGGCTTGAGAAGCCTCTTCGCACATAAACTCATCTTTGCTTAACTTGACGCCTATGGGGTCTAATTCTATTACACCCGTTTGGCATATACAAATGTAAGAGGATGTAATAAACATTTCAACCCCTTAAAACATTGTAGAATGCTAAACGGGTGTAATAGAATTAGACCCCTACATTGAACATTTTTTAGGCAATAGGCAAATGAAAGGAGATATAATTTTTTATGGCTCTAGGAACTTGGTGGCGTGGTGATACATTACCAGAACTCCCTCCACTACCAGCATTTTCTGCACATATGTCAACTGATACCGCACTTATTGCGAAATTGAGTGATATATCTGTACAGGAAGTCAACGCGCGTATGAAAAATGGAAATTCTGCCTATCTTGCTTTCGTCGAAGAAACACCAGTCTCATATGGCTGGGTTGCTACGCAAAGCGCAGGTGTCCGCGAAATTCAACTCTCGTTTACGCTTCCTCTCCATAATAGCT
>CAXUHF010000193.1:0-7584 GCA_964250765.1 uncultured Ktedonobacteraceae bacterium | reverse complement strand
CTTTTAGGTGAGATTAACCTGCGTCGTGGGCAACTTTCCTATGCAAACTCCATTATGGACCGTGCCCTTCGTACCTACAAAGCCGTGGCACATCGCATGGGACAAGCTGAGGCAACAGTTGGGTTAGGCGAGTTGCAACGACGACGCGGCTTCCTGGAACAAGCGCGTCAAACACTTGAAGAAGGTCGCACACAAGCACATGTATTGCAGAATGCACGCCTTGAAAGCAGAGCATTGCTCGCAATGGGCGACATATTGCACCAACAGGGACAGATTTTACAGGCGAAGAGTGCTTATGAAGATGCAGAGTTGCGTGTGAACGCATTAGGTGAATTTGCCAGCGCAACAGTGACCGCGGAAGCCGAAGTGCGTCTCGCTCGCGTCGCCATTTACATTGGAGATTTGAAAGAGGCCGAGGCACATCTAGCAAAAGTGGCAGAAGCGATGAAAGCAAATCCGCTTGCAACACAAGTCGCACCAATGGCATCTGTGATACGCGGTCAATTGTTTTTGACGCAAGGTGATCTTACGCAAGCGGAGGCGCGTTTTAGCGAGGCACACGATCAGGCTGAAGCCCAGCAAGAACCGCTACAATCTGCTGAAGCACTGCTTGGTCTGGCTCAGACGCGACTGACACGCGAAGAACTTGAGGCCGCGCTGAACAGCTTTTTAGCAGCTGGTCGTCAATTTCAGCAAGTGGAAAGCGTTGACGGTGATGGTTCCTCCGCTCTCGGTATTGCACAGGTCTATCTAGGGCAACAACAGTGGGATGAGACGCTAGAAAATTGTGAAGCAGCCCTTGTGCGCTTCAACCAATCAGGCGATCAACTGGGGCAAGCCGATACATTCCTGACACGGGGACTAGCACAACGTGATAAAGTGGAACTAGACAAAGCCTTAGAGGACTTTGAGCAAGCGTTGAAACTCTATCACCAGCAACGCAGACCGCTAGGAGTTGCCGATACACGTTCTGCACGAGGTGGTGTTTACATGGTGCGTGGCGAGTTCGAGCGAGCACGCGATGAGCAGACAAAAGCAATCACGCAGGTCGAGCGCGTGATGCAAAGCTTGAGTACTCCTCAGCAATGGAGTATGTTCTTGCGTCAGTACGCGGAATTGTATGCACAAACAGCTATCACCGATGTACGTCGTGACCAGGATGAACAGGCACGCGCTTTACTACAGAATTACGCACGTATCGCTGGTGGTGTAGAACTAACCCGTCATCTGCAAGCATACGAGGATGCAATGCCTATTAGTGGTGAGGATGTTACGGAGGAAGAACTGCTTTCCAACCAAAACCTTGTGAAAAGGTTAAGACAAATCCGTAAAGGGTTGTAATATACATAATGATAATGAGAGAATAAAGAGCCAAATGTAGGGACCGATTTATCGCGTCCTTTGGCAACCAAATGTAGGGACCGATTTATCGCGTCCTTTAAGCAACCAATCGTTAGCCAGGATGCGATAAATCGGTCCCTACACAATGAGGAGCTTATCAAGTATGAGTATACATTTCTTACGTGGCGATGCACAGGCACCACGAGGCCACGCGATCTTTGTTGCACGAAGTACAAGTAACCCAAGGACTGTTTACTGCACCTATTGTATCGTGCCACCGATTCCTATGTCATTAGCCAAATACCTTCCTCCTATGTTCGCGGCACAGATTTCGCCTGAAGACCTGGGCGAGGCCGGAAACTCGATGAAAGGTATGCCAATTCCTCCTATGCTAGAGGAAGGCAAGACGATGGAACAACTCGAATTGCTAGCGGAGCGGCGTGGCGACGACTTATGCGATATCGGCACGGTGAGCAGTGAAGATCAAGGCATACGTTTACAAATGGCGGCGATGAGTTGTGAGGAATATGGACAACTGTATGAAAAATATATTTCTTCATTTGGAACGCTTTCCTCTTCATCCTCTCCATTTGAAATCTCCGGCTCAGATGTGGAAAGACCTTTAGACGACGTAGACGCAGACGAAATTCTCTTGCAATCAATGTCTGACCGTCAGAGGCTTGCCGAACTAGGAAAGCTCGTCGGAATGGCCCGTTATGCATTAGACGGGCACGATAGTGCAGAACTTCGAGAGTCGCAACGTCGTATGCAGCGTATCGCAGACTTACTCGCCGAAAAATATCGTGGTTCACAACTTGTGACAGCCGCAATAGACCCTAATCCACAAGGTGCACAGTTGGCAGGGCTGTACTTAAGTCGTGCGTATAAATTACTTGACGAAGAATACGCAGAAATTCCAACCATTGAACGAGCAATAAAAGAATTACAGGAATAATATTTTATTAGAGGAGTTTATTGTATGGCATCCATAGAGATGAAAGCCGATCTATCGTCACTAGTGGGCGCACTCGTCGCAGGTGATAGTAACGCAATTGTTGCCGCTGCACGCGACTTGCTAGCACACGGCGAGTCAGCCGATGTGCTTATTGGACGTATTGGACTGATTGCCGCACATGGCGATCCTTCAGGACAAACTCTACTCATGCTGAATGCGGCTGCGATGCTCTGTCGCTATCTTCACGCCATTCCTCAACCCTTAGAGGGTGCGGAGCAGGGAAGCGAGCGTGCACTACCATTGTTCGCAGAGGCAATGCTCGCGGCAGCACCAGCAGTACGTGCAGGGCAGAAGGCTCAAGACACCTATCCGGAACCCTTCTTTCCCAGTGGTTTAGGGGAAAAGGGTAGCGTCAACGAGGCTTTGCTGCAAGCTGTACATAGCAACGATGTAGAGCGAGTCGAGCGTTTACTCTTGGGCTTATATGGCACAGGAGCCGACTACCGTACATTAGAAGTACGTGCTTACGAGAGTATCGCCACTACATTTCAAGATGGTGGACGCCCACTCATGTTTGCTGTACGTGGCTTCCAGTTGCTTGGCACAGTTGAATGGGGAGATCGTGTGCCGAACATTACTCATTGGCTCGCTCCTCACCTACCACTACGGCCCGACTCCGTTGCGCCTACGTGGGTAAAGACAGTAAGCGATTTCGCTACTGACCCCGCCCATGATATGTCGGGTATTCGCACACGCATTTCTGCCCCTAAGAACCAGAATGCGTTGCCACTTCATCAACTATTGTTAAGCGATGCTGACACAACACAAGTGTGTCAGGCAGTATACGATGCGGTTATCAAGGGCGAAGCGTCGTCTCGCGCCGTGAGTTCGGTCATTGCTCTGGCTGCAGCAGAGGTGATGAACCTTGTTGGCGATGGGGATCGTGCATTGTTCATACGTGTCGCGCAAGGATTACTCTTCTCGTCAGCAATACGTCTGGCCTTTCAACAAGTGCAAGATGTTGAAATATTGCCTCTTCTGTTTACCTCAGCAGCTTTTGTCAATGCTCTACGCAAAGAAATCACAGCACAAAATCATACGGCAAACCCAATTCAAGCTTCATCATCGGCTGTATTGGGAGGTGGGTTGATCGCACCAGCACAATTGGACACGCTCAAAGCACAACTTGAAGGGCGCGATGCTTCTGGAGCACTTGCAACCGCACGACGCTACATGAAGTTGAACTACGATGCTCGTGCCTTATTCGCAGTTATCGGACTCGTAGCCGCACAGACCAACGCCAGCCTCGACCAAGGCTACACGCTGCAAATCGTGCAGGCCGCCAGCGAAGAATTTCTCGCATGGCCTCATACATTAGGAGATACAAGTATCGACATCTACCTGCAGGTTGCCATCCGAGCAGCCGCGTTTGGAGAGCGCGATACCGTGGTATCAAATTTATTATAAGAATTTCGAGGAAATTATCGTGTCGGGCTAGCCCGACACGATAATTTCCTCGAAATTCTTATAATAAATTTGATACCACGGTATCGCGCTCTCCAAACGCGGCTGCTCGGATGGCAACCTGCAGGTAGATGTCGATACTTGTATCTCCTAATGTATGAGGCCATGCGAGAAATTCTTCGCTGGCGGCCTGCACGATTTGCAGCGTGTAGCCTTGGTCGAGGCTGGCGTTGGTCTGTGCGGCTACGAGTCCGATAACTGCGAATAAGGCACGAGCATCGTAGTTCAACTTCATGTAGCGTCGTGCGGTTGCAAGTGC
Source organism: uncultured Ktedonobacteraceae bacterium (assembly GCA_964250765.1). Classification (GTDB taxonomy): domain Bacteria; phylum Chloroflexota; class Ktedonobacteria; order Ktedonobacterales; family Ktedonobacteraceae; genus JBBQVS01. Next base: position 3,505 of record CAXUHF010000193.1, on the reverse strand, counting down.
TCCAGAAGCATCGCGCCCTTCAAGTTGTGCTTTGAGCGTGTCCAATTGTGCTGGTGCGATCAACCCACCTCCCAATACAGCCGATGATGAAGCTTGAATTGGGTTTGCCGTATGATTTTGTGCTGTGATTTCTTTGCGTAGAGCATTGACAAAAGCTGCTGAGGTAAACAGAAGAGGCAATATTTCAACATCTTGCACTTGTTGAAAGGCCAGACGTATTGCTGACGAGAAGAGTAATCCTTGCGCGACACGTATGAACAATGCACGATCCCCATCGCCAACAAGGTTCATCACCTCTGCTGCAGCCAGAGCAATGACCGAACTCACGGCGCGAGACGACGCTTCGCCCTTGATAACCGCATCGTATACTGCCTGACACACTTGTGTTGTGTCAGCATCGCTTAACAATAGTTGATGAAGTGGCAACGCATTCTGGTTCTTAGGGGCAGAAATGCGTGTGCGAATACCCGACATATCATGGGCGGGGTCAGTAGCGAAATCGCTTACTGTCTTTACCCACGTAGGCGCAACGGAGTCGGGCCGTAGTGGTAGGTGAGGAGCGAGCCAATGAGTAATGTTCGGCACACGATCTCCCCATTCAACTGTGCCAAGCAACTGGAAGCCACGTACAGCAAACATGAGTGGGCGTCCACCATCTTGAAATGTAGTGGCGATACTCTCGTAAGCACGTACTTCTAATGTACGGTAGTCGGCTCCTGTGCCATATAAGCCCAAGAGTAAACGCTCGACTCGCTCTACATCGTTGCTATGTACAGCTTGCAGCAAAGCCTCGTTGACGCTACCCTTTTCCCCTAAACCACTGGGAAAGAAGGGTTCCGGATAGGTGTCTTGAGCCTTCTGCCCTGCACGTACTGCTGGTGCTGCCGCGAGCATTGCCTCTGCGAACAATGGTAGTGCACGCTCGCTTCCCTGCTCCGCACCCTCTAAGGGTTGAGGAATGGCGTGAAGATAGCGACAGAGCATCGCAGCCGCATTCAGCATGAGTAGAGTTTGTCCTGAAGGATCGCCATGTGCGGCAATCAGTCCAATACGTCCAATAAGCACATCGGCTGACTCGCCGTGTGCTAGCAAGTCGCGTGCAGCGGCAACAATTGCGTTACTATCACCTGCGACGAGTGCGCCCACTAGTGACGATAGATCGGCTTTCATCTCTATGGATGCCATACAATAAACTCCTCTAATAAAATATTATTCCTGTAATTCTTTTATTGCTCGTTCAATGGTTGGAATTTCTGCGTATTCTTCGTCAAGTAATTTATACGCACGACTTAAGTACAGCCCTGCCAACTGTGCACCTTGTGGATTAGGGTCTATTGCGGCTGTCACAAGTTGTGAACCACGATATTTTTCGGCGAGTAAGTCTGCGATACGCTGCATACGACGTTGCGACTCTCGAAGTTCTGCACTATCGTGCCCGTCTAATGCATAACGGGCCATTCCGACGAGCTTTCCTAGTTCGGCAAGCCTCTGACGGTCAGACATTGATTGCAAGAGAATTTCGTCTGCGTCTACGTCGTCTAAAGGTCTTTCCACATCTGAGCCGGAGATTTCAAATGGAGAGGATGAAGAGGAAAGCGTTCCAAATGAAGAAATATATTTTTCATACAGTTGTCCATATTCCTCACAACTCATCGCCGCCATTTGTAAACGTATGCCTTGATCTTCACTGCTCACCGTGCCGATATCGCATAAGTCGTCGCCACGCCGCTCCGCTAGCAATTCGAGTTGTTCCATCGTCTTGCCTTCCTCTAGCATAGGAGGAATTGGCATACCTTTCATCGAGTTTCCGGCCTCGCCCAGGTCTTCAGGCGAAATCTGTGCCGCGAACATAGGAGGAAGGTATTTGGCTAATGACATAGGAATCGGTGGCACGATACAATAGGTGCAGTAAACAGTCCTTGGGTTACTTGTACTTCGTGCAACAAAGATCGCGTGGCCTCGTGGTGCCTGTGCATCGCCACGTAAGAAATGTATACTCATACTTGATAAGCTCCTCATTGTGTAGGGACCGATTTATCGCATCCTGGCTAACGATTGGTTGCTTAAAGGACGCGATAAATCGGTCCCTACATTTGGTTGCCAAAGGACGCGATAAATCGGTCCCTACATTTGGCTCTTTATTCTCTCATTATCATTATGTATATTACAACCCTTTACGGATTTGTCTTAACCTTTTCACAAGGTTTTGGTTGGAAAGCAGTTCTTCCTCCGTAACATCCTCACCACTAATAGGCATTGCATCCTCGTATGCTTGCAGATGACGGGTTAGTTCTACACCACCAGCGATACGTGCGTAATTCTGTAGTAAAGCGCGTGCCTGTTCATCCTGGTCACGACGTACATCGGTGATAGCTGTTTGTGCATACAATTCCGCGTACTGACGCAAGAACATACTCCATTGCTGAGGAGTACTCAAGCTTTGCATCACGCGCTCGACCTGCGTGATTGCTTTTGTCTGCTCATCGCGTGCTCGCTCGAACTCGCCACGCACCATGTAAACACCACCTCGTGCAGAACGTGTATCGGCAACTCCTAGCGGTCTGCGTTGCTGGTGATAGAGTTTCAACGCTTGCTCAAAGTCCTCTAAGGCTTTGTCTAGTTCCACTTTATCACGTTGTGCTAGTCCCCGTGTCAGGAATGTATCGGCTTGCCCCAGTTGATCGCCTGATTGGTTGAAGCGCACAAGGGCTGCTTCACAATTTTCTAGCGTCTCATCCCACTGTTGTTGCCCTAGATAGACCTGTGCAATACCGAGAGCGGAGGAACCATCACCGTCAACGCTTTCCACTTGCTGAAATTGACGACCAGCTGCTAAAAAGCTGTTCAGCGCGGCCTCAAGTTCTTCGCGTGTCAGTCGCGTCTGAGCCAGACCAAGCAGTGCTTCAGCAGATTGTAGCGGTTCTTGCTGGGCTTCAGCCTGATCGTGTGCCTCGCTAAAACGCGCCTCCGCTTGCGTAAGATCACCTTGCGTCAAAAACAATTGACCGCGTATCACAGATGCCATTGGTGCGACTTGTGTTGCAAGCGGATTTGCTTTCATCGCTTCTGCCACTTTTGCTAGATGTGCCTCGGCCTCTTTCAAATCTCCAATGTAAATGGCGACGCGAGCGAGACGCACTTCGGCTTCCGCGGTCACTGTTGCGCTGGCAAATTCACCTAATGCGTTCACACGCAACTCTGCATCTTCATAAGCACTCTTCGCCTGTAAAATCTGTCCCTGTTGGTGCAATATGTCGCCCATTGCGAGCAATGCTCTGCTTTCAAGGCGTGCATTCTGCAATACATGTGCTTGTGTGCGACCTTCTTCAAGTGTTTGACGCGCTTGTTCCAGGAAGCCGCGTCGTCGTTGCAACTCGCCTAACCCAACTGTTGCCTCAGCTTGTCCCATGCGATGTGCCACGGCTTTGTAGGTACGAAGGGCACGGTCCATAATGGAGTTTGCATAGGAAAGTTGCCCACGACGCAGGTTAATCTCACCTAAAAG
>CAXUHF010000192.1:0-7780 GCA_964250765.1 uncultured Ktedonobacteraceae bacterium | reverse complement strand
GGGTCTAATTCTATTACACCCTGTTGGCATTCTACAATGGTGGCAGGATTGATGAACTGTTTCAACATTCCCCCAACATGGTTCATCGCCGCAAGGGTGTAATAGAATTAGACCCCTACAAGTGGTTTCTATCCTGATTATTTCGTTCATTTGCATCATTACGCCCTCGTCTCAATGCAAAATAGTGGCGAGGGCGTAATGAATTAAAGCCCCTACAACGTCCCAGCCCATCATATATGTTATATTTATTGTATGGATGACATACCAATAAGCAATATAACACATCCTGAACCTGTGCAGCAGGAGACAACGGCACTACTACAAGGAAATCCAGACCTCGCGGTGCTGTATGCTATTGCGGGCTATCTCAATCGTCAGGTTGATGTACGTGAAGCATTACAGGAGACGCTTGCGCGTGTCACTGAGTTGTTACATTTACAAACGGGCTGGGTCTGGTTGCTCAACGAGCAGGGGAATCCACATCTCGCGGCGTTCCAGGCACTTCCACCTTATCTAGCGAATCATGCCGAGCGCATGAGCGGAAGTTGCCTATGTCTCGATACCTTTCTCAATGGTACATTGGAGGGTGCTGCTAATATTGATGTACTGCGCTGTAGCCGTCTCAAGAATGCGGAACGCGATAGTGATCCCTCGTCGTTGGGACTACGTTTTCATGCCAGCATTCCCATTTATGCAGGGGACACGCCGCTCGGTGTATTGAACGTAGCGAGCGAGGATTGGCGAGAACTGCAACCACAGGAACTCCAACTGCTGCATATTATCAGTGACCAGATTGGGCTAGCGATGCAACGTGCACGCCTCTCAGCTGATGCAACGCGTGCGGCTACGCGTCTCGCAACTATAGAAGAGCGTAATCGGTTGGCGCGTGATATTCATGACACGCTCGCACAGGGCTTAGCCGCTATCACATTGCAACTTGAAGCCGCAGATGCCCTAGCAGAGGCACGCCCACAACGCGCCCACGAAGCTGTACAACGTGCACTCTCACTGGCACGCGCTAATCTCGACGAGGCACGCCGTTCAGTGATGGACCTGCGCGCCGCACCACTGCAAGAACATGCACTACCGGAAGCACTCACTCTCTTGGTTGCCGACGCCGATCTAAACATAAACTATACCTATACACTCCATTTTCCCATATTACCGGCACGTATCGAGGCAGGTTTATACCGCATTGCACAGGAGGCTCTAACAAATACTCGCAAGCATGCAGCTGCCCAACATGTTGAAATGAAGCTATGTTTTTGTAGCGAGTCGGGTGAGGAGGAAGAGAAGTTAGGGCAACCGCAAGAGGATGATGTGGTATCGCGTTATAGTTATATGGGAGGGGCATCCCCTTGCAAGTGCCCTGATCTATCAACTTTCGAGACGCCCTACGTACAACTTATTATTCAAGATGATGGGCACGGCTTCGACCTTGACGCGGTTTCCCATGATGGAAGCCACTTTGGATTATTGGGTATGAGTGAACGTGTAAAACTGCTCGGTGGGCACTTGTCTATTCAAAGTACTCCTAGCTCTGGAACATATATTGTTGTCTCTATTCCTTTTACGAAGCAGAGGGAGAGCGATACACTATGACGGTTCGTATTATGTTGGCAGACGATCATCCAATTGTGCGTGAGGGGCTACGTGCTGTGTTAGAGACACAGGCCGATTTCGAGGTTGTTGCGGAGGCGGCAAATGGTGAGGAGGCTATCCAGCTTGTTACCGCACTGCAGCCTGATATTCTGTTCCTTGACCTGGAAATGCCGCTTATGGACGGTGTAGAAGCTATTCGTCGTGTACGTGCCTCACGGATTAGCGTGATGTTGCCCCGCATTATTGTGTTCACCGCCTTTGATAACGACGAACGCATTGTTCACGCGCTACAAGCAGGTGCTAACGGCTACCTACTAAAGGGTGCCCCACGTGACGATATTTTTAACGCTATACATGTCACGCTTGGAGGCGGCTCATTGCTACAACCAATTGTCGCCTCGAAACTACTTTCTCATGTTGAACGTTCTGCTGCACATGTTGCTACTATCGAGTTATTGACCGAGCGTGAATTAGAGGTTCTTTCCCTACTTGCACAAGGCATGCCAAACAAAGAGATTGCAGGCAAACTCGTTATTAGTGAGCGTACCGCCAAATTTCATGTAAGTTCCATTATGGGCAAACTGGGGGCTACTAACAGGACAGAAGCTGTTTCGCTAGCTGCCCAAAAAGGCATAATTACCTTAGCCGCATTCGGGGAATGAAGAAGGCCGCCGCATTCGGGGAATGAAGAAGGCCACGCTTGACATATGAGCTTATTTTCTTTATTCTTGCCAAAAGAAAGTAATTACGCGTAACAAGGGGGATGGAATGATAGAGAGTGAACAAGAAAGCGCACTTATTGCTGTCTTGGAACAAGTTATGCACCACCATCTTACACAAGCACAACGCGGGCTCCTGCCTTCCGCCATCACTCCTTATAAGCTAAAACAAGTGCTTGACATAAACTGTCGTATTGGCGCATGGGCGATTGATATGGCACTTTCGTATCCGGGCGTACATGTTACCGCGTTAGATGGCGATAGTGCATTTATTAATCTTGCGCGTCGTAACGCAGAGATCGGTGCGGTAAACCGTGTACGCTTCTACGAGTCTTATCCACTCAAGCGATTACCACTCGCCAATGCAAGCTTTGATCTTGTTCATTCGCTGCAACTCGCACCCGTATTTCGTCCACACGAATGGCCCTTCTTTTTGAGCGAGTGTAAGCGGGTGATGAAACCAGGGGCACCAATTGTGCTTACGAGCCTGTCCATTGGCCCAACGTCCAGTGATGCGTATCAACGCTTGCTCTTCCTATTTGATGCATTGTTACTCAAACTTGGCTATGGTTTTTCAGAATACTCAGGGACGGGTACCCCTGGCGTATACCTCTTCCATATGCTCAAAGAGGCTGGATTTGTGAATGCCTCGTACATTATCCACCCTGTGAACTTTGGAGGTGCAAACAATCCTGGTGGACGCGCATGTTGCCAGTTACTTGCAGGTATTGCGAAAAAACAGAAGCCATTAATGCTTGAAAACCATATGATTGGTGCTGAAGAGTTTGATGCATTGCTGCTTGAAAAACAGCGTGATATTGGTGAAGCTAATTATTGCACTACAGGGGCGTTGATTTCGGCGATTGCCTATGCGCCATAGCTTGTTCTCAACAATTTTGACGATTAAATACTGTATCTTGCCCTGTACGGGTCTGCTTTAGCACACCCTCTTGGCGTCACCAAACGTATGCGATGCCAAGAGGGTGTGCTAAAGCAGACCCGTACAGGGGCGTCGCATTTTAGAACGAATATAGAGAAAAGGATTTCAATGAGCCAGCCATCCCAACATGCTCTTATTCCGCCCTCACCTCTAGGCATAGCACAGGCTAATCGAGGGAACGAAATAAATCTTGATGCAATTCTACATTCTCATCTGTTACAGGTGCAAGGGGGACGTTTGCACCCAGAGCATATCGCAGTCAATACAATGGAGAGTGTGCTTGATCTTGGTTGTGGCTCTGGTGAATGGATTTTTGATCTTGCTAGACGCAACCCGAAGTTACGCATCTATGGGATTGATAGTGATGAAGCGGCACTGCATCAAGCGAAAGTACGCCGCAATACCAGCAGTTTGCGTCAGGTGGAATTACGCCATATGGACCTTTTGCAGGGACTCCCCATTCCAAATGCATCTATTGATTTTGTCCATATGCGTCACTTTGCCCGCTACATTCAGCCAGAAGCATGGCCTTCCGTGATACGAGAATGTGTGCGTGTGCTGCGCCTGCGGGGTTGGCTGAACATCGTGGAACTCGAATTATGTGAAATTTCCAGTCCCGCGTGCTTAACACTGCATCGTTTAATGCTACGCGCCCGTGCGAAACTTGGCCGCTCTCTCGATGCAACAGGTAGCACGCTTGGTGTGGCACAACGTCTTTATGCGATGCTGCTGCAAGTGGGTCTCTATGAAGTAGGGTACGATGTATTTACAGTAGATGTAGGAGCGATGAGCGGCAATGCTGCGCATGTCTTTCTCTCAGAAATTGTGAGTCGTGCGTTTGTTGTGAAGCCGCTTGTTATTCAGCAAGGCTTAGTGGAAAGCGCGGAGTTTGATGCGTTGGTGAAACAGGCACAAGTCGAGTTGCAGTCGCCTGACCTGTGTGGTTGGGCCATTCTGATATCGGCTTATGGATGTTACGGTGGAGGAATTGAGTGATGTTGACCGCAGAGGCCGCAAGTTTACGTTTTCAGCACCGTCTCTTTCATCGTGAGTTAGGCACTTTGTTTCCCAGCACACTTCCACTTAGCTCTATATCGCATGTGCTTGACCTTTCCTGTGGTCCAGGAGCGTGGTTGCTTGAAGTTGTGCAGGCATATCCACATATTCACGGTGTAGGAGTTGACCAGAAGCTAGAGCTGGTACAGAGTGCGCGTGAGGATGCACACCTTGCTGATGCTACGACTGCTTCATTTCACATCGTGGAGCGATACGAACAGTTGCCTTACGCAGACAATAGTTTTGATTTTGTGCATGTGCAACGCTCAAGTGCAAGCATTACCCCGAAAAAGTGGCCTGAAGTATTGCAAGAACTTGCTCGTATTCTACGTCCCGGTGGCTGGCTACATTTTCTCGATTTCGAGATCGGTCCCACATCCAGTGATGCCGTAAATACTTTTATTCATTATCTCCGTGTCTCTCATAGCAAGGGGGAAAGAATCTTCTCATCAAAGAGCCAGGCTCTTACCTCTGCCATCGTGTTTCCACGCCTTCTGCGCGAAGCAGGCTATAGCGAGGTCAATTATACACTACATGCGGTTGATATTGGCAATCAAGTAGGCAATCCTGGCAAAGACTACATTCTAGCGGTGCTTACCCAAGATACGCGTATTGCCAGTCATCTTGTAAAGGCCGAAGTGGTAACGCAGCAAGAAATAAACAGCTTGACAGCAGCGATGTACCATGATGCGCAACGACTCAAATATTGTGCGATGGGAATGCTTATCTCGGTTGTTGGCATGAAACCAGAGGGACGCTTATGACATATGACAATGCTTATGATAGCGGTCCAGAGAAGAAAGATACGTGTGTTCGTTCGGCATCACATGAGTATTTTACAACGGTCCTAGGTGGACTTGTGACGAATGCGGTCAAGATGCAAGAGGTCTGGACCGTATTAGATGTCGGATGCAGCGAAGGCGGTTGGGTGCTAGACCTTGCTCGTGAATACCCTAGAACACACGTTACAGGCATCGACACGGATGAACACTCTCTTAGTGAGGCTGCACGCTTCGCACGCTTTCATGGCATGAGTAATGCAACATTTCTTTCAATGGATGCCACGACATCGCTACGCTTCAAAGCCAACGCATTTGACCTTGTACATATGCGTGCCGCGCAATTCTTGTATGATGCGCGCTTCGATAGCATCATGCGAGAGTTTACACGCGTCCTACGTCCCGGTGGATGGCTACACCTTGTTGAATTTGAGCCAGGGGCAACATCTAGTCTCGCCTTTGACCGTTTGCTGCACCTTTTTATTCATACTATACATACTGCTCGGAAAAGAACGCCGGATGAAACTTCCAATGTTGGAACTGCAGCGCAACTGTATGATATTCTGTTGAATGCCTACTTCCTCGACGTGTCCTATACCGTGCATGCCGTCGATTTCAGCCCCACCAATATACTCGGTGCGAAAGCATTCGTGAACGAGGTGCTACTTGCTATTCGCAATGTGAAGTCTCTAGTGTGTCGCCTCAATGCAATTCCAGAGGTGGAATATGACTCTCTTCTCGCACAGGCACAGGAGGACATGATGCGCCCCGATATGTGTGGTTATGGCTATCTCATCTCCGCCGTGGGCTGTAAGAATGGGTAAAAACAATAATATGGGTACAAAAACATCTGTAGGGGTCTAATTCCATTACATCCTCATAACGATACATAATGCTGGAGAACACGCACCAACGTTTCAACATGCCTCCCAATGTGTTCAATCGCCACGAAGGTGTAATGGAATTAGACCCCTACAGAGACGTTCACCTGATGAAAATACCTTAGAAGCGTTTCACGATTGGGCAGGGTATAACCGAGTTGTGTAATAGCACTGAGAGAAAAGGCAGTCGCTAAGCGTCCACTATCGTCGATACTTAATGCCTGTACACGCGCTGCCACGAGACCTGCGACCATTGCGTCACCAGCACCAAAGGTCTTTTTCACCTGTACAGCAGGGGGTGTTACAAGCAGTGTTGTATCCTGCGTCACGAGCAACGCACCCGCTTTTCCCATTGAGACAACGACGAACATGATGTCATCATTCAAAAGGGAATAGGCCGCTTGCTGAATATCAGCGTTACTAGTCAAGTCATGCCCAACGAGATACGCTAATTCCTCGATATTGGGCTTTATAATCGTTGGACCTGCCTGTATACCTTCTCGGAGAGCCTCTCCACTTGTATCCAGTAGTATGAACTTTTTGTGCCGCTTGAGCTGTGTAATGATTGTGGCATAGCTCATAGTTGGAACGTGAGGTGGTAGAGAACCGGACAAAATGAACCAATCGCAGGTGTTTGTTAGCGACTCGATGATGTCCATTAACGTTGCTATGGCTTCTTGTGAAGGCGCAAGGCCCGGCATGTTAATATCGGTTGTCTCTTGTCTCGCTTCATCAACGACTTTTACGTTGATACGCGTACTGCCAGGAATGCGAACGAAACGATCCTCTATGCCTTTTAAGGCGAAGAACTGCTCGAAAAGGTTAACGTTCTCCCGACCGAGATAGCCAGTCACAACGCTGTCTATTCCGTAATCCGCCAGGAATGAGGCAACATTGACGCCTTTTCCACTCGCGTCAAACCGAATTGCCTGGCCTCGATTGACGGTATTGAGTCGAACATTGTTCACGCTCACCGTTTGATCGATGGCGGGGTTAAGCGTAATGGTGGCTATCTTCATGTGAACTCTGCCCTTGCACCATTAGTATGGGTTCTGGTCCTGTGTTCCCATGCTGAGACTGCTTCTGCTGAGCTAGGGGAAGCAGAAGTGTTACCGTAGTTCCTTCGTTTGGAACACTATCGAGTGTGAGTGTTCCGTCATGAATTGCAGCGATATGTTGCGCGATAGAGAGGCCGAGACCAGTACCGCCAGCCTCACGTGAGCGAGCCTTGTCCACGCGATAAAAGCGTTCGCCAAGATGCGCTAAGTGTTCGGCAGCTATGCCAATCCCTGTATCGCGTATGTCGAGACGAGCTTTCCCATTCTGCACAGATGCACGTACCGTTACTCGACCGCCTGGACGATTATATTTAATGGCGTTGTCAAGTATCACAAGCAATGCTTGTTCAAGTAACATGGAGTCGCCAATCACGAACACATCATCGGTCTTTTCTTGTTGAACTTCAATTCCCTTCTGCTCGGCAAAGGCACTCACACGCTGTACTCCTTGTAGCGTCAATGCATTCAGGCTCACAACCTCATGCTCTCGATGTTGCGCGTTCGCGTCCAGACGCGCGAGCGACAACATACTTGTTGCCAGATTACTCATATGATTTGCCTCGGCAACGATATCCTCCAAGAGAGCCGCGTCTTCGGCGTCCATGTGTTGGCGTCCACGTAAAAGTACCTCTGCATCCGCACGCATCAATGTGAGTGGCGTGCGTAGCTCATGCGAGGCATCGGCGATAAAACGCTGCTGCCGTGTAAAAGCTAGACGTGCAGGTGCCAACGCACGACTTGCCAG
>CAXUHF010000191.1:4244-7822 GCA_964250765.1 uncultured Ktedonobacteraceae bacterium | reverse complement strand
GAAAGGAAGGCGCGATCATGCTGCTACAGCGCAAAACACGAGTATTTTTTGTAGTGCGTTCCACGTTCCACCATTTTCTACCATCATTAGTTTTGGGGTGGTTTGCATGTCTTGTAGTGCTGATGTTGTTACCATTACAAGCTGAAGCAGCAACGTATAGCGTGCAGGGGAAGCCAACCGTGACGGTAAAGTTTATCAACGCAGTTTTGGCGGCTTATCATTCTCCTGCGGTTGGCAAGGGACAGACTTTGTATGATGATGGGGTGAAGTACGGCATTGATCCGGTGTATGCGTTGGGGTTCTTTTATCAAGAGAGTCGATTAGGCACAACAGGCGTTGCGAGGGTAACGCTCTCGTTAGGCAATATTCGGACTCCTGTTACTCCTGATTGTCGCTGCCATGCTTATCAAGGCTATCGCAAGTACGCTACATGGGAGGATGGTTTCCTCGATTGGTATAAGCTCATTGCTAAGCTGTACGTGACCCAATGGAGACTGACGGTAGTGAACTCAATTGTTCCAGTCTATGCGCCTTCATCCGATCACAACAACGTCGTAGCATATATTGCAACGGTGAAACATACCGTTGACACGTGGAGGAATGGACAAATTGTTGTGGGATAACTGGATTTTGCGGAGACGCGATTATAGAAATAAACAAAAACGTAAAAAGGATGCGAAACGTTCGTAGGGGTCTAATTCCATTACACCCTCGTTGGCAATAAACAATGTGAGAGGATATGTTGAAATGTCTCATCAATCCTGTAGACATGGTTCGTTGCCGACGAGGGTGTAATGGAATTAGACCCCTACAGAGGTTCATTTAACACATGAGAACAGTTCTCCTACGGTTTTTCACCCCACGCGGTAAGGAAGTACATGATGCCTCGGAAATCGTCTTGCATCATGTCAACTAGCATCTGGTCGTAGTAGGCGTCTATTTCTTGTTGTGTCCCCGCGCCCGTCTTGACGAAGAATGGTTGCGAGAGTTTGTACACAACTTTCCAGTTTTTGCAGATGCTGGCGTGTGCCTCCATGCCAGCCGAGAAATCAATCACATAGGGTGTCTGTTGCACATTGACACATCCAGCATCCTTTAGGAAGCCAGCCAACATCGTCGTGATGCCGTGACGCCGCCCATCAGGTGAGAAGCTCTGTCCTGCGGCTTTCAGTGCGCGACAGAAAATCGCGGTGATGCCCTCTAAGCCGGGGCTATTGCTAAAACTCCACTCGCTTTCGGTCAGGCGAATTACGCCTCCTGAGCGCAGCATACGCATACATTCACGCATCAGGATAGGCCATACGCCTGTGGGCAAAAAGCCGATGGTGCGCGCATTAATCAAATCAAACGAGGCATCGGGAAAGTCGAGCGGTTTCGTGGCATCCATCGGAAGAAACGTTACGTTTTTCAATCCTCGCACCTCCGCCTGAGCACGAGCATAGGCAATTGCCTGTTCGCTGATGTCGATGCCCACAACCTCCATCTCTGGATAGGTAAAGGCGACATCCAGGTCCCAACCGCCAGGACCACAGCCAATATCCAACACACGACGAATGCCAGTGAGCGTAGAACGTTCGGCAAATAGCCCACCCGTTGTCTTTGTCAAAAGGTGATCTTGATCCATCACGCGTGCCATCTCAGCACCACTCTCAGGATCGGTGAAATATGAATTGTCGCGTTGACTCATGATAGGCTGCTCTCTTCTCTCATCGCTACTCATTGATTTCAATATCCTCTTGCAAAAGTTGTTCCTCAATCTGTTGCCAGACCACTTGCTCCGCTTGCACAATGTTCATAAGTTCTTTGTTCTTGCTCGCCTGTGCCATCGTCTGAAACACACGGCGCCGGAAGTCAAATAAGTAGGGCTGTTGCACATCATAAGGTGGCAGAAAACTCAGCCCGACCTGTTGCGGATCATAAAAATCTTGCAACTCAAAGGCCAGTGCAATCAGTTCCGCATAGCTCTCAATAAGGACACAACGCTCTGGCGAGAAGTAGTTTTGTTGCGCACTTGATACAAGCAAAGAACCTGCAATTCTTCCTTCGCGCATAATAGGCACGGCAGCCGCGCTTTCTTCCCACACACTCTTATAGCCTAACGAGAGACTTAACCGCTTGCCAAGTGTCTGATTTACTTCCAAGTGTCCAGTGCTCACGGCATGTCCTGCCAGCGATTCCACGCCGAGCAGAATGGCATACTGATCTAAGTCACGGGGCCAAGGTGCGGTACCTCGACCCGCACGCTCGCGTAGACTACGTATCTTTTGCAGAGAAGAGGGCGGCATGCAGCTTGCGACAATAACGGCTACGCCTTGTCCATGAGGGTCAAGTTGTTCAATCGCCTGTTGTAGAATAAGATCGCAAAGCGACGAGAAGCGCAACGCAGGAGGAATGGCTGCCAGCGTATGCAGCACGCGTTTATAAAACTCGGCAGGAATAGCAAGAGACATGTTCTGTATAGCATCTTCTCGTGTTTCGGCTGCGAAATCCTCAAATTCTTCTTCGATTAATGGTTGCAGGCTTTCACGATGTTCAGGCAGAATGGATAGGAGACGACGTAGGCTGCGTGTGCGTGGCTTCGACTCGCCCTGTATCCAGCGATTCAAAGTGATCGGGTTGATCTCTAGTTCGTTTATGATTTTTTGACGCACCTGTACATCGCGTATCAGTTCTTTGAGGAGATCACGCCAACTTTGCGGCTTCTGCATCTCTGCACTCTCTATATGACAATCATATATTTCCACCGTTCAATACGCTCAATGATAGCAGAGGTGTTTATGGAAGTCAAATTCATTTGAGGGTTATATATACATCTCGTAGTGTTTATGATAAACTGTGCCACATTATTTTATATATACAGCATGCATAGAAATATATGAAATGGGAAAGGAAAATATTTTATGCCTTGGAAGGATAAAAGTAGATATAGGTCAGAAGAGTATCGAGAATATATGCGCGATTATCAGAGGGATTGGCACCAGAAGAATAAAGTAAAGAGAGTTGCACAGGTACACGAAAGAAAAGACCGACTATGGGCATTTTATAACCAGTTGAAGGAGACCTTACAGTGCAACAAATGTGGGGAGAAGCATCCGGCAACCCTACAATTTCATCATCTTGACCCTCAGCAAAAAGAATTTAATCTTTCCGAAGCAGTTCGACGAGGTTTCAGTGTCGAGACAATTCAAAAAGAAATTGCAAAATGCGCTGTGCTCTGTGCTAATTGTCATGCAAAACTATATTACGAAGAGGCGAGACAAAACAACGCACGAGTCAAAGGAGGATTAGCAGAACAGCTACTTGAAATTGAAGAGGTGTTTTCCGTTAATCAGCAAGAAGGAATTTGAAACGCACCCAGCAAGATTCGAACTTGCGACACTCGGTTCCGAAGACCGATGCTCTAATCCACTGAGCTATGGGTGCAACATTTGAATACTAGCAGAATGCATCTTACATGTCAATGTTTTTTTCAGAGATACCATAACGTTGGTGCTTTTTTTGTTTGCAGAGCGTGGTATGCCGAACACACAAACAACAAACTTCGTTTAACCATACAAAACTTTCAAGTACACGTAGAG
>CAXUHF010000191.1:0-4234 GCA_964250765.1 uncultured Ktedonobacteraceae bacterium | reverse complement strand
GGCTTGGGTGGAAGCCACACCACGCTCGGCCAACCACACAAGCACCAACGTTCGTTTACCCTTCCAAGCGTTGCTCATCTAGGTCGAGTTCGCGTTCGATGCGGCGGAATACTTCATCGCCGATATCGCCCTGGCTACGCAGGTGAAGGACAGCATCTTGTTCGGCTTTCAGAGTCTGTTGTTGTAGATATTGATAGGTTGCGAGATGATTGTCATTTTGAGTATGCCCTGCATCATCAGTAGCGTCCGTGATACTTTTGACGCGTACTTCATAGTGGGTACGCAGATGTTCTACGGCCTTTTTAGGAACCTCACCTTGCTCAATCAATTCGTTGATACGAGTAAGAGCAGCTTGCGCTGTGGTCTGACGTGCATTGGCTTCTTCACGTTCGGCACTCCCGTCATCTTTTAAGCCAAGCCGATGAATCAGGAATGGTAGGCTGAGACCTTGTAGGACAAGTGTTGCGAAAATGACGCAAAATGTCAAGAACAGAATCAATGCACGGTCAGGAAAGGATGCTCCGCTCTGCGTTACCTGTGGCACCGCGAATGCTGCCGCAAGGGAAACTACGCCACGCATACCCGTCCACGCAATCATCGCTACGCTTCGCCAATCAAGATGTGGCTCTCGTTCACGCAAACGACGATTCCATAGACGCGGAAGGTAGGTTGCAGGAAACACCCATACTATACGCACAACTATTGTTGTGATGCAGACAACAGCAGCATACCAAAGAAGATTCATAACAGTACGTTGAGTGATCTGTAGCGTTTCGAGAATCCCCCGTAGTTGGAGTCCGATGAAAATAAATACTAGCCCATTCAAGAGAAAGGTAAGGTTACTCCAGACTGCGAGTGCTTGTTGACGTGTGTCGGCGGAAAAAAGCACAGGTGCTCGCCACGCCAAATAGAGTCCTGCGGTCACGGTCGATAACACTCCTGATACATGCAGTCCGTCAGCAATCAAATAAGCTGCAAAAGGTGTCAGCAATGTAATAGTAATCTCCAATGGTGGGTTATTCAGAAGGCGATGCACCTGAGTAAGAATCAAGCCAATAACGAGACCAATAAGTATGCCACCAACACTATTTTCCACAAATTGCAGGCCCGCACTTGCGAGGGAAAATGTACCAGTCACAACAGCAGCGATAGCAAATTGATATGCAACAAGACCGGAGGCATCATTAACAAGACTTTCACCCTCTATGATGGTCACAATACGGCGTGGGACACCAAGGCGTTGCGCAATCGAGGTTGCAGCTACAGCATCGGTTGGCGAAATGATGGCACCTAGCACAAAGGCAGCCGCCCAAGGAAGTCCAGGCACAATTGCATGGGCTACTATCGCAACAAGAATCGTGGTGAAGAGTACAAGACCGATAGACAGGAACGAAATCGGGCGTAAGTTCGCGCGAAAGTCGCGCCATGATGTTGTCCACGCCGATGCATACAGCAATGGTGGCAGAAACAGAAGAAATATCAGATCGGGATTGAGTGTAAATTGTGGTAAGCCAGGGACAAATCCTAGCAGCAGGCCACCAAAAACCAGCAGTATAGGATATGGGATTTTTAGGTAGGGCGCAACAACAGCTAGTGCAACTACAACCACGAGTAAACTCAAAATAAGCGTGATAGTGGTATGCACCGAAGGTGGCTCAGCAGAGACGGCAACAAGCGTTGCAAGATGAGGCAAAGCAAGCATATGTTTTCCTTATACGCATCTTAGTAGTATCTCTCTATTGTCTGAACGGAATATACCTCTATTACGTTTTTGTTGAAGGTAAGAGACATGCTATTCAAGAGATAGCAACTAAGAAATATATAGAAGGAACACATACATGGCAGCAACAATTCCAGCAGAGTTCAACGACCTCTTAGAATCAAAAGCGTTAGCACACATTGCAACAATTGGACCAAAGGGTGAGCCACAGACAAGTCCTGTGTGGTTTGATTGGGACGGAACACACATTCTGTTTGGTCAAACAAAGGGGCGTCAGAAGCTTCATAATCTGCAACATGAGCCACGCGTTGCCGTTTCAATCGTTGATCCCGCCAACCCATACCGCTATCTTGAGGTGCGTGGTAAGGTGGTACGCATCGACGAAGACCTAGAAGATAAATTCGTCAATAAGATGGCAAAGAAATATCTCAATCAGGATACCTTTCCTTACGGTCAGCCTGAAGACGAACGCGTCGTGATCGTCGTCGAGCCAGAGAAGATTCCTGGTCGCGGTTAATAGCCACACAACAGCATGACAGGGGCAGAGCACCTGTCACTACTATACTGTTCGCCTCTGCGAGGCGAAACTACGCAGTTCCGTGTATAGTAGTGACAGGTGCTCTGCCCCTGTCATGAAGAATGCAGTTACACTTTATACCAGTTCCCCGCGCAACACCGTCACCGCTTGCCCACCGATCCGCACGCGCTCACCGTCGAGCTGTACACGCACAACGCCGCCACGTGCTGAGGCTTGATAGCTTATCATTGCATCCTTACTCAGCTTTTTGCCCCAATACGGTGCGAGACAGGTATGTGCTGAGCCTGTCACAGGGTCTTCATCAACGCCAACCTGTGGACCAAAGAAGCGCGATACAAAATCATAACCCTCAGTACTGGCTCGACTCGTTACGATGACACCACGTGCAGGTACCGTTTTCAGGAGCGAGAAATTCGGGCGCATGTTTCGCACGGCCTCTTCCGAATCCACCTCAACAAGATAATCGAACTCGTTCTTGCCAATATGTTGAGCAGGCACACCCAACGCTTGCAATAAATGTGTAGGCTCATCAACTTCTTGCTCAGGCTTCGCTGGAAAATTAAGTTCGATCCATTCCCCCTGTTGCTCAGCCGTCAAGAGTCCACTACGTGTATAAAAACGTGCCTGTGTGCCTGCCACCAACTGACCAGTTTCCCACAGAACGTGAGCACTAGCAAGCGTGGCATGCCCACATAGATCAACCTCAACGAGTGGAGTGAACCAGCGCAAATTATAGCCATCCTCATGCGCTACAAGGAACGCAGTCTCAGAAAGGTTCATCTCTTGCGCGACTTGCTGCATCCACTGCCCATCGCGTGCTTCTGGTAGGACGCATACCGCCGCAGGGTTGCCCGCGAACAGCTTGTTGGTAAATGCATCAACTTGTATGATTGGTTGTGTCATGATATTTGTATCCTGTTCTGCTCTCATCGCTAACTGTAGGGGTCTAATTCTATTACATCCTTTTGGCAATCGACCATGTTGGAGGATGTAATGAAACGCTTCATTCATCCTGTAGACGGAATCAATCGCCGACAGGAGTGTAATAGAATTAGACCCCTACGCATTTCCATCTTCTCTCAACAATGTATACCATAATATCATGCATAATTTTATCCTCCAAGAAGGAGATTCTTTATATCAACCAAGAAACGAGCATGAAACAATTTCTATTTGAGCATCGTATAGGTAAGAGAGTCTACTCTTGAGAAAGCTAAGAAGTTTGGAGAAAAAACATGCGTGTCTACAAATACATCCATTCGTGCCTTGTCGTGGAACAGGGAGACGAAAAAATTCTTTTTGATCCTGGCATCTTTTCCTTTATCGAGGGTGCCGTGCAACCCGAAACCTTCAAGGATATTTCTACCATCATCCTTACACATCAGCATCCCGACCATGTAGATATGAACGCTCTCAAGCAGATTGTAGCGTTGAGCAACGCATCTGTTATTACAAACTCTGAGGGCAAAACTGCGCTTGCGAAAGAGGGTATCGAAGCACAGGCGTTAGATGAAGGAAGTCAGCAGACAAAAAACTTTACCATTCGTGCGGTCTCCTCCGATCATGCCGCGATACTATCACCCACACTCCCACAAAATACCGCCTATATTCTCAATGACACATTTCTGAACCCTGGCGATTCATTCGCATCCTTCCTCAATCCACTAAAAGGCATCAAGGTTCTAGCATTGCCCGTTATGGCACCTTGGTTGACAGAACTGACGGTAGCTGAATTTGTCGAGCGACTTTCGCCCCAAATGGTGCTTCCCGTCCATGATGGTTACGTGAAGGATTTCTTCATCAAATCACGCTACGATAACTACACGCGCTACTTCTCTGAGCAAGGCGTAAAATTTCAGAATATGAGCAAGCTTGGGGATGCGGTGGATATACAATAAGCCACACGGACGGATATCAAAACTGGCGGACACTCACAAGAGACTACCCTACTGTACTTCGGTACCGAAGTACAGTAG
>CAXUHF010000190.1:3975-7882 GCA_964250765.1 uncultured Ktedonobacteraceae bacterium | reverse complement strand
GTAGGGGTCTAATTCTATTACACCCTTGCGGCGATTAACTATCTTAGGAGCGTGTTGAAACGTTTCATCAATTCTACCAACATGATCAATTGGCAACAAGGTGTAATAGAATTAGACCCCTACAATCGACGTTTCTCATCAATTTTTTTATTGATCTTGGGTACGACAAGAGAAGAGCATGAAATATTTAAAAATTGGAATATATGAATTATACGCCTTTGCCATTATCGCGTTTGCAATAGGGCTACGGCTCGTTTTATTAGCAATGGGCTGGCCTCCAACGGATAGCGATGAAGGCACAATGGGCATTATGGCACGCCACATCGCGTATCGTGGTGAGCATCCGTATGTCTTCTACGGACAAAGTTACATGGGGACGATAGAGGCGTATATTGGAACAGTATTTTTTCGTCTGTTTGGCCCCTCGCTCTTCTCGCTGCGTCTCAGCGTTGTGCTTTTGGTAACACTCTTCCTTATTAGTACCTATCTTCTTGCTAGCTTGCTCTACTCGAAAAAAGTGGCCCTTGTCACACTTGCCGTCCTCAGTCTAGGTTCAATCTACACAATAACGCGTGAGACGCTGGCGACAGGTGGCTCTACACAAACAATGCTCTTTGGGTCGCTCGCATTCTTGCTTGCGTCGTGGCTCTCGTTTACCTACAGGCGTGGTGCGTCCTTGCGTACACAAGTAATGCGCTTGGTTGGATACACTTGCTGGGGCATTGTGTTGGGGCTTGGATTCTGGAGCGATATGATCGTGTTGCCCTTCTTCGCATGTGCTGTCTTGTTGCTAGTCATCTTTTGCTGGCGTGATCTCTTGTGGGCGTGGGTCGGTGCGATTGGTGGTTTCGTGCTGGGAGCCTATCCTATATTACGCTACAGTTTGAATGCGGCAAGTCATGGCGATAGCGTGCTGAAAACACTCTTTGGCCTGTTTCAGGGGAGTACCGTTCAGGCTCCGCACGGTCTACATCAGATACTTCATGCTGTAAAAGGCACGGTCCTAATTAGCGTTCCTACCGCGACGGGCTATCCTTTCTGTCCCGTAATGGAACAATCTTTTCTCAGTGATAATACAGTACAAACACCGCTATGTACACTTGGTCATACATTGTGGGGTGTTGGCTATATTGCACTCCTCGTGCTTTCTGTCTTGCTCACGCTCGCTGTATTATGGCGTTTATGGCGGCAGAGGCGGTTGACAATGCAAGAGGTAGATACGAGGCAGACTCTTGTGCGTTCCGTCTCGCAACTCCTCTTGTTAGGTAGTGCTCTTCTTGCTATCTCGGCCTACTCGCTTAGCTCCGCACCGATGGGCTGGCCCGGCTATCATTCGCGCTATCTTATTGGCTTGCTTATCGTCACACCCGCGGTTATTGCGCCATTGTGGAATGCGGCAAGCAAAGTGTCCACAATGAGTCTTTCGCGACAATGGCTACGGTTACTTTGTACGAATGGAAGTCGTGTCGCACTTGCTGGAATCGCGCTTGTGTATCTTGCGGGCACGATAATGTTGTTCTCAGAAGTGCCTGCGACGCAAGCCGCTAACCAGCGTCAGACGGACCTTATCAACCATCTTGTTACATCGGGTCATCCACATATTTACACTGAGTATTGGGAGTGCAACAAAATTGCGTTCGAGAGCAATGAGCGTGTAATCTGTGGTGTGCTCTATCCCGATTTGCAGCCGTCACACAACCGCACTCCTGGCTACTGGGACATTGTGCATGCCGACCCACACGCGGCCTATGTCTTCTCCATTGGCAGTCCACAGGTAGCACTGTTAGATAAGAAACTGGCGACATCTAAATACGAACGTAGCACTATGGATGGCTATGTTGTGTGGATGCCGATAATGTGATAGATTGAAGACCAACTCCTGATTGAGAGGGTGTGCTGAAGCAGACCTGTACAGGACTTCTAAATAACTTCACGACTCTCCGTAGCTCCTGTACGGGTCTGCTTCAGCACACCCTCTTGGCGTCTCGATTGCCGACAAGGACACGATAAATCGGTCCCTACTAGTCCTCCCCCAATCGTTTCGCTAGGTTCGTGGTTGCGCTAATCAAGCCTAGATGCGTTAACGCTTGGGGATAATTGCCGAGCATCTCACCGGACAGGCCGATCTCTTCAGCGTAGAGGCCGAGATGGTTGGCGTAACTAAACATTTTCTCTAGTTTCAGGCGTGCCTCCTCAAGACGATTGGCGCGGGTGAGACATTCGACGAGCCAGAAGCTACAGGCACTGAAACTGCCCTCACCATTTGGTTTATAGCGGTAGACAAGGCTGTCGTAGGTCAGTTCGTTGAGCGTCTGGTCGAGGGTGGAAAGCATACGCGGGTCGTTGGGGCCAACAAACTTGACAAGCGGCATCAGCAAATTCGCGGCATCCAGTTGGTTACTGCCGTAGGATTGCACAAAGGCGTTGCGTTTGGCATTCCAGCCTTTAGCAATCACCTCCTCATACACTTTGTTGCGCGTCTCTTCCCATAACGGCGTATCAGCAGGTAGACCACGTTGTCGGGCGACGCGTAGCCCTCGGTCCAGAGCAACCCACACCATCATACGCGAATGCACATATTCCTGGCGTTTTTGGCGTATCTCCCAGACACCTTCGTCGGGTTGTTGCCAGTTCTTACACAGCCAGTTCAGCAGTCTACGCATGGAAGCCCACAGATCGTAGGAGATCGGTTCATCATATTTATTGGCAAGATACACAGCGTCAAGCAGTTCTCCGTAGATGTCGAGTTGTAACTGGTTTCGTGCGTTATTGCCAAGCAGGACCGGACCTGAGTCACGGTAGCCCGATAGATGTTTGAGCTTCTGCTCCTCTGGTGCGGGACGCCCATCAATGGTGTACATCACCTGTAGACCGACGCGTTCATCGAGATCACGTGTCCGTTCCTCTAGCCAACTAATGAAGCGGCGTGCCTCTGTATCAAAGCCGAGACGTAGGAGAGCGTAACAGGTAAAGCTCGCATCACGCACCCATGTATAGCGGTAGTCCCAGTTGAATGTACCGCCAACTTGCTCAGGCAAACCCATTGTGGGTGCGGCGACAATCGCACCCGTTGGGGCAAAGGTGAGCAGTTTGAGGGCAAGTGCTGAACGCTGTACCATTTCGCGCCATCGTCCATGATAGGTACATTGTCCCACCCATCGTCGCCAGAATACCGCCGTCTTTTGGAAGAGGTCATCGGTCTCACCATTGTTGAGTGCGGCACTACATACCTCATCATTCTTCATGCGGTAAAGGAGAAATGTTGTACCTTGTCCAGTTTCCAGCGTCCACTCGCTGACTGCGATGTTATCGCGCACCTCAATGGGTGTTTGACTGACCAGACCTAACGAGAGATCTTTCGAGTGAAATGCGACGCCGCTCTCATGCTGTTCCGTCGTATGGTCCGCACGAGCATAGTCAAAGGCGGGCTGACACTGCATGGTGAAGTGCCATGTTCCCTGTACGACACGAACCTGCCGTATTAAGCGATGTTGCCACTGCTCCTCATGGTCGTTTTCAATAGGCATGAAGTCGGTCACTTCGGCGATACCATCAGCCTTGAGAAAACGTGTAATCAGAATATTGGTATCGGGTAGGTAAAGTTGTTTTGTTTGCACGCCATCGTTGACGGGATGAATTTGGAAGCGTCCTCCCTTGTCATCATCTAACAAGGCACCAAAGATGCTCGGCGAGTCGAAGTTTGGGTAGCACAACCAATCAATGGAGCCATTGGCACCAATCAGGGCCGCGCTATGCAGGTCGCCAATCACTCCATACTGCGCGATGGGAAGGTAGGGCATTGTATTTTTTCTCTCTCACTTTTTTGTGTTTGTATAGGAACTATACAAAATATAGCAGGGAGAGGGCAAGAGGAATATAAATAGCGGCACATGGTCGGAGCACGCTC
>CAXUHF010000190.1:0-3965 GCA_964250765.1 uncultured Ktedonobacteraceae bacterium | reverse complement strand
AAAAAAAAAAAATCCCATAGTTCGGAAACAATAAAAAAAAATCCCCCACCTTGGGGCCCCCCCGCTCCGACCATGTGCCGCTATTTATGTGTAAAGAAGTATCATCAGTACATAATGATGCGGATGTAGTTTTGCGTTTCGTAGGGCAGGCAGTTGGTCCAACTGCTTCGGCAGCCCCATATTGCGTAGTTAACCGTGCCGGGACCGGCGTTGTATGCGGCAAGTGCCATTGCGTAGCTCCCATACTGGTGGTAGTACGAGGCCATCAGGCGTGCCGCTCCCCACAATGACTGTGTGGGATTGTAGGGGTTGATGCCGAGCGATGCAGCTGTTCCAGGCATAAATTGCGCAATGCCGATTGCGCCTGCGCCTGAATAAGCGTTGGTACGGAAACCGCTCTCCGCATAAATCTGCTTCACAAATAGATTCGCCGGAATACCTGTACTATAGGCAGCCTGTTGTGCAACGCCGACGTAGTAGTTTTGTGATGCAATGGGAATGCCACCTACATGAGTACCACCACTAATGGTAGTAGAACGGCCAGAAGGAATGCATAGCAACTGGGAGACGTAAATATAATTAGGGTTGCTAATGCCATTGTAGCGAGCGATGCTCCCATATGTGGTACCATATCGTGCCGCAATGGAACTGAGATTGTCACCCCAACTGACGCGGTATGCGCGGTCTGTGGAACGGCATGAACCATGCGCGAAGGTGCTGAGACCCAGCAGTGAGCCTCCAATTGCGCCTGTAGCAACAAGTGCCAGGACCATGAGCAGAATTGCTTGTCGGCTCATTTGTCCAAAGAAGCGGAATGCAGGGTGTCCTGATAGCAATACACGATACCGAGAAACCATCATAAACGGAATGTCCTTTCTGTGTGTAGGGACCGATTGATCGTGTCCACACGCCCCTACGTTTTGTAAGTATATAGAAATGTACCAAGATGTATCAGTATATTCGGGGATGATAGTACCATTTGGTGTAGGGATCAATGATGCGATTTGACAAAATCATGGAGATACGTCGATTGTAGGGGTCTAATTCTATTACACCCTGTTAGCGATTCACGATGTTAAGGGAATTGATGAAATGTCGCATATGTCCTCGAACATTTCTAATTGCTCGCAGGGTGTAATAGAATTAGACCCCTACAGGTATTTCACGTCCTTTTTTCCGGTGTTGATTGCTAAGAGGACGCGATACATCGGTCCCTACAAATGGATATACAGATGCCGATGTGTGTAGTAAAATGGACGTGATACGTATTGGGGAAGCATAGACGGATTTTTTCGATGAGGTAGTCTCGTTGGTACAAAGTGACGCCCGAACAGTAGAACAACGCATCGAGCAGGAGCAACACTTGTTGCGTATTGACGACCTTGCGCAACGCTCAGGTGTGCCAAGTCGCACCATTCGTTTTTATAATACACAGGGCCTTTTGCCTGCACCACTTATGCGTGGGCGCGTTGCCTTTTATGAGCAGGAGCACGTCACGGTCCTACGTATCATCCGCGAATTGAAAGAGCAACAGCATCTCCCGTTGGAGGTTATCAAAGACCTGCTAAATATTCGGGCGAGTTCCGGCGATATGCAGATGAATCTCGCGTTCAAACAACGCTTTGCACGGAATCTCTCTAGTAGTGAGCAACAACTCCGGCTTTCTAAAGAAGAATTTGCGACACGGCAAGGCGTGACGATTGAGCGGGTTGACGATCTGACACAGCAAGAACTACTCTTCCCTCAAGAGATAGAGGGGCAGATCGTCTATACAGAGGATGATGTGCAGCTTGTTGAACTCTATCAGCACTTTGAGGAACTTGGTTTGCCGCTCGCTCTACCCGCGCTCATCCGTTTTCAACTGAAACAGCTTGCACGTAGTGAGATTGCGGCCTACGAACAACACGTTATTCCGCGTTGGCGTGAAGAGGGTCTGTCGTTAGAGGAGCAAACGGAACAGTTCGAGCATATGCTGCTTCTGGCAGATACGCTCTTGTCTGTGATGCATAAGAAATTACTGTACCAGATATAATATGTAGGGACCGATGTATCACGTCCTCGTCCTAATTTTCAACGACGAGGGCGTAATGAATTAAGGCCACTACATCGGACGTATCTCGTCAAATCGTATAATGGGTCCTTACAAAAATATATGACAACAACACTACAAGAACTTATTACAGAACGTATTCAGCGCGAAGGACCTCTTTCGTTCGCGGACTACATGCGTATGGCATTGTATGAGCCGGACCACGGCTACTATGTCACTGGTCCGGCGCGTATGGGCTGGGAGGGCGATTATTATACGAGTACAGATGTATCCTCTCTTTTTGCGCATTGCATGGGACGCCAGTTAGTGCAGATGTGGGAGTTGCTTGCGCGCCCAAACCCATTTGTTGTGCTAGAGCAAGGTTCCGGTCGTGGCAATCTCGCACAGCAACTTCAGGAGTGGATACAGCAAATGCATCCCGATATGTTCAACGCACTACGTTATCGAACAGAAGATATACGTGCAGGTCAGAACGCGCTACAAGTGGAAGAGAACGATTCATCTGTCTCAGTATTGCTCTCAAACGAACTGGTTGATGCGTTTCCTGTACATGTTGTCGAGAAGCGGCACGGACACCTGTACGAGGTGTTTGTCGATATGCATCATGGACGTATGCATGAGGTGCTTGATGAGCCGAGTAGTGTAGAGGTTGCGGACTACCTTGACACGTACAAGATTCCTTGGGCAACCTACGACGATGGTTGGCAGGCCGAAATCAACCTGGATGCGCTACTTTGGATGCAACGTTCAGCATCCATGCTGAGAAGCAACACACGAAGAAAACAGCATGGCTTCCTCCTCGCTATTGACTATGGTGACAAGGCACGTGCCCTCTATACAAGGGAGCGACAACGAGGGACGCTTGCCTGCTACTTTCAGCATCAGCTAACAGAGAAACCACTTGTTCGTCCAGGTGAACAGGATATTACGGCGCACGTCAACTTTAGCGCATTAATTGATGAGGGACGCCGCCAAGGATTGCGTCTGCACACGTTCACAACGCAGAAGGCATGGTTAGAGGCAACGGGACTGACGGAAGAGGTCGAGCAACGACGCAGAACCGATTTTTCGGCGATGGATACAGAACGAGCCACCGACAAAGGGCAAAAGGCTCTACTTCAATGGTATACGTTCCGTCAACGTGTAGCTGCCTTGACTGACCCAATGGGCATGGGTAATTTCAAAGTTTTGGTGATGAGGAGTTAAAGTGTGCCATGTCTGCTGATCGGCAGACATGGTACACTTTAACAGTCGTCCAATCATGTAAGTCGTTCGCCCTTGCATACCTTCACCAAATACGTTTATGCTGTATTATACGTGACGCTTTGCGCTGCGTCCATGACAAAATGTGAATAAGCAAGAGAAAGAAATATACAACATGACACAACGAGGAAGAATTACTCCTGGTCCAGGTCAAGAATCGGTATGGGACTATCCACGTCCACCACGTGTAGAAGACAGTAACAAGCACATTCGTGTTATTCTTAACGGTGTTGTCATCGCGGATACGCATTCTGCGAAGCGTATTCTCGAAACGAGCCATCCACCTGTGTACTATTTGCCGCCAGAAGATGTGAAGATGGAGTATTTCACTCCCACCTCACGCACCACCCATTGTGAGTTTAAGGGTGCGGCCTCCTACTACACTATCAAAGTAGGCGATAAGACGCTGCCGAATGGTGCATGGTATTATCATAAACCAACAAAAGGCTACGAGGGTATCACCGATTATATCGCGCTCTACCCCTCGCAGATGGATGCATGCTATGTCGGTGATGAGCAGGTACAGCCACAAGAAGGCGACTTTTATGGCGGCTGGATAACGAGTAACATCGTTGGTCCATTTAAGGGCGGTCCAGGCACGTATGGGTGGTAGTGCAAGCATCCAATAATGGAAATGGTTGTAGGAACATGC
>CAXUHF010000189.1:0-7942 GCA_964250765.1 uncultured Ktedonobacteraceae bacterium | reverse complement strand
GTTCGAGTGGGCGACCAGAGACAAACAACACGCTCTCAATCGCAGCCGCGCATTGTTTGTCGGTAAGCGGTATAGATACTGATGGTTGTTGAGTCTGTAGCTTCTGCATGGTGAGAGGATTATAGCATGTTAAGAGGGAATGAGCAAAAACATTCTGCCTTGGCATACGCTTTGCGTATGCCAAGGCAGAATGTTTGATGCTTGAATATTGAATATAGTATTGTAGTTAATATTAGTAAACACACGAACCATGAAGCTAATATACGAGCTAGTTGGCGTAGGGTCCTGTTTGTGCTGACTGTTGTTGTTGCGTTGGCATTTGCGTAATTGTTGCGAGGGGAGCATCACCTGCTACACAAGCGCGCAGGTCGTCGCGGTAGAAACGCCAGGTGCTACCCACTTTATGACCAGTAAGCTGGCCTGACCACATTAAACGATAGAGGGTGGAGCGGCTTACGCGGAGGTAGCTCATCGCTTCTTTGAATGTCAGCAGGACATCATCTTGAACCATCTGCACAACCATGGTGTTCTCTCCTTGTTTTTCTAAGCTGAAATAAATCTGCTATACATAAATAGATGGACATGAATAAAAACGAATGTAAATAGATGTATACAATGGAGCAGCGTCGCTAGCGTGTATTCTAGCAACCGATGCAATTTACTGTCTCATTGCATACTATGATAACCAATCATGATGCGTTTCCGTATTGAGAAGTAGTTATGAAGTGGTTAAGATTGTAGGATTGATGATGCTCTATCTCCACTTCTGTATCCACTACAATCTCAATCAAACGAATTATAGCCCCTTGTATATTCCCCTAAATGCTGCTATCATCTACTCGAAAATACTTCAGGTTGATGATTGACATGAAGGAGGTTTTATCTTGACTTGTCCCAATTGTAAGAGCCAGGTAGCTGATGGCATCAAATTCTGTGGTGTGTGCGGCGCACCATTGCAACAGGTGGGTCAGCAACCCTCGTCACCATCGCAACCACCCTATTACAACGCACCACAAGGTCCGCAGTATGGTACACCACCCCCACCACAGGGGCAATATGGCACTCCGCCGCCACGTGGACAATACGGGACTCCACCACAAGGCGCATATGTGCCACCAAACCAGTATGAAGAATACACAAGTAGTCCACTTGGAGCTTCGGAGCCAAAGGCCGAATTGCACAATCCTAAAGGACCATTGCACGTTGCCGATATGACGATTTCTATTGAGGGTGAATTGGTACCAGTCGTAGATATTATGCTAGGCAATTCAATGCCGATCTATTTTGAGCACCACATTCTCCTGTGGAAACATCCAGGAGTGCAAATCGGCTTCAAGACGGTAAAGGGTATGGCAAAACGCCTTTTCGCTGGCCTGCAAATCTTCATTAGTGAGGCACAGGGACCCGGCAATATTTCGTTCTCGCGTGACTCAGTGGGTCAGATTGTCGCGCTACGACTCCAACCGGGGCAAATGGTCGAGGTACGTGAGCATCAATTCTTGTTTGCAACAGGGAACGTGGACTATGGCTTCACGTTTATGCAAGGGGCGGCAAACATTTTGTTCAGCCGTACGGGACTCTTCATCGACCAATTCACAGCACAAGGCAGCGAAGGTATGCTTGTACTGCATGGCTATGGTAATGTCTTTGAAAAGACGCTCGCGCCAGGTGAAACACTTGATGTTGAACCGGGGGCGTGGCTGTGGAAAGACCCATCAGTACAGATGGCAGTGACGACGGTTGCAGGTTCGCAACGGGCGAGTGGTGGTATCTTTGGCGCGATTGGCGGCTTTATGGCAGGTGCATCATTTGTCCTCAACCGTTTCACAGGTCCAGGACGCATCGGTATTCAGTCGATGACCTACCATCCGCCACAAGCCGAGGGCGCATCACAGGCAGGCGGTCAAAGCAACGTGGGCAATACAATCAACACATTGAACAACCTGTTTGGTAATTAACGTATTCACCAACATTATGAAAAAAGGATGGAATGAGGCAATGCCTCATTCCATCCTTTTTTCATAATGTTGGTGAATTTGTCGGACTACCTTTTTCTTTATTGATGCGCAAAATCTTGAGCATATACTGCTCCGAATTGAGATAGAAGGGGTTGCGCTTAATGTATTTTCCTACCACGGAGATAGGGTGCAGTTTCAGCATCTCTACCACAAGACTTGGCACCAATTTGCTGTGGTCATAGTGCATTAAGGCAATAATCGGAGCATTTTGGAAGGTGAAGACGGCATCAGAGGCCGCTTCGTATTTCAGAATTTGTTCAGGAGTTGCGATATCTTTTGCCAACCACGTCATATCTATTGATATGCGGACCGCTTGCCAACCCTCACGCAAGGCTTGCGCGATAAACGTTTGGTGCTGAGACAGCAAAAAATACGGGTCAAACCGCTTGCCATTTGCCAGAAGAGGCTCCCGTTCCTCTTGTAACACCAACTGACCAGACTCAACCAGCGCATCCACATCCACCTGTAACTTGCGCAACTCATCGCGTAGTTCCTTTATTTGTGCAGGTGCGGCTGCGAAGAAGCACTTCTCGGAGAGTGACAAACCCACTCGTAATAAACGCGCAGTCACACTAGGTATCTCTGTGACTTTGCTATATAACTGGCAAATATGTGAGCCGGGGGGAATACGCTCCGATTTACCTTCAACGCTAAGATCCATATCTTCCTCCACGAGCCGTTGTAGCCTTCTTCGCGCGGTGCGCTTGGAAAATGCGAGCGGTTCGGTTACTCATACTTACAGTAAACCAACCCATCAGACCAAACATAACAATACCAAACAGGAGCGCGAACAAGAGTAACAAGAACATCTTTGTCAGCGAGGCATGCGCAACAAGCGAGAGAGCAAGTGTGATAAGCAAAACCCCAGGTGTGAATAGTACAATCCACCCACGTATCACACGTAGCCCTTCGCGAGGCGATAATGGCTCTTCTCCACTAAAAGGAAAAAGCAGACCTCGCACGAAAGAATACTCTGTTTGCGTTTGGGATTTCTGACTCGATGGTGCGTCCGTTGTTGGGTCCATCATAGGTCCTTATTCGCTTCCTTCTCTGTGTTGCTGCTCCAACCAGGAGTGCAGCATGTCCTCTGCTTGATAAAGAATGTGCACTTCGTTTTGGTAAGTTAGATGCCGACACGCCTCATGCAAAGAGAACCATTGCACCACATCATACTCATGGTCATGCAGAGACGTATCCCCGCCAATGGCTTCCAGTAAATAATGGCGTACCTGCTTGTGATATCGCACCGTATCGCGTACAAAAGAGTACGAAATACTTCCGATATAAGCAATCAAACGTACCTGGAGACCAGTTTCCTCCTGCGCTTCACGTACCGCGACCTGCTCAATTGTCTCTCCTGGTTGAGGTGTCCCTTTAGGTAAAGCCCAGATGCCTGCATGACTGCGCCCCACCAAAGCCACCTCCAACACATTCATATGCTCTGCCTCATCATACATGGAATGCATAGCTTGAGACGGTGCAACGCTCCGTTCTGGAACATACAGAGATGTGCTCCGAAAGACAACGCCTCCTGCTGAGTATGCACGCATTGTTCGATATCGCTCCATCTCTTTACTCTTAAACAGGAGTAGTATCACACTCTACTATACAACATTTCTACATAACACCAGGACTTTTGTATAGAAACAAACTTTGTGCGAGTATAGCGAATGTCCTTCTAGGTGTCAAGACAAAGCTCGTCGAATGGCATCAAGATTCTTCCCAGGCGTCTCTGGAGGAATTGCACAGCCAGGAGCAAGCAAGAAGTGTCTTCCACCCGTCAATTCCAGTGCCTTCCCGACCTCTTCCTGCACCTGATTAGGCGTGCCATTTTTCAGAGTTGTGTTCTCGCTAATTCCACCCATCACCGCCTTGCCCGAACGTTTCTTGCCCTCACCAAGATTTGGATTGCCCTCCGCGTTTGCATCCCAACTAATTGCTTGTACTGGATAGGAGGCAAGCTGATTAAAAAAGATATGTGACCCGCAGTTATGTAAAATGGTGAACTTGCTTCCTCGCTTGATAGCATCCAGAAACTCAAGATCATACTGCTCACCAAATTCACGGTACTGGTCCGAAGTTAACACACCTGCACTGGCCCATTTATCGGTTGCATAAAAAATACCGCTCGCTCCCTGCTCCATACAGGCAATCGCAAAGGTGGTGAATGTCTCCGTGATCACACGTAAGGCCGCATGCATCGAGGAACGGTCTTCACGCAATGTTTGCTGCACAGTAGCTCTTTTATTACCCGCTAAATATTTCGCAATTCCTAAAGGACAAAAGATCGTCTCGACAAAATAAGCGTCATAGCCAACTGAGTGATTGAGCAGTTGCAGAGCTTTCAATTGCTCACCTAACGTGCCACGATCCGGTTCTAACGGACGTAGTTTTCTCCAATCCGACGGTGTTTTAATTGGCGTACTCTCATAAACAGGCCCTTTATACTTTTCACCGGAAGGCCGCACCTTCACACCCCAATCCTCGACACAATACGAGGCACGCGGATTCACCTTCATAAAATCCCAATCGTAGCGTGTGAAGTTTTCAACCATCGCCTCGGTAAATGTCTGCACATTCCACTCACGTTCAAAATCGTGTCCCCACATGCTTGCGGGTACGCGATCAACCACATCGCCACGCAACGCAGCATCGACACGCTCCTTCTTGTTCATGATTGTTCCTCTTTATTCTAATTCTTTAAAACGGTATCCTTCGCCACGCTCGGTCAGGATATACTTCGGGTGTGCGGGGTCCTTCTCGATTTTTTGACGCAGATAGGTGACATAGAGACGCAGATAGTGGGCCTCGTCACGATATTCGCGCCCCCACACTTTTGAGAGCAGAGTTTCATGAGTCAACAAATGACCCGCGTTGTTGACCAAATGATACAGGAGACGATATTCAGTAGGACGTAAGACAACTTTTTCGCCGCGCACAATCACCTCATGACGTGAGAAATCGATTCTTAAATCAGGGTCAACCACTATCTCTGTTTTGCGTGCAGGCGGTGGCATCAGTGAACGTCGCAATAACGCTCGAATGCGGGAGAGGAGTTCGCGTGGATTAAACGGTTTTGCGATATAATCGTCGGCACCAAGATCGAGGCCGCGAATACGATCCTGCTCATCCTGTCGCACCGTAAGCATAATCACAGGCACCGTTGAAACTTCGCGGATAGCTTTGAGCGTCTCGAAACCGTCCATTTCTGGCATCATCACATCCAGTACCACGAGGTCGGGCAAGTGTTCGCGCAACTCGTCAAGTGCCTCTAAGCCATTGCTTGCTTCAAGTACAGTATAATGCTCTAACTCCAAATTCATGCGCACAAAGTCGCGGATGCGTGGCTCATCATCCACAATCAGAATCGTCATGTCACGCAGATTCAATACATCCTTTTCCATCAAAACACCACCATAGGTAAGCGCGCCTTCTCTTCACGCGGTAGACTAAATGAAAACGTTGACCCCTGACGTAGCGTACTCTCTACCCAGATATGTCCCCCATGCGCCTCAATGATAGCACGACAGATATATAGGCCCAATCCAGCACCCGGAAGGCTTTGCGAATTTTGATCGCCAACGCGTTGAAAGCGATCAAAGATGTGCTCCTGATCACGCAACGAAATGCCCATGCCGGAATCGCTAATACTCACAATCACCTCATCCCCTGTTGCGCGACACGCTATAGCCAGCGCACGCTGTCTCGGCGAATATTTGACGGCGTTATCGAGCAGGTTCTGCAACACCTCTTCGATACGGTCTCTATCCGCCATCACCGTTGGTAGGTGCTCCGGCATGTCAAGCATCACCTCAATATTTGGGCTTTTCGCCTGTAATCGTCTCGTCACGCCCGCAATCAAGGGTAACAAATCTAATGGCACAATCTCCATGAGAATACCACCCGCCTGAATACGCGAGGCATATAGCAGATTTGCGACAAGCTTATTCAAACGATCCGCCTCTTCCTCAATTGCATGCAGTCGAGTACGTAACGAAGTCGGTTCAAAAGTTGTATCGGTGCGTGCAAGTGTCGAGGCATAGCCTTTGATAATAGCTATCGGCGTCTGTAGCTCATGCGAGATTACCGAGATAAATGTTGAACGTTGTTCTTCCTGCTGGCGTTCACGGGTAATATCGCGCACATTCAGAATGCCATTCATCGGCTCGCCACGCGTCGAACGCACACAAGAGGCCGTGATACTGACATCGACACGCTGCCCGTCGCGTGTCGCAATGCCCATCTCCCTATTTACCACTACCTGACCCGCGAACGCTTGTAGAATTGGTGAGTCCTCCAAGCCAAGCTCGTTACCTTGCCGATCTTTCGGACGCAATACCTCAAAGTAAAAACGTCCTAGCACTTCGCCTTCACGCCAGCCCGTTAATCGCTCCATCGCTGGATTAAAGTCAATGATACGCAGGGCATTATCGACGGTAAGAATACCCTCCGTGCTGTAGTGGAAGATAGCGGCGAGGCGTCCCTGTTCTTTTACCAGCGACTGCGACCTCAACGCAAAACGTAAACCAGATGCGACCTGAGCGAGAAAAAGATGTAGAGTGCCGTTCGTCGCGTCTACACCTTCATGGTTCTCAAAACAAGAACGAGCGTGCGTAGGTCGAATCAGATGCAACATGCCGAGTGAGCCAGTTGCATCATACAGGAAAAGCGAACAACGTTCTACCGCATATACATATGGCTCCTCAACACCCATCTGCGCAGCAATCTCTGGCGCAATCGGCTCAATAACTAATGGATGGAGCGAAGCAGGCTGCGTACTTCGATCAGCAAGCATCAGAAGAGATGACAAGGCTCCATCGCTCAAACGATAGCGCGTGTATTCCGTACTACTTTGTGGGTCAAATGCCTCATTTGAGACAACGAACACACCTGACTCACCGCCAAACAGCCGGACCGCGCTCCCCACGAGGATGGTCATCGAATCATACACGTCTTCCGCCTGTTGTACTTGGGATAAAGACATAAGAGAGAGGCTCCACTAGACATGTTACAGTATCGGTGCTATTGTAACACATATCATCAGAGGTGGGTATAGAGATGCATTTCGACATTTTTACGCTGTTCCCCGGCATGTTCCAGGGACCATTCAGCGAGAGCATTCTGAAACGGGCGCAGGAGCGTGGTTTGCTCAATATCGCTCTGCACGATATTCGTGCTGCTACCACCGATAAGCATCACATGGTAGACGATTATCCCTACGGTGGTGGTGCCGGTATGGTCATGAAACCTGATCCAATTTTCGCGGCAATCGAAGCTGTACATCAGGGTGGTCCTATTATTCTACTCACACCACAAGGTCGCCTCTTCAACCAAAGTATAGCTCGTGAACTCGCGCAGAAAACTCGTATCACCCTCGTATGTGGACATTACGAAGGTATCGACGAACGTGTCATCCGACATCTGGTGACTGATGAGATATCCATTGGCGATTATGTATTGACGGGTGGCGAGCTTGGAGCAATGATTCTCGTCGATGCCATCAGTCGCTTGCTCCCCGGCGTCCTCACCGAAGGCTCAACCGATGACGAGTCGCATAGCAACAACCTGTTAGAATATCCTCAATACACACGCCCCGCCGAATTTCGCGGCTGGCGTGTTCCCGATGTACTCCTTTCCGGCAACCACGCCCAGATCAACCGTTGGCGTCGAAAAGAATCTCTGAGGAAGACGAGAGAGAGACGATCAGATTTGTTTGCACAGGTAGATGTGAGCAGTAAGCAGGATGTGAAGATAATGAAGGAATTGAACGAGGAAGATACGAAGGATGATAACGACGAACACCTGTAGGGGTCTAATTCCATTACACCCTGTGGCAACGCACAGTGGTACAGGACACGAGCCAGCGTTTCAACAGCCTCCCAACATGGTCAATCGCCCACAGGGGTGTAATGGAATTAGACCCC
>CAXUHF010000188.1:0-8005 GCA_964250765.1 uncultured Ktedonobacteraceae bacterium | reverse complement strand
TGTAGGGACCGATTTATAACGTCCTTGTTGGCAATCGAGACGCCAAGAGGACGTGATAAATCGGTCCCTACAGCCGACGTATCCGCAATATTTTATCAGATTTCATTAACATCAATTAGAATTTGTAGCGTAAGAGCAAGTGACTCCCAGCCAATTTCACGCTCATCAACGTTGCCCATTCCTGATCGGGTTGAAACGCATGGCCCTCTACCAGTGAAAAACGCTGTGTATCCTGTGAATGTCCGGCGAGATGCGGTGCTACCGTTACGAACAATTCGTTCACTACTTGTGCCTTCAGGAGTGACGAGAGCAAATTGGGTCCACCCTCGTATAAAGCAACCTGCACCCCATACTCACGAGCAAGCAACATCAATGCATCAGTTGGTGACACACCACTTTCTGACAACGGATGCGATGGAACCACATGTACGTTTACTCCTTGAGGCATTGTTTTTCTGCGTAAAGCGTCTTGCCCTTTTTCGGTTGTCACAATAACCGCTTGCAGTCCGGGTGTATGAAACGTTTTGTCCTCGAAGTTAATATCACCGCTTGCTGTCATAATTACGCTTATTGGCAATGTGTCTCGCTTCCCTAACCGCGTACGTAGCTCCGCATAGGCATCGGCATAGTCAGGAGAAATCGTTGAGGGAATATGTAAATGGTTCGCATCTGTACGAAGCGAACTGGTGCCAATGATTACAGCGTCGGCATAGGCACGCAACAAACCCATCACCATCTGGTCCTGTTTGTTGTTGCCACTGACTGCCGCTCCACCTGTCTGCCCCGGCGCATTATAAGACACCACACCGTCTATAGTCTCCACAAAATTTGCCATCACATATGGTCGTTCTTGCTGCACACGTTCTGGTATTGCAAAGCCTCCACCGTAAAGTGTTGCGAGTGTCGCAGGTAGTGTATCTACAGAAACGTGTTCTCTTTCGTAAAGCGTCACAATTGGTTCCATTGAGGGCATGTTGAGTCCTTTTCACGACTATTGTGAGCATGAGAACACTCATCACAAGCAGAAATTCTGTTTTATAGTGTTCATCTACATACTCATATTCGATTTCATTCATAAAGCATACCATGCAGTATTCGCATCAGTAAAAGCTTGCTGAATTGGGGTATACTACAGAGTAATCACAGAACTCTTGTTTAATCTTGAAGGTCATTGGAGAGTACGTTGTTAGTACGAAAAAAAAATACCTCACCTGAGAACTTATTTTTACAGCCACCGCCAGGACGCGTTTATGTGCGCTCATTTCTTTTTTCTCGACGGATAGATGCTCCTTTTGCTCGTATACACCTTATTGCAAGAACGTTTCTCATCCTGTCCCTCTCAACGTTGCTACTCCGTACTATTGATACGCTGCATCCTGATCCTGTAGGTGCTACGCTATTACTAGTCGCTTCATTGCTTGCGTTTCTGCTTAGCGGAATGCAAACCAATGTTGCACGACTGTATTTGCTCCTGACACTTTCACCTCTCTTGAGTCTTTTTACAACATGGGTCTTATTTAACCCCGTTCCAGGTCACACTGTTCTGTTACAATTCCCACTCTACTCAGGGCAGCTAGCACTTGGCTTTGCCTTTTGGGAACTGGTATGGGTTGTCATCGTCGGTCTATATTTCTTTGTGACGCGTAAGCTTCTCGTTGGCATCCTTCTTGCTACACTGGTCGCCTTTTTGATGACCCGCCTTTTGCCTCTGCCAGGATGGACACTTCTGCACATACCCTTTTTTCGTCCTCTCCAGGTGTTTGTGAGTGATCGAGGCGTTCTGGTGGCGAGTACGAAAGTTATTGGTTATGCAGGCATGGTATTTGCAACTATTGCCCTAGTGGTAACGAGTCGAGACACAGAACTTATTGGAACACTGCGCCAATTGCATGTTCCACAGTCTATTGTCTTCTTTTTGAGTACCGTGTTTCGTTCGCTTGACCTTGCTTTATCTGACTACGGTACTATTCGTCAAGCGCAAATTTCCCGTGCCATCAATGCACGTCCGCGCAATATTTTTCGCCGATTGAGTGACCTCGCTAGCTTAGCTGTACCGATGATAGCAACAATGATTCGTCGTTCCAGCGAGATTGGCGACGCGTTACTGGTCCGTGGCTATACGCTTGGACAAGCAAGTGCAGACTTCTATGAGACAAGTCCCTGGCGGCTTGTTGATTGGGGAGTTGCGGCAGTAAGTCTTGTCTTGCTGTTGCTTGCCTTTACATCGCATGACACACTTACACACATTCTTGGATGGTAAATATGCAAGAAACAAGCATGATGACAGCACTAGCAACGTCTGGATTATGGTGGCGCTATCCCACCTTTAGCGAATTACCCAATGCCTGGACCTTACGCGATATTACGATACAAGTGAAGCAAGGCGAGTGCTTTGGCATTACGGGAGCAAGTGGTGCCGGCAAAACTACGCTCTGCCGCACCTTGACAGGTATTCTTCCCTTTAGTGCTCGTCTTACGTCTGAACAGTTGGTGCAACATTTTCGCGGAGATATCACGCTTATGGGAACACCCGTAACCGCGAAAACTACCAGTACACATACTATTGGTATGGTACTACAGGACCCGGAAAACCAGTTTTTACGTATGAGCCTCCTACATGAACTGGGACTTGGCTTGCAGATACAAGGATTGCCAACCGAAGAAATTCTGCAACGCGTCCACGACGCTCTCGTATGGGTTGGGCTAGAACATCTCTGGCATGGTGCTACATATATTCACCCAGCCGATCTTTCAGGTGGACAAAAACAACGTGTTGCTATTGCGGCTTTTCTGACAATGCGTCCAAAAGTGCTCATTCTCGATGAGCCAACAAGCGATCTTGATCCGGTTGGGAAACGCGAAGTCATCGCAACAATTGCGCATCTACGACAAAATTCCGACATGACGGTAGTGCTGGTTGAGCAAGACCCAGAAATCCTCTCGACCTTTTGTGATCGTATCGCATTACTGCACGAAGGTCGTGTCGAACTGGTGGCTTCTCCCTCTGACTTTTACGCGGAGAGAAAGCTTCTAGAGCAATGCGGTGCTTCGGCGAGCGAGTTGACACGCATCTCTTGGGTCACTGGCTACACCTATGATTCACGTCCGCCGTTGACACTTGAGGAAGCTGAGCAAGCCTTTGCGCCCTCTCTTTCCTTGCACCTTGCCGATAAAGTACTGCAAGAGCAGAACGTGCCTACTCAAGAAGCTATCGTGCAAGCTGAGCATGTACAATATACCTATGATGATGGAACGACAGCATTGCACGATATTAACTTTACGCTCTATCGTGGCGAAATGCTCGCGCTTTTAGGACCTAATGGAAGCGGCAAAACAACCTTTGCGAAGATACTTGCAGGAATATATCGTCTCTCATCGGGCAATATGCGTGTGCTTAGACAAGACGTAGCCTTAAAACGGGTACGTGCGCTCCTGCCGCGTACTGTGAGCTATGTCTTCCAAAATCCCGATCATCAACTCTTCTGCCGCTCGGTTAGCGACGAGATTGAATACGGTTTGAAACATTTGGAGATGCCTGTTGAACAAAGGCAGAAGGTTCTATCCGCAACCTTGGAGGCTGTACACTTGACGGACGTTCGGAATGAAGACCCACTTTTTCTTAGTAAGGGTCAACGTCAACGTTTAGCAGTAGCGGCTGTGCTTGCATTAGGGCCAGAAATTGTCATTGTGGATGAACCAACGACAGGACAAGACTACCGTTCAGTGACAGAGATTATGAACTTACTCTGTGAACTGCAAAGACAGGGCAAGACCATCGTTATTATCACGCATGATATGACGCTTGTGGCTGAATACTGTCAGCGTGTAGTCGCCTTTCGCAACGGAAAGCTCTCCTTTACAGGCACGCCTGAGGAACTCTTTACGACACAAGAGGTGTTACAACATACAGGTTTACGTCCTCCATCGACGGCGGCTCTCGTATCGCGCTTTCGTACACATGATCCCGCTTTTCCAGCGTTCCTTACCGTTAAGCAATGGACGGAAGCTCTTGGAGCGAAGCAAGTTGTGCGTTAACGTAATACACAGAGTATTGTGTTTGTACACAAGGAAGGGTACAGCCATCGTGAGCCAGCAGATACTTACTCGTTTCGCTACACACGCCGATATTCCAGAAGTCATTGACCTCATTGCTGCTCAAGAGCAACGTCTTCATAGGCTTGATCCTCGTCTTAGAGTCGCACATTCACATGAGCAGATTGCAGTGGTCCTTGAACAGCACTTACGCACAGGAGAAAAGCCGCTTGTAGCTCTCAATGAGCAAGGGCAGGTAAAGGGATATGCGCAACCTTCAATTTGGAGATTGCCACCGGAGAGTGAACTGCTTGCATTCTTTACATCCACTAATGGTACAATGTCTCACTTGATACTTCCTCCCCCAAATGAGGAGGACACAGACGCAATTATGCCAGCTTTACTGATTGCACTTACTGATTGTTGGCAAGCACAAGGGACAATGAGTGACGTACTACGTTGGCCTAGTTGCGATTATTGGTTTGAACCGTTGTTGAAAGCGGTTGGCTTTATGGTTGATAGCGATCTTGCTTATCATCCTCCTCAGTCGCTTATTTCTGCTCGGCGACCTGCTTCACCACTTTTACAAACACGTTTAGCGCGACGAGATGACGAAGAAGCACTGGTCGAGTTGTTCGAGGAAGAATTGCGCTTCCATCAACCGTATACTCCCTTTGTCCATGTAAGTCCTAGTGTAATCTCAGCATTTCGCTCCCGATTGGCACGACTTTGGGTGGGCGAGACGCTCGCTGACGGAGCACCTCAGGTCGTCGTCGTGGAACAAGGCAACAGAGTTGTCGCAATGGCTGAAAATGATCTGCTTTTCATCAAGCATAGCGAGGAGCCAGACATTCTTCCAACAGGATGTTATGGACACCTTAATAACGTGAGTGTGCGAAAAGATATGCGCGGACAAGGCGTTGGTCATACGCTCGTCCAAGCTGTTTTTGATCTTTTCGCACCAATCCGTCTTGATGGCTATCTGCTGTATTTTAATCCAGATAACCCGTTAGCACATTCCTTCTGGTCACATCTCGGCTTCCTTCCAGTTCTGCGAACGTATCAACGTCCAGTTCAGAGACAAGAAAAAAACTAAGAGTCTGCCCCATATTGTTACATAAGTTGTTCATGAAAGGTTCCTTTCATGAACAACTTATGTAACAATATGGGGCAAATCTACTTTTCTTAGCTTAACGCGTTGCGAATGGTCAAGCCGAAACGCTCGACAACGGGTCCCAACGTTTTCAGAAGAATGGAACCAATAATCAGGGTCACAACCACGTTTGAGAGCGACCACGTAAACCAGCCGAGAAGGAACGTGTTGGCTGGTGCAACACCTGTCTGGACCAGAATGTAGTTTCCGTAGAGACCACCAATGATATTGTTGGGCAATACAGCGCAGACAATAAAGAAGATAAAGCCACGCACGGTGTAGACATCTTTTCCAATCGGGCTTACTCCAAATCGCTTTGCAAGTGTGCGATACAAAATCATTGGTAGACCCAATTGAATAAGATCAACTGTGCCAAACCAGAGTGCGATAGGCAATGGCAGTGGAGGAGTTGAAAGGAGGCCGGCACCGACAAAGTTTCCAATATAGGCAATAACGAACGCCCATCCCCCAAACCAGATAGCAAATGGAATTCCAAAGCCAATCGCAAGAAATACGGTTGAGACAACGGGTACACCAGAAGGAAGCGAAATAATCGCTAGCCATGAAAGCACCGTGTACACTGCCGTTGCGACTGCTACAGCGACTAATTGCCCAAGACTAGGTGCACCAGTAAAACGCAACGTGTAATTAATAAAGGTTGACTGACTCCCTGCAATCTCAGGGGGAGCATCTGCTCGTTGTACCTCTGGCTTCTGTACAGACTCGTCCATAAAAAATCCTTTCGCTTGAAAAATAAACTTCTAATAGACAACAACCTACAAATGTACGTGTTTTTTCTATCGTAAACCCGATTCCTTTTTTAACAGGAGTCGGCGGAGAGCGTCAAATGTTGCCAAAACCTCTTGTGTATTCGCTACAGAGGCAAGGCTTTCAGGAAAACCAGGCCACACGGTAGCGCATTGCTCACGAAGTTCATCGCGTAATGCTTTTTCATCCACCGTTGTAAGCGTTCTGTGGTCAACAACGACCTTCCCATTCACAATCACGCTTTCTACGGATTCGCCGTTTTCACAATAGACCAGATGAAGCGCGGGATCGCGTAAGGGAAAGAAAGGATGAGCATCCAAGTCTAATAGGATAATATCAGCAAGATACCCTGGCGCGATTTTCCCCAACTGCACT
The DNA here is from genome assembly GCA_964250765.1 of uncultured Ktedonobacteraceae bacterium. GTDB lineage: Bacteria > Chloroflexota > Ktedonobacteria > Ktedonobacterales > Ktedonobacteraceae > JBBQVS01. The sequence continues at coordinate 1,677 of CAXUHF010000188.1, read as the reverse complement.
TCCATTCCTAACGCAGTAGCACCTCCCTGCGTCGCTGCGTCAAGAATCGCGTCTGCATTAGGCCATATGTGATAATCTTCGTCAGGGCGATTGTGAATAAGACCGACCTGCTTGATGACGCCAAACATATTTTGTGTGTCATTACTTGCCGCACCGTCACTGCCTAACGCAAGAGTAACACCGTGACGTTGAGCCTCAATGAATGGAAATAAACCGCTTCCAAGACGCATATTACTTACCGGATTATGAACAACTGTTGTTCCTGTTTGTGCCAGGAGTTCCAGATCGCCCGACTCAAGCCAAATTGCATGAGCGAGAGAGGTCCCTTGCTTAAGTACCCCAGCAGAATCAAGAAAGGATATTCCCCCTTGACCCAATGCCTCATGAACGATGTATGCCTGAAGTTCTGTTTCCACCGCATGAAGGTGCAACCCAGTCTTGTAGCGTTCTGCAAGCATCACACACGAGGAAAGCAAAGTAGGGCTACACCAGTGAATGCCGCTTGGTCCAACGAGACAGCGTAATCGTCCATCAGCCGTATGATGCCATGTTGCTAGAAATTGTTCCAGAGCTGCGAGCTGGTTTGTGATAGGAGGCCACTTAGCAAAACGATCAATAAACGGATGATGTGGAAAGACTAAGCCACGCTTCGCTCCCGCTTCCAGCACCAGGTCTCTATCCTCAATATGAGGAGCCACCGATGCTCGAATACCCACATCACTATACGCTTGCATTACTGCATCGAGATATTCTGATGCAACGCCCTCGACGGTCCAAAGATGGTCAAGAACGGCGGTTGTACCTGTTTTAAGCATCTCAATCGCTCCAAGCAATGCGCTCAGATATGCTAGGCGTGGTGTCCACTCGACGATACTAGCAAACAATGGAATGAGCCATAGTTCCAGTGGAAGAGACGGTGATGTTGCTTTAAGCACATTTTCAGGTGAGTGTGTATGCGCGTTGATCAGACCAGGAATTGCGAGGCGTCCTTGCCCTTCGAGTATAGTACCCTTCTGCATAGAATCAGGGATGATAGTACCCGTGGGGCCAACTGCCCAAATACGGTTCCCTTGAATGAGAATATCTTGATGGGGAAGAAGTCCTCCTGGCTCTTGAGGTGCAAGCAGTGTACAGTCATGTATGAGCAAATACGAATCATCGGTGTCCACTCCTATTTCATGACTCATCTGTTTATCCCCCGATAGACGCATGTTGCCTCCGTGTTGCATAGTTGCCATTCCTGCTCATTGTAGCATAGTCGCGGCACGATATCGTAGCCACTTTTTGCTTTGATACTGCTACGAAATAGATGTATCTCTATCCACTCAGTTGAGATGCTCGCTCATAACGCGCTAATGCTTCTCTATGTCGTCCAAGTGCATCAAGTGCGGCACCACTGTTAGACCACGCTAATGAATTATTTGGATTAAGCAAAATCGTTCGTTCATAGGCTTTGAGTGCTTCTGCATATTGTTCACTGGCAAGAAACGCATCACCAAGTGCGAGCCATATAGAATCGCGTGTTGCATCCAGTGCTAACGCTTGCTGATAGACCTGTATCGCGGCATCATAATTCCGCACGGTAAAGAGTTTTCCTGCGCGTTTCTCCAACACCGATATCGGATCGGGGCCAGGGAGAGCGGCAGGTGTTTTACCAGAAACCCATGCTCGTAGCGC
>CAXUHF010000187.1:5419-8106 GCA_964250765.1 uncultured Ktedonobacteraceae bacterium | reverse complement strand
TGTTCTCTTTTATTGTCCTGTACGTGTCAACGTTCCTTTTAGGTAGTACAGGGCTTGCCCCTGTCATGCTCTCAACTCGCTATTTTCTTTCGACAATCTCTGGTTTCCCGTCCTCTTTGACCTCAACAACCTCACCATCAAGCGTTTTTGGCTCCAACGGTGGCTGAGGCTTCTGCGGAATACCATAGGTCGCGGCAATTTCGCCTGCTGGTATGGGGCGCGAACGTCGCATAATGAAATAGGTGATGGGCAGTAGAATTACAAATAATACAAGTGAGGTCCACTGTGCCTGCTTGAGACCCCAGTTCAGACCGAGGAAGCTGACAATAACATTATCACGCACAAAGAAGAGCAGGAATTGTGTGATGACATAGCAGTAAAGATAGACGAGCAGAAGGACCCCCGGACGCGTCACGCGCCGTACTATGACGAGCAAAAGTGCAAGTACGACTAGATTGGTCAGCAGTTCATACGCGGCGGCGGGCTGTACAGGTACATTACAGGTTGCTGGATTGAGACAGGCCCAGCTATGAGGATGTTGATAGACGGTTGACCACGGCAATGTACTAGGATAGCCGATAATATCGCCATTGATGAGGTTGCCAATGCGCCCAAAGATTTGCCCAATAGCACCAAACAATACCCCTGCATCCATCAGCACAAGCGGATTTATGCGTTCGATACGAGCACGCCAGAAGAGGGTAGCCAGTACCAGGAAGATCGCGCCAAAGAAGGCCATACCCCCTTCCCATGTTGCCAGGATACGCCAAGGTTGCAAGAGATAACCTGAAACCAGATCGGGTTGCTGTAGCACGAAATAGAGGCGTCCACCAATCACACCTGCCGCAATAGACCACCACACCACGCGATCTACCACCGTTTGCGAAATACCCTTGCGCTGTGTATAGCCCTTGATAAACCATAAACCAATCAGAATTGCTACAACATACATCAGACCATACCAGCGCAGTGCTAGCGGACCAATCTGTAAAAGGACTGGATTAATATTGATATAGATGTAAGGCGGACCTATACGTAGCCAGCCCCAATCTAATACATATGCGAGTGATAAGGTATGCATGTATGCTCCAACATTTGTAACAGATGTACTTTTTTTCCTATCCTTTATGATAGTACGTTGCTAGCATACATGCAAGTGCTTATTCTTATGCGCCCATCTTCTCTAAGAAGCTCGCAACGGTGCGAACGCCTTTGAAGAATTGGTCGAGCGAATATTTCTCGTTTGGCGCATGCAGATTATCGTCGGGCAAGCCAAAGCCCATCAGTACAACAGGTACATTTAACATTTCGTAGAAAAGGGCTGCGATGGGAATAGACCCGCCCTCGCGCAAAAACACGGGGTCTTTGCCGTAGGTCTCTTTCAATGCCTGTGTTGCAGCCTGGATTGCCAAGCTGTCAGGCGTGACGAGAATACCTTCACCACCATGTGTATTATGAACGGTAACAGTCACATCCGGCGGCGCAACATCCTTCACGGCACGTTCAAAGAGCGTAAATACCTCGGCAGATTTGAGGTCAGCAGGAAGGCGTAGGCTAATCTTGGCTTTCGCAACGGCGGGAATAACTGTCTTACCACCCTCGCCTACAAATCCACCAACAATACCATGTACCTCAAGTGTTGGACGTGCGGAAATGCGTTCCAAAGGAGGATATTCTAACTCACCCGATAGTTGCGAGACGCCCATCTCTTCCCGTAACAACTCGTTGATGTGTAGTGGATCGTTGTGCCAAAACTCTTTTTCTGCGTGCGTTGGCTTACGCAATTTATCATATAACCCTGGAATATGAATATGTCCATCGGCATCTTTCAAACGACTGATAATGATGGCAAGTGCATGCAGTGGATTCGGAGCAACGCCACCATACGAACCTGAATGCAGATCGCGCTTAGCTCCCTGCACCTCGACCTCAGTATAGATGATGCCACGTAGTCCAGAGACAAGCGCGGGAATGTCCTGTGCAGGCATACCTGTATCACAGATGAACGCTGCATCACATTTCAGATGTTCAGACGAAGTCTTGACGTACTGCTCGATTGACTCACCACCTGCCTCCTCCTCACCCTCGATAAGCACACGCACGTTGACGGGAAGCGTACCATTGACATTCATAAGTGACTCAAGGGCTTTGAAAACCAGCATTGTCTGCCCCTTGTCGTCACATGCCCCACGAGCATAGATGTTACCATTGCGTATCGTTGGCTCGAATGGTGGACTGTCCCACAGGTTCACAGGATCAACAGGTTGCACATCATAGTGCCCGTAGATGAGGATCGTTGGCTTTCCTGGTGCCTTGAGCCATTCACCATAGACAAGGGGATGTCCCTGCGTTTGGATTAAGCCAGTATTGTCGAAGCCGATACGCTGCAATTGTGCCACAGCATAGTTCGCGGCACGCTGCATATCGTCTGTATGCTCTGGTAGTGTACTGATACTGGGAATACGTAACCATCCCTTCAAATCCTCAAGGAACGCATTCTCATGTTCTGTAATGTATGTTTCTACCTGTGTCATGGCAAGTATCCTTTCCCTTCTCATTGAAATAGATACTTACTATCGTATCAAGGGTTACGAGAATTGTCTAGTAGGAAAAACAGAGGAGGTGGGGGGGGGGGGGTGGTGTGTGGAGGAGCCCCGCGCTGTGTGTTTTGTGAATAATATTTATGT
>CAXUHF010000187.1:0-5409 GCA_964250765.1 uncultured Ktedonobacteraceae bacterium | reverse complement strand
GGCGTCTCCCCCCCCCCCCCCCCCCCCCCCCCTCCTCTGTTTTTCCTACTAAGAAAGTTTTTCAGTACCATCGTCGTCGTCAGGGCCAGTAGGACGGGATAACCGGGAGCATTGGAGTTTGTTCATCTTGAAATTTTCCTTTCATTTTTACTCTATTGAAGGTATAGTTACCTTCTCCGTTCTACCCCTAGTATGCCCTCCACTGGCTTCAAAAGACATATCACATGTATCATTTATAAGTCTCTTTGCAGAAACGTCCATGTTAATATAAAGTAGTATTCATACTAAAGCCGTGAAAGAGGGGAGTTTGAGCATGACAAGAAAAAACCGAGAAAAGAGTAAGCAACCTAACACGTACTTGAAGAGGCAGCGTGAGAATCGGGGTTGGTCTCAGCATGATGTAGCTCAGCAAATTGGAACCCAGGCTTTTACGGTGGGACGCTGGGAGCGAGGCATAAGCCGCCCTAACGCATATTTCCGAGTGAAACTTCGTACGCTTTTTGAGCGCGATGATGAAGCGTTAGGGTTCGTAGAAACTAATGTAGCGCGTTCTGATGCGGAAACGGTTTCACCCTCGGATATGCCACATGAGTCTATACAAAAGCAGGAAACGATGCAACACAACTCCACGCCTGTATATGATCCTGCTATTCCGCCTTTACCACTGCAGGTACACGAACTTATAGGACGAGATGCTTTGCTTCGTCAGCTAAAAACACATCTACTCGCACAGAAAAGCCTTGTAATTTCCGCATTAAACGGTCTGCCTGGTGTAGGAAAGACTGCACTTGCTAACCAGCTTGCACATGATAGCGAGCTTCAAGCACATTTTCAACACGGTATTCTTTGGGCGGGCGTAAGTCAGCATCCAAACCTCATTGGTTTGCTTAGTAACTGGGGTGCCTTGCTAAGCATCGCGCCCTCTGAGATCGCACGACTCACAAATCTTACGGAATGGGGTAATACGCTACGAGATGTGATTGGAGCACGGCGTATGTTGATTGTGCTCGACGACGTATGGCGGATTGAGGATGCATTCACGCTCAAGATTGGCGGCCCACATTGTACGTATCTGCTTACAACACGCTTTCCACAGGTTGCGGTACAATTTGCGGCAGAGCACGCAACTCTTGTTCAAGAGTTGAACGAGAGTGATAGTCTTGCCCTTTTGACGCGCTTTGCTCCAACCGTTGTTGCAAACGAACCCGATGCGGCCCTTGCCCTCGTGCGTTCTGCTGGCGGTCTTCCACTCGCATTGACTATTATGGGTCGTTATCTACAGCTACACGCATATAGCGATCAGCCTCGACGCATCAAAGCCGCTCTTGAACATTTGCAGACGATCCGGGAACGTTTACGTCTCTCGCTAAGCACTTCTGTCACTCAACGTCCCCCAAGCCTTCCTGTTGGCACACCATTCTCATTGCAAGCCGTTATCGCGTTAAGTGATCAGCAACTCACGCCAGAGATACAACAAGCATTACGCGCACTTGCAATCTTCGCGCCAAAACCCAACACCTTTTCTCAGGAAGTTGCTCTTATTGTTGCCAACATTTCTACAGAGGTGCTTGATGCATTAGAGGATACAGGTCTACTAGAAGTAAGTAGCGCAAACCGCTATAGTCTCCATCAAACGATAGCGGACTACGCCCGACTTGATACTCCTAATCCTGATGCAGAGCAACGTCTCGTTCTTTATAACAGAAACTTTGTGCTGACGTACCAAAAAGACTATACACGGTTGGAACGCGGCGCAACAAATATACGTACCGCGTTGCAGCTAGCTGTGAAGCATGAAATGCACGAATCGTTTGTACAAAGTGTGTTAGCTCTTGCACCATTTTGGGAGGCACGAGGACTCTATGATCTCGCCGAGACATATTTGAGTCATGCCCTTGCTACACACCCTCTTCTCGCACATCCTGAAACAAATACGCTCTCTCAAGAGGAGTTCGAGAGCCTTCTCAAAGCTCGTCTGCATCTTGCACTCGGACGCATCGCCGAACGGCGCGGTATGTTAGCAGTGGCAGAGCACCATTACGAAGCAGGCATTGCACTTGCACAGAGGTACGACAATCATGAAATTTTAAGTAGTCTCTTAGCTAATCAAGGTGAAACAGCTCTCAATCGTGGCGACTTTTCTGCCGCTCTTCACTTCACGGAAGAAGGATTGATGCTAGCACATGCTACTGAAAATGCATGGCAGAGAACAACACTACTGAGAGCACAGGGTGAAGCAGTAGACGGTCTAGGGGAATTTCAGCGTGGTGATGCTCTCTATCTGGAAGGCTTAGAAGTTGCACGAGCAATTGGCGATTGGGAAACAATGTGTACACTACTACAAAATCTGGGGGCAAAGGCTACCAAACGCGGAGAGTACGCGCTAGCTGAACACTACGTGCAAGAGGGTATCGACAAGGCACGCGAGATGGAGCATCGTCAACGCCTCAGTGCCCTACTGATGGTCATGGGTGCAATTGCAGTTCGACGAAGCAACTATGATCGGGCAAGAGCATACTATCAAGAAAGTCTAGATCTCGCACGTAGAATTGGACATCGTGTTCGTTTGAGTAGTGTCCTACAAAATATGGGGATATTAGAGGACTTGTTACACCACTATACGCTTTCAGAGACCTATTTTCAGGAAAGTCTTGCTCTCGCACGTGCCGTTGGGCATCGCTGGCTCATTAGTGAGACGCTCAACGAATGGGGCGAGGTCTGTATTAGACGCGGTAACTGGTTACAGGCAAAGACGCTTTTCAGTGAGGCTCTTCCACTCGCACACATGATAGAGGCACAGGAACTGCTTGCCCTCGCATACTTTGGTATGGGGCGCATCGACGCACAGGAGGGGAATTTCATAGAGGCACGGAGCAAAAGTCAGCAAGCACTTGCGATCTTCGAGGCTGAACATCACGAACGTACATCAGACGTTTTACACTGGCTGAACACACTACCACTTCTAGTATAAAGAAAGACAAGATGCCATGTCAGACGCCAATAAGATTCCAAACAGGCTGCTACGACATGAACGCAAGGAACGCGGTTGGTCACAAAGTGATGTAGCAAAGTACGTGAATACCAATCCGTTTACCGTTTCGCGCTGGGAAAATGGAGTTACCTTTCCTAGTCCAGAACATCGCCTTAAGCTGTCTGAACTTTTTCAAAAAAGTATGGCTGAATTGGGACTCATTCCATCTTCTGGAGAAGTGCGACACGCCCTAACAATCAAGAATACGGCAGAAGTTGCTCCTGTAACACTCTACGATCCTGCTATTCCATCTATGCGTCATACGCTAGTAGGACGTGAAAACGTGTTTGCTTCTCTCAAACATCGACTTACACAGCAGAACAGTGCAACGACCCTCGCGCTGCAAGGCATGCCAGGAGTGGGAAAAACGACTCTTGCAATTGCTCTTTCTTTTGATGCAGAGGTGCGTGCAGCATTTTCGGGCGGTATTCTTTGGGCACATATAGGTCCTCAGCCGAATGTCTTGAGCCTGTTGAGTCGTTGGACTAAACTGCTCGGTCTTAGTACCACACAAAGAAAAAAGCTTACCAGTGTAGAGGAACTTTCTCAGGCATTACGTACTACGATTGGTACGCGTTCTATATTGATCGTCATTGATGATGCATGGGATGTTGACGCAGCTTTTGCCTTACAAATCGGAGGACCTCATTGTACCTATCTTATTACAACACGGCAGACTCATGTTGCGCTTCAGTGCGCGGGTGAGGCGACAACAACTATTCATGAGTTATCTACAGATGAAGGCGTGACACTGCTTACACACATAGCATCGACATCCAAGAGTGTTGCACATGAAGTACGAGCGTTGGTACAAGCTGTTGGTGGACTTCCTCTTGCACTCACTCTGATGGGACGTTATATACAAACAGAGACGCATCATAAGCACGAGCGTCGTCTTGCGCGTGCTCTCGAACGATTGCATTCTCCTAAAGAGCGTCTTCGTCTTCCACAGCCATTGGACCTCACAGAGGGTCTATCAAGCCTTGCGGGAGATACAACATTTTCGTTACAAACTGTGATTGCGCGAAGTGATCAACATCTTTCGCAGGAGGCGCGTCTTGCGTTACGAGCATTGGCAGTATTTTCACCCAAGCCAAACACATTTCAGGAAGAGGCCGCTCTTGCAGTCGCCAACGTAGCAACACACACTCTTGATGAACTTATTGATGCAAACATGATCGAAAGTCAAGGGCAAGGCTACTACACTCTGCATCCTGTGATTACCGATTATGCGAGGATGGTAGATAGCAAAGAATTTGAGCAGTAGGAGAGAACAGTACTTCATTCTCACACCTCTATGATATAATGGCCTAGGAACACTCGTTCTTACTATTATATTTATGCTCTTTTCTCTATCCTGACTTGCTTATGGAGTTTTCTGTTATGCCAATACGTCAACTCGCGCCCGATGTCGCAGCTAAAATTGCGGCAGGCGAGGTGGTCGAACGTCCCGCCTCCGTTGTGAAAGAATTAATTGAAAATAGTATAGATGCGGGCGCGACACAGATTCGCGTTGACCTTGCACAGGGTGGTCTGCAACTTATTCGCGTTACGGACAATGGCTCCGGCATCCCTCTTGATGAACTACCGCTTGCACTTTCACGACACGCGACCAGCAAGGTGGCACAGATCGACGACCTGGAACACATCTCCACATTGGGATTTCGTGGCGAAGCACTTGCGAGTCTTGCCGCCGTTGCCGAAGTGACGCTGCTCAGTCGCCATCATGATGCAGAGCAGGGCGCACAAATACACGCGGTCAACGGAGAGCTATCGGAGATCACTACGGCTGCTTCACCAGAGGGCACAACACTCACAGTGCGCAACCTCTTTAGCTCTGTGCCTGCACGTCTCAAGTTTCTCAAAAGTCGTCACACTGAAATCAGCCACTGTCACCACTTGCTGGAACAATACGCCCTTGCCTATCCCGAAATTCGCTTTAGCGTCTTTAGCGATGGCAAACAAATTTTTGCGACTCCCGGAGATGGACAACTTACAAGCGTCCTGGTCGAAGTCTATGGGCTACAGATCGCGGACCAGATGGTTCAAGCAGGCACACCTGCACAACCGGATCGCACTGACGATCTGGAATATCCCGTTGTGACAGGCTATGTCAGTCGTCCTTCATGCTATAAAAGCACGCGTCAATTTATCTCGTTTTTCGTCAATCGACGCTGGGTTCTGAGCCGCATGCTGACCTCAGCCGTCGAAGGTGCCTACCATTCGTTGTTATTGACGGGAAGGCATCCCATCGCAGTAATCAATATTCAGATTGACCCAACCCTGCTCGATGTAAACGTTCACCCCGCCAAAACCGAAATTCGTTTCCTAAAAGAACGCCGCGTCTTTGCCGCCGTTCTACGTGCCGTGCGTCAAGC
>CAXUHF010000186.1:0-8197 GCA_964250765.1 uncultured Ktedonobacteraceae bacterium | reverse complement strand
ACAGGGGAAGCAGGGCAGTGGTGGCATGATCTCGTGGTACAAAAAATGACACGCGAAGAGGCCCAGCAATGGATGACGAATGTATTCGAGGTGGTCGAGTTAGCAGTATACCCAGTTGCACATGGCGCTGGTTATGGCGGACGTATTCACGATGCGCTCCTAAAAGGGCTTTCGCAGAGAACAGCAGTTCTTTCAACCTATCAAGTCGAAACCAACGCAATGAAAATGTACGAAAAACGCGGTTGGGTGACACTGCTCTCCGATTTTATTTTCCCTGGCTATACCGAGCCGTATAAGATTATGGGCAGGTTGCTTCAATAGGGAACCTACGCAATCTTAAAGTAAATAAGACAGAATAGTTTTTCTCTCCAAGAAGCCTCCTTTGGCATAGAAGACGTGTTCTTTCCAGTACGTGACTATACCGACGAACAGAAACTCATCCCAAACAGCGACCTTCGCGTGGTTGATAGCACCAGTAGACACCGCTGAACACCTCTGTTTGAGAAGACCTTTCTTGAAATGAGACGGACGTAGGAGCCTTAATTATGCTGTTTAACTATTAAATCTGGATATGCTTTTGGCTTATCATATCCCTATTTATTAGTTAAAGAGCATCATTACGCCCTGTGAGCGATGCACACTGCGAGAGGACGTGGAAATGCTGGCATTGCCGCTCTCGCTTGGTTAGTTCATCGCTCACAGGGCGTAATGAATTAAAGCCCCTACAGCCGTTCTTTCCCGAAAAATATTTTATTAATCTATTTCCAATGTTCAATCTGCCCCTCTAAGGCATCGCTTAGTGCTTGCTCCGCTTTTCCATAACGGAGGGTTTGTTGATTGAGATGCCTTCTGAGTGCATAAATACGTTCTAGGCGTCGGTAGTGTCCATGCTCTCTTGTATAGACAGCTGCATCAACAGCTAATGGTTCTCCACTACGGATATCGCCACTATATATTAGGATTTCAGCGCGTGCTACTTTAAGCAATATTTCTGTTGTCTTGGTAAGAGGGCGTTGCCTTTCCGCAAGAGTAATGTAGTCGAGTCCTTGCTGTGTTTTACCTAACATACCATAGCCTTTTGCATATTCTTCATACACGTGAGCAAGTTGATACTGGTTTCTTGCACTACCTGTCTTCTGTTGCATAGCATGTGCTAAATCTTCGGACTCTTTTATAGCATAATCAAAATCGCGCTCTCGATTTGCTCGTATATAAGAACGTGCAAGCAATTGCATAGTGTTACCATGTGAAGCGACATCAGCTTGTGGTGTTGTATCACGAGCCTCCTCAAGATAAGTAATAGCACGTGTTATATCTCCTTTACGCCGATACATATCACCTTGATAGGCTAAGGACAGGTTGAGTAATGTATCGTCATTAAGCAGACGCGCGAAATATTCCATTTGCTGATAGTAGTAAATAGCCCTCCCTACTTCTTCTGTTCTTGAGCTAAGAGAGGTAGCGTGAGCCATAGCTTGATATAGACGTGCAAAAGCGCGTAAAGATTCCTCATCATCCGTTTTTAGGTGATGTACAGCCTCTCGCACAAGATGCTCAGCAACAACATATGCTTCACTGATATGAGCTTCGTCAATAAGAGACCAGATACGATTGACTGTTGCATCAATATTTTCGAGAGTAAGTGGTGTATAGATAGATGTGGCAATACCAAAGTGCTCATATGATATTCCGAGATGGTCTGCAATTCTTTTAAGCTCATGAATATCTGTTAAAATTGTTTCCCCATTTTCCCAACGTCGCAATGTTCGCGGTTCCACACTTAATAGCACAGCAAGCTCTTCCTGAGTAAATTTGTGAGTATCTCTATAGACTTTCAGTGCTTGCCCTAACGCTGAGGGTGGTCTTTGCTTCGACTCTTTTGCAGCCATACCATTTCCTCTTTAAATTTTTATACGCAAGAAATGAGGCATTTCGTGTCCTTCATTTCTATCATGATCTATATGACAATGTAAATAGACGTACACGATACATTATAAGTTGTCAATATAGAACATGACAATGGTTTACAAAGAAGGGATTGACTTACATGACAGAAAGTAGCGTGGCAGAGTTTCATCGGCAACAAGCTTTGCAGGAACAAGCGGCACAGCAGGGATTGACAGGGTTAGCGATAGTCGCAAGCCATGCCAGCATTAACGCCCGTATGGAACGCGATGCAAAGCATATGTTGCAACTGATTAGCAAGGGCAAGCAACAAGAGGTGTTAGTGTTGCTAGAAACGCAGGGATGGGGCATGAGTGAAGACGAGTCAAGCACCACGTTATGAACGTTAGAAGAGCAAGATCGTCTATGAAGCAGTACACATGGCAACGTTACCGCGTAGAAGACCAGCCAACATAACGGCTCTCGCTCGGCAACCTCACATTTCGCGCATATCTTTATGCACACAATCTCTCCTCGCTCAATGTCGCGCTTGTGTCAGGAGTACGGTATGTAACGCTGTGGAATATCGAACACGACATCCCTGTACTCGCCATCCACGCAGCCTCGGTACGTGCTGGATTGCAATGCATGACAGGAAGTGCTTATACCGGACCAATTGCTATTCACACAGATGAGAGGTAGTCATGACACCATACGAGCCACACGACAATAAACCACTACTTCATCTTTCGATAGACGAGATGCGTGTCGTCGATACCATCATTCGGGGCTATCTATCCTATATGCATGCAAATGTACAGCCTTCTTCTGAACAGGAGGCGGACCTTGCACTTCTCAAAACTCTACGGGGACGTATCGCGGCTATCATAAGCGATGGAGATGGGAGCCTTCCGCTTACAGCACACGAGATACAGGTATTAGCTGACGCAATGCTTGGGTTTGTCGAGGCTACTACACAGATAGTAGCTCAGTCCTCGGAACGAGACGAGACGCTAGCTCCCATCCTATCTATTCGTCAGCACCTACTTAGAATGCTTTCAGCAACATATAATTAAAGAGTATCAACGAGAAAACAACAAACGCTTCGGAGTATCCGAAGCGTTTGTTACATTTCTTGAATGAAGGGTGGCTGATGGGGCTCGAACCCACAACAACTGGAACCACAATCCAGGGCTCTGCCATTGAGCTACAACCACCATATGCGTGTGCTTAATACGAATTCAGTATAGCAAACGCCTCACGGATTGTCAAGTGCGATTTTTGGGAGTTTTTGGTGTACGGGTCTATCGCAAAATCTGTCCTACTCTACACAGCAACTCCATTTCCGTACTCCTGTTTTAGAAGCTCTTGCTCAGTACTTATAACATACCCCGTCGCGCAAAAACTCTATTCGGGGTAAGATATAGCGAGTATTCGCGTTTACATAAGCGATATCTATACAAGGAGTTCTCATATGGGCGATTTACTTTCACTTTCTCGCACATGGGTTATAGAAAAATATGGAAGACACGCACAACACTTGTTAAAAGCTGAGGAATGGTTAAGACGTATTCATCCTAACGCTTCACAAGCGATGATTCTTGCAACGTTAACGCATGATATGGAGCGAGCCTTTCCTGGGCCAGATAGTCCAAAACAAGACCCGGCACTTGGACCAGATGATCCAGGATATAATTCAGCACACTCAGAACGTTCGGCACGTGTTGTAGGTGAATTTCTTCATACACAGAATGCACCTGAGCAATTGATTATAGAGGTCGCACGTCTTATACGTGTGCATGAGATAGGAGGATGGGAGGATGCAAACTGGGTACAGGCGGCTGATAGCTTGAGTTTCTTAGAAGTCAATGTCGATTTCTTCCTTGACAGAATAGACGCCCCTACTGATAGCTGGACATATGAGAGCGTTCAGGCTAAGTTCGACTGGATGTACAACCGGATTCAGATACCAGAGGCACAAGCTCTGGCAACACCATTATACGAGGACGCAATGCAAAAACTACGAATGAAGCAAGCAAGCAGCACAAAGTAGTATAATAAATACTCACTATTTATTGCAAGAAGGGACATAAAGTTATGCCAATGTCAAAGCGATGCATTCCTTACACGCCACGTTTTCGTGAACTCAAGGAAAGCACATTTGCGCTTATTACCACGGCAGGCGTTCATCTACGGAATCAGGAGCCGTTTAATGTTGAGGGAGACAATAGTTGGCGACTGATTACAGATGATGTACAGTCGAGCCAACTGATGGTGACACACGAACACTACAATCACCACGATGCCGATGAAGACATTAATGTTGTTTTTCCAATTGACCGCCTGCGCGAACTCGCACAAGAAGGATTTATCGCGGGAGTCGGCAACAAACACCTCGGCTTTATGGGGTACACACAAAATTTTCGTGATTTATACGAGCGTGCTGCTCCTGCAATGGCAAAAGAAATACTACGTTCAAAGGCCGATGGCGTTATTGTCACGGCTGGTTGTCCCCTTTGTCATCGCGTGAGTGCCATCATACAGCGTGAAGTGGAAATGGGAGGCATTCCAACCGTCCTGATTACCGTTGCCCCCGAACAATCGCAGCAATCTGGTCCACCACGCGCTATTGCACCCTATCACTTTAAGATGGGCAATAGCCTTGGCGGTCCACAGCAAAAGATATTGCAACGACAAGTATTGCTTGATGCGCTACGTCGTTGGGAAGCGCGAGAGGAGCCGGGACATACCTGGGAAATTACGTATCCAGAGTATGACAGTAGCCAATGGCAACCAATTGACTTACAAGAGGGGTAATCAGGGAGAACAAAAAAGGTGTCGCTGAGCGACACCTTTTTTGTTCTCCCTGATTACTGTAGTAGTACTACAACTTCCGTAATGCCTCGAAGAGGTCTTCATTGTCTGGCATATCGCCGGGGGAAGCTTGAACCTCGATATAGCGAATGACGCCTTCTTTATCTATGACGAACAGCGCACGTTCAGCCATACCAGCAGGGTGACGCACACCATAGGTGTCTACAATTTTGCCTTGTGGGTAGAAGTCGGAGAGCAAAGGAAACGAGGTGTGCATCGACTTTTCCCAGGCTCCTAATGCATAAGTACTATCCATACTAATACTCACAATTTCTGCATCAAAATCTTTGAAACGGCTTAAATCTGCCTCGTATGCAGGCAGTTGTGCAGAACAGGTACTGCTAAAGGCAAAGGGAACAAAAGCAAGGACAACATTTTCCTTGCCACGTAAATCGGCAAGATGCCATGTGTCACCTTTTTCTGTCTTTAAGGTAAAGTCTGGCGCGGTATCTCCAACTTTCAACGTCTTTGTCTCGGTACGATTCTTCGGATTCATACAACTGTATCCTTCCTAAAATAGAGATTCGTGCTACTCAAAGAGAACACGTTCCGTTACTAGCATTGCTTACCGTTCGTCATGCAGTGTGTGCAATTGTGGCAAAAATAACAAAGGCACACAACTAATCATAGGGTGTGCTCTGTTCGGAATTGTAGCACTCACTTTGAGAACATGTCAAATAGAGGGGGAGGACTTCCTGTTGCTACACGAACATGTCTATTCCACAAAGAAAACAAAAGTATTTTTTCTATATTTACAAGATGCTTTTCTTGCACGTAAGGGATTTATTGCATATGTCCCTATTACATTTGTGGTTATCCTTATGTTCATTGGAGCCTCGTGGGAAGTGTTTATGCCTACGACTGATCCAGCTCGTTACCAATGCTATGCATTGACATTTTGGCTTGGTAGCAATGCGATCCATCTTTTGCCAACACTGCAGTGCTCTTTCCTACAGACAGGTACACAACCACCATTTCATATGTTACCGATTGAGTACCCACCACTGACGCTTGTACCTTTTTCACTTGCACTGCTAGCACCTCTTTCATACTATCAACTTGTGTTTTCGTTCCTCATGGCACTAACAGCTGTTCTAGTCTATTGGCTACTACTGCGCTATGGACCGCGTGGAGCAGGGCTGATTTTCGCGCTCTACCTTCTTGGTGGTGCCGTAGCAACTGCGCATGTACGTTTTGACCTACTTCCAGCCGCACTTACACTTATTAGCCTAATCGCTGCCGAGAGGCGGCACTGGATATCTGCATATGTTGCCTTGGCGTTTGGTGTTCTTTTGAAAATTTATCCTATCTTGTTGTTGCCAGTACTGTTCATCGCAGAGCAACAGGCGGAGGAACGCATGGATTTGCTACCGCAGTTTCTTCCTCTGGTAGCACTACCACGCTCACTGTGGGATACTCTACGCGGCATCCGACGTTGGCAGTGGAAACATTGCCTGCTGTTTTTAGGAGTAGTAGGAGGAGTCACCGGCTTCTTTGCGCTTTTGAATTTTCAGGGTGCGATTGAGACTCAACTTGCATATTTTGCGCATCGTCCAGTACAGGTTGAGTCAAGTGGGAGTACAGTACTTTGGTTGACAACATTATTTGGTGCATCTTTGAAAATTACAAACGCGTATGGTTCAATCAACGTTGTCAACCCGTTTAGCAACGTCGTCTCGCTTATCAGCATGTTTTTACTGATTATCGGCTTCATATACTGTATCTTCATGCAGTGGCAAAGAAGAATGGATGTTGTGCAAGCAGGAATAGCACTGATTTTCGTATTTATTGCAACAGGAAAGGTATTCAGCCCTCAATATATTATCTGGCTTATTCCGCTCCTGGCATATGTGGGTACATTCGACATGTTCTGGTTCTTTTTCTGGGGACCAGCAGCAGTGCTTACAACTATCATATTCGCCTACTTCTATACACGCCCAATTGAGCCGTTGAATATTCCGCTTACTCCTGGTTTCTTTCAGGTTGTGGCTATCAGAAACGTGTTCTTTGTTATCGTGACACTCGCGTATCTTTTCAACTGGTTTGGAGTACGTGAACGGCGTCTCCCGACACTCTTGACAAGCCGGGAGACGAAGCCGCTTTACGTAAAAAGCCTTCTTACAGAAGAAAGTTGATGAGTTTTCTGACTAACGTGTTGTTTCGACCACTTCACGTGCAACTTGAGGAGTTTGTGAGCCTTGCTGAAGCGAACGATACCACTTCACGCCTTCCGCTACGCCTCGTTGAATGTCGAACTGTGGAGTATAGCCAAGCTCACGGCGCGCTTTATCAATTGAAAATTGCTGGTCGCCACCCTGTAATGTAATTCCATAGGTTGTTAGTGGTGGTGGTGCAGCGTTGCGTCGTCCCATTGCTTGCCAGACAAGTTCAGCACTTCGTCCAGCTGTATAGAGCGCGGAGAAGGGAACTTTTAGCGAAACGTGCGACACACCCAAAGCATCGGCGATGGTATTCAAATATGTTGCTTGTGTCACGCGTTCGTCATTAGCGAGCGTATATGCCTGTCCAATCACTTCGTTGCCTGCATCACCTGCTTTGATCAACCCCTGCGCCACATCACGAACATAGACGGTTGGTACAATGTTTTCACCTGAACCGATGAAGAAGAATTTGCCCGACTCAACACGACTCACATATTTCGCAAAACTCGCGGTATCACGAGGACCATAAATCCATGCGGGACGCACTATTACAATGGGCGCGCCCTGGCCTTCAACAAGGTCGGCAACAAGTTTCTCACCCTCAATCTTTGTGCGACTATAAGGGTTGTCCTCAGCGTGGAAAGGATGATCCTCTTTCACAATGCCATGCAGGAAGTGCCCGTATACAGTGATAGAGCTTGTATGCACAATACGTTGCACTCCCGCATCCATAGCAGCATATACTAAGTCTGAGAGACCGTATACATTAATGGCTTGATAGGCACTCTCTGGTCCCCAAGGTCCCGTTTTCGCACCAACATTGTAGACACGTTCGACACCTTTTACGGCGCGTTTCAGTGACGCTGCACTGGTTAAGTCGCCATTGACAACTTCTACACCTGATAGCGTGCGCAAATAGCTAGCATTCTCAACGGGTCGCACCATCGCGCGTACCTCATCACCACGCTCTACCAGCATATCAACCAGATGCCCACCCAAAAAGCCAGCAGCCCCAGTTACTAATACCTTCACTCTGTTTCCCTCACAATTTCTTTTTGTACTATTACATATTTTTATAGCTTTTACAATATAGCCATTTTCATCTCAATTTCATCCTATGGGATGAGTATAACAACTGCGCCAAATCTTGGCAACAAAGTAGGACTGTTTGCAAGGGACGTAGCAAGATTTTTTGAAGATGGTGTTTGCTCGCAAAACAGGTGTAGTCAGCAAATAAACATTTTCGCTAGGTGGAGCAGGTGTCAAAACCATTTTTT
>CAXUHF010000185.1:0-8207 GCA_964250765.1 uncultured Ktedonobacteraceae bacterium | reverse complement strand
CGCTCGATCAGATGCAACAGTTCATCCAGGTCAAAAGGCTTATCGAGTCCAATAATACCTCGATGCTTGAGTTCAGCATGGGGAAGAGTTGCACTCACCATAATGGCAGGAACCATCTCCAACCCTAGGATAGCATGCAACTGGTCATATAACTGGAGTCCCGTCATACTCGGCATGTGATAATTCAACACGAATAAAAGAGGACGATGTTCTTGAGCAACTCGTAGGGCATCATGACCAGTAGCAACCCAGACAGGAGTATAGGGAGTCTCCTGCTCGATGGTGAGGAGAAGAAACTGTCCAATCTCTTCATCATCTTCTGCAATCAAGATATACTTCGGCTGAACACGAGATGATGGCTTACTTTCAGGTGAGTCTTGACTGTCCATCTATTGACCTCCGCGGTGCTTTACCTTTTTTACGTACACAAGAGGAAATACGTTTCTGCATTAAGAGGCAAAACACCTTTTTGTCTACTACTAGATTCCAGATGCTGAGGCTTTCTTAAGGAACAAACAACTATCAATGTTGATAGTTGTTTGTTCCCCTTTTACAATGTATACTCAAGAAAACGGAGTATTACCAGAGCTTTTTCACAGAAAGACGTGAAGCAATGAGTAATGACACTCGTACGTTTCCTCAACGATCAGAGGTAGACGAAGCTCGGATGCATGCAGCCTTAACTCAGCTTCTTTCAGCTTTTCACCTCGATGTTGGGTATACGAAAATTCAGACAGCACCCCGTGAATTTCAATTGAGTACTGGTGTCGGCCTACGTACTGATGTCTATCAGGCGCATGCCATGTATATTCCTTTAGGGCAAGGAGGATACGCCTGGACTCGCCGAAAATCTATTTGGACAAATGATTACGAACTCGATAACCGCTTTGTACCTTTCTCAGATGTACAGGCCGAAGGTATTAGAAGCATCCTCTGTGTGCCTTTTGTTGAAGCAGGGTTTCTCATCTACGGTGCAACGCGCACACAAAATGCATTTACTGCTACTATTTCGCAGCATCTGATTGATGCGATTGGGGAATTGTGGCTACGTACAACCACACACATACTCCTAATTGATGAACCACCAGCATTAGAACAACAGCCTGTTTACCGCAAGTACGATTGTAGTGAGCGCGAATGGAACATTCTGTACCTGCTCACGTTAGGCTTGGCTGATGAAGAAATGGCGGAGATTTTAGATATAGAGGCCAGTACCATCCGCTTTCATTTACGCCGTTTGCAACGCAAGCTCGATTGCCGTAATCGTACACATCTGGCAACAACCTCGTTACGTCTAGGCATAGTCGTTTAGATTTCTTCCTAACAATTTCCGTCGCAATCATGAAAGGATAGTTGTAAGATCATGAAGACATCCGTATCAGGCTCAAGGGATACATCGTTGCGTTGGTGGATGCTCGCCATCCTCTCCCTCGGCTTTGTCCAATTGACATTGAACTGGTTCGACATCGCGGCTGCTTTCCCGGCTGTAGGACAGCAATTCAGTCTCCAGATTCCGCAACTGGCCCTACTTATCTCACTTTTCCTTGCGGGATATGGAATTTTTCATATTCCAACGGGTTTCCTGACGTACCGTTTTGGACTGCGGAATATCCTACTGGCAGGTATTTTACTCGAATCATTGGGCGGTATCGCCAGTGCTTTTGCCCCTAACTATGCTTGGCTCATGATTTTGCGCATCATAACCGGCATTGGTGCCTCTTTTTTCGTGGGCAGTGGTTTTGCAATGGTAACGTCCTGGTTCCGTGGTCGTGAACTGGCTCTGGCCCTGGGTATTTCCGGTGGAGCAGCTTTTGCTCTCGGTGCCGCGTTTGGCCTCTTCACTTGGGTGAGCGTCATCCAAGCTACGGGCTGGTCTACTGCCCTAGTCATTGGTGGCGTTATTGGGCTTGTCATTTTTTTCATCACGCTCATCTGGTTACGTGTGCCCAATGATGAGCAGGTAGAGCTAGAGGCCAGAAGCTTTAGCTGGTCGGCTGTTGGGAGAGTGCTTGGCAACAAGGATCTCTGGTTTTTTGGTCTGAGCCTCCTAGGAGCTTATGGTGCTTATTTTACTGCCTCACAACTGATGAGTACCTACGCTGTAGCAGTATTCCATCTTTCAGAATCAACTGGTGGCCTTATCGCAGCGGTGATCGTGTTGGCGGGTGTGCCTGGCTCTATTATTGGTGGCTATATGGCTGATCGTACACATCGGTTGAAGGCTGTGATCATTACGCCTCTGCTCGTGCTAGGGGTTGGTATGCTCTTCTTCCCATTTGCCGGCCTTGCCGGGACGTGGGTGATTGCCATAATTGTCGGGTTCTTCTTAATCTTTGGCTTCGCTGCGTTGACATCGGTACCTGGTCATTATAGGGACCGAATTAATCCTGAAGATGTAGCGACTGCGGAAGGGTTGATCTTGACGCTTGCGGCTGTAGGCGGCTTCCTTGTTCCCATCTTTTTCGGGCAGATTGAGGTAGCAAGTGGTTTTACCTGGGCCTGGATTTTTTTAGGCGTGATAAGTATCGTCTTTGGCGTTATAGGCTTTGCCGCACGCGAGCCTCTTGGGGCTTCCGTTGTACAGAAAGCTCCTATCGCAGTAGAAAGAGGGCAGATATGAGACTAGTAACATATGAAGTACAAACCGTTGTCGGGCCTTTCCGACGCGTCGGAATATGGCAGGACGATGATACCATTGTAGATGCCAATTTTCTCGCCGCCGAGTATCTCAGACACAAGGGCGATTTTGAAGACACGTATCGGGAGGCTGAATATCTTGTTCCGGTAGATATGATCGCTTTCATTGCTGGTGGTACACGCACATTGGATACAGTTCGTGAAGCACTTGCGCGTGTTCATCTTACTGCTGAACAACGTGGAGCGAGGAGTGAGCAGATTGTGTTTCAGCGCAGAGATGTACTCCTCCGTGCGCCTTTGCCTCGCCCACGCCGTATTCATGATTTCATGGTTGTTGAGGAACATGTGCGTAACAGCCTCAAAAGCAAGGTACCAGAAGAGTGGTATAACATGCCTGTGTGCTACAAGGGAAATCCTGACACGGTGATTGGGCCTGATACGACTGTGCGCTGGCCTCGTTACACGGAAAAGCTGGATTATGAACTCGAACTGTGTGCAATCATCGGACGCACAGGAAAAGATATTCCTGCATCGAAAGCCGCAGATTACATCTATGGCTACTCTATCTTCAACGACTTCTCGGCACGTGACATACAAATGCGCGAGATGTCCGTAGGATTGGGGCCATTCAAAGGAAAAGATTTTGCGACTGGCATTGGACCGTGTATCGCCACATCAGATGAATTCGATGCCTTACATGCACCTATGAAATTTCGGGTCAACGGCGAAGAATGGTCATCAGGTAGTATTGGTCAGATGCGTTTCTCCTTTGAGCAGATCATCGAGTATCTCTCCAACGAGGAGGAAATCTTTCCGGGCGATGTGCTTGCTAGTGGGACCGTTGGGCGCGGCTGCGGCTTAGAACTTGACCGCTGGATTGCACCCGGAGACCTTCTTGAGGCAGATGTGGAAGGCATAGGTGTGCTTGCCAATACGGTTGGTGCTCGTGATTAACGTGAGAGTTTCCGTCAACATGAGAAACGTTGTACGTGGAGCTTGACGAACAGAGACAGAGGAACATCATGCACATTTTGAGTACTGTCGGCAACCGTACTATTCCGAGTATGATGGCGGAGCGTGCTCAACGTCACCCAGACCGCGAGTTCCTGGTCTTTGAGGATATGATGCAACATGTCACGGTCTTCACCTGGCAACAGGCAAATGAGATTATCAACAATGTTGCATCACTCCTTGATGAGCGCGGAGTGACGAATGGCACGAAAGTGCATATGCACCTGACAAACCGACCAGAATTCATCTTTGGATGGTTTGCCTGCAACAAGCTGGGGGCAATACTTGTGCCGACTAATACCGCTTCCAGTATCGACGAACTTACCTATATTCTGAATCACTCCGAAAGTAGAATCAGTCTTACCGAGTCAACCTTTGCTCAACAGATGGAAGAGGTGAAGACACGTTCCTCTCCACTGCAAGAAATCTTGCTCGTCGATCAGATGCCGCTCTTTCGTGAGGTAAACAGGAGCGTGAACGTGGCAACATTGCCCTTGAATGTTCATTCTTCAGATGATGCCGCGATTCTCTATACCTCTGGAACAACTGCAAGGCCAAAGGGCGTGCTGGTAACACATGCCAATTACGTCTATGCCGGAGAATGTGTCTCGAAGGGTATGGGTCTGACTCCTGGCGATAGATTTTTGACCGTTCTCCCTTTGTTTCATGGCAATGCGCAGTATTATTGCACGATGTCCGTTCTCGTTACAGGGGCAACGCTCTTGTTAATGGAACGCTTTAGTGCCAGTCGTTACACTGAGCAAGCGGTCCGTCACGGGGCAACCGTCGCTAGTCTGTTTGCGGCTCCGATGCGCATGCTGCTGGCTCAGCCACACACACCACAGTCTAAACAGCACAACGTACGGCTTGCGATCTTTGCGCAAAATCTGAGTGAGTCACAAATACAGGAGTGGGAAAAGCGCATTGCCATGCCGCTCATGCAGATTTATGGCATGACGGAAACAATAGGACCACCACTGATGAACCCACTCTATGAGAGGCGCGACCCACACTCGATAGGTCGTGTTGTGCTAGGTTATACTTGTCATATTGTTGATGATCACGAAAACGATGTCGTGCCGGGAGAGACGGGACAACTCTTGGTCGGCGGTATACCGGGTATCTCGTTGATGCGTGGCTATTTCAAGGATGAGGCAGCGACACATGCCACGCTCAAAAACGGGTGGCTCTCTACAGGAGATAACGTGAGATGTGACGAGGAAGGCTACATCTACTTTGTAGATCGTTTGAAGGATATGATCAAACGAGCAGGAGAGAACATAGCAGCAAGCGAAGTAGAGAGCGTCATCAAAGACTATCCGGGGGTCTTCGATGTCGCGGTTGTGGGAGTGCCGGATTCGATGCGTGACGAGGCGATTCAAGCATATGTAGTTCTACACGAAGGGAGCAGTGTTACCGACAAGGATATCATCAGTTGGTGTAGCACACGACTCGCAAAATTCAAGGTGCCAGGTGCAATCGAGTTTGTCGCGGAACTACCTCGAACTTCTGTCGGCAAAATTCAAAAGCATCTATTGCGTACTCCTAGTTCTTTTTGAGCAAAACGAAAGGAAAAACACGATGGGCAATTGGAAATATACTAAAGGACTACACGACCTAGGCAACTCTGTATATGCCTACTTACAGCCCGATGGCTCCTGGGGATGGAGCAATGCTGGCTTAATCACTGATGGAGAAGCGTCCTTGCTGGTTGATACGCTCTTCGACCTCCCTTTGACACAAGAGATGTTAGATACCATGCGCAAGTCAGTTCCAGCCGCATCTCACATTGATATCCTTGTCAATTCTCATGCTAATGGCGATCATTGTTACGGCAACGAATTAGTCGCTGATTCTCGCATCATCGCATCCGCACGTACCGCGCATCAGATGGGCACAGAAGCTCCTCCTGAGCAATTCGCAGAGTTGATGAGACTGACACCAGAGATGGGGAAAACGGGAGAGTTTATTCAGCGTATCTTTGGGCCGTTTAAATTTGATGGCATTACATTGACCTTGCCCAAGGAGACCTTCGAGGGTATGTTAAACCTGAAGGTTGGAGACAAGGACGTGCGCCTCATCGAGGTCGGTCCCGCTCACACTCTTGGTGATACGTTGATCCATATTCCCAGTGATCGTGTCATCTTCACTGCTGACATTTTGTTTATCGGTGGTCATCCCATTGCGTGGGCTGGTCCGGTGAGTAACTGGATACGAGCCTGCGATTACATTCTCTCGCTCGATGTCGAGACCATTGTTCCCGGTCATGGTCCTATCACAGATAAACAGGGTGTGATAGAGTTCAAGGGCTACCTCGAATACGTTTTTGCTGAGACACGCAAACGCTATGAAGCCGGAATGCCTGCTTTCGAGGCCGCAAGATCAATAGCGATGGATCGCTATGCGTCATGGACCGACGGTGAGCGCATCGCCGTCACGGTCGCTACAATTTACCGAGAACTCAGTGGCGACCCGGCGCATGCTGACGTAACAGCTTCGCTCGCGGAGATGGCCGAAATAGCAGAGCACTAAACCTTGGAGATGCAGAGAGGCGGTGAGGAAATTTTTCCTCACTGCCTCTATTTACCAGAACTTAGCCTATTGTGTAGTTATGTCTCTAAGCATCGACAAGATGCCATTCTACACGTTTTCCTATACTTGCCGCATAGCGTTGGATACTAGACAGGCGAGGGTCTACAATACCTGCCTCCATACGTGCGACAGCTGATTGCGAAGTTCTTATACATTTAGCTACTTTTGTTTGTGTAATATGAGCAGCTATACGTAGAGCAGCTAGCTTTTGCAGAAGCTCACGTCGTTGACGAGCCTCCTCCATTAACTGAGGGAAACGTGGGTTTTTTTCTGTTGACTCACTAATTATTTCGTCAAGAAAATCTTGTTCCATGTGTATTCTCCCTATTTCCCTTCCTTGATCGCCCCTTGCCGTCGCCAGTCTGCTAGCCTTCGTTCAGCAAGTCTTATTTCGTATGATGGAGTTTCTTGTGTTTTCTTTTGAAACCCCACTAGAGAAAGCAATATCTGTTTGAAATGCCCTTCACGGGCAAACAGAATGCGATATATGTTGGTATTATATGAAACGCGAACTTCATAAATCTCGCCACGAATATGACGTGCAACCCTTACACCTTGTTCGCTAACATATTTCATTTCGACAAGCACTGTAGCTCGGTCTTCATCTGGTAACGCCATCATAAAATCTTTTACAGGACGTGCTCCACCTTTGGTCTGGTAGTCACGCCATTGACGTTTGTGCGTTGACTCTTCACTCATTAAACTATCGACAATCCCCACACTTTTCTTAGGTTATATCATAAATGATATAAATATTCAAGGGGACTCTATTATACCCGTTCGTGAACGTTCTTTGTCACTCTCTAGGAGCTTAAATCCTTAACTCTTGTTCGCTCTCGTTCGTTTCTTTTTGCTATAGTTCTTGCGTGTCGGTACATTTGTTGCTACACTGTTAACTCCCGTTAGAGGGTGAAAGAGCAAAAGAAACGTACCTATCTTATGTCTAGTTCTGCCATTCTGTTTCGATTAGCTCTTTCGTAAATAATTAGGGCTGTATGTCTTGTAAAATGGTGCTTTGTACTTCCTTCAACACCTCTAGGCTCATTAGTATATCGAACCGTTTATGCTGCTCTACAATCTCCGCAATGGTGACAATCCGAATATGCGGATAGCTACCTACTAATTCTTAAGAAAGAAGCCGACTATGCTTGTGAGCAGCCCTACTACGATGATAGCAACTACAAGGTAGTCAAACGATAAAAAATGCGCATAAATATCTTGTAGAGTAGGAACTATAACACTGCTACCATTTCTAGTGTAGAGGTTTGCCAAAAGTAGACCATTTACAGCAGGGGATGAGCCTAAAATTGCTCCAAATATCATAATAAGCAATCCTAGAAGCATTGTTTTTAGTGATCTTGCCATTTGTAACACTTCCTTTCCTTAAACAAATAAACATACAAAAAGGGTGAAATGTGGTAGTGTAAATCCCAACTTTAAGTGGATATTACGCAATCTCGCTGATCCCTGAAATGGTAGAATATATGAGAAGGTAATTTCTCTGCTGTACTTTCCCAGAGATTTCCGAGTGAACTGAAGAGGCATACGACTCATTTTAGGAGAACACTCATGAAACCTTGTATTGCAACAGGATGGCTCCTTGCTCTTCTCGTTTTGTCGCTTTCTGCGTGTGGGGGAACAGAACAGACTGGTGTGACATATGTTCCAGATGTGCTACATGTTGTTCGCACTGAGTTGCCGGGCTATCACTTTGCCGCTCTCAATAGGGTCATCCACGATGCTGCACAAGTGCAGGACCTATATAAAGCTGCTTATACCTTAAAAACTGTGCAACCAGGAACATTGAGTTGCCCTGCTGACCTTGGTTTAGAATACCATTTGGCCTTTTTGCGTGGAACTACATCTGTCCAACAGATGAATCTCGATGCAACGGGATGCCAACTCTTGCACATCAATGCGCAGGATGCACGTTTCACATCTCCATCATTCCAGGCATTGCTTGCGAA
>CAXUHF010000184.1:6234-8269 GCA_964250765.1 uncultured Ktedonobacteraceae bacterium | reverse complement strand
TATAACTCCTGTACGGGTCTGCTTTAGCACACCCTTATATGTGGCGAGAGGGTGTGCTAAAGCAGACCCGTACAGGAGTTATAGCTTAAATTATTGCATACATATCACACACATAATACAGGAGGAACCACATTATGTCGTCTCGCGTTGTTGTAACTGGAATTGGGCTTGTTACCTCTGTGGGTAACGACCTGGCATCATCGTGGGATGCGCTGTGCCAGGGAAAATCGGGTGTGAGTGAGATTACAGGCTATGATTCGAGCAAGCACCGCGTTCACTTCGCGGGCGAGGTCAAAAACTTCGATTCTTCCCCGTACATAGATCGTAAAGAGGCGCGTCGCAATGATCCCTATGAACAGATGGCGATTGCGACAAGCAAACAGGCACTAGCACAGGCTAAACTAGAAATCACCGACGAGAACGCGGACGATATCGGCGTGTATATCGGTAGCGGTATCGGTGGTCTCGTGACGTTGCACGATCAGTTCACAATTCTGCATGATAGAGGACCTGACCGCATCAGTCCCTTCTTCATCAACATGATGATTATCGACGGTGCCCCCGGTATCGTCTCTATCCTGACAGGCGCGCGTGGTCCGAACTGGGCTGCGGTTTCTGCATGCGCTACCAGTGGCAACACAATTGGTGAAGCATGGGAAACCATTCGACGCGGCGACGCGAGAGCGATGATCGCGGGTGGCTCTGAAAAAGCGGTCACACCGATTGCGATGGCTGCCTTTGATAACATGCATGCGCTATCACGACTCAATGACAATCCACAAGGCGCGAGTCGGCCCTTTGATGCGACACGCGATGGCTTCGTGATGGGCGAAGGCTCGGCGATGTTGATTTTGGAAGACCTGGAATTTGCCAAAGCGCGTGGCGCACACATTCTCGCAGAAATGGTGGGTTATGGTTCCACTGGTGATGCACACCATATAACTGAGCCTGCTCCTGGTGGTACTGGTCTGGTACGTGCGATGCGGCGCGCTCTACAAAAAGCAGGGTTACAGCCTGACCAAATCGACTACTACAATGCACACGCCACATCGACAGAGTACAATGATCGCACAGAGACACAGGCGGTAAAGACCGTGTTCGGTGAACATGCATGGAAAATGCCAATTAGTGGCACAAAGTCGATGATTGGGCACACGTTGGGCGCGGCTGGTGCGGTCGGTGCGGTTGTCGCTATTCAATCAATTCTCACAGGTATCGTTCCACCAACCATCAACCTGCATCATCCTGATCCAGAATGTGATCTGGATTATGTGCCAAATGAGGCACGACGCGTTCGTGTCGATGCTGCAATGGGTACCTCAATGGGCTTTGGTGGGCATAACACCTGCTTGATTTTCAAACGATATGAGGAGTAGGGACCGATTCATCGCGTCCTCTTGGTACATTGAAAGGCGAGAAGGACGCGATGAATTGGTCCCTACGACGAGTGTGTAAGTAACAGAGTAGAGTAAGTAATTGTATGGATGAAGAGAAGACATCGTGGCTAGAGCGAGTCGAGGCGATTATTCAGGTTCTCGAAGGTAGCACGATTAGCGAACTAGAATTAACTGAAGCGGGGACCGAAATCATCGTTCGGCGCAATCCGGGGATGGTCATGGTCTCCTCTGCTCCCACACAGCAGACCGTAAATGTAATGCAGAATGGGCAAAGCATACCGACTGTCCAATCGGTTGCAGGGCCGCCTGCCAAGGTTGACAAGAGTGTGGCAATTGCTGCTCCATTGACGGGCGTCTATTATGAAGCAGCCTCGCCAACCTCACCAGCATTTGCAGCCGTAGGCGACATTGTACGTGTTGGGCAGATTGTCGCGCTCGTTGAAGCAATGAAGGTCTTTAACGAGATTCAGGCTGATGTGTCGGGACGCGTTGTTGCAATGGTCGCCACCAGTGGGGACGTTGTACAAAAAGGCGATGTGCTACTGCGTGTAGAGCCTTTGTAGTAGAATTCTGGAATAGTAGCAATACAAAAATGGAAGTGTGCAATGATGCATGCGCTAGTGCGTGCATCATTGCAC
>CAXUHF010000184.1:0-6224 GCA_964250765.1 uncultured Ktedonobacteraceae bacterium | reverse complement strand
AAAAATATTCTTTGTTTAATTTTAGCCTTGTGTTTTTGTTCGCATCATTGCACACTTCCATTTTCTTGTACATAGAAGAAATGCATTAGGAAGGAATAGGGAAGACTCATGCAACAACTGATACTCAATGTGCTCCCTCAAACGTATGCTGTATGTCGTCTCGAACCCAACGGACATATTCCCAATTGGGCATTGCTAGGCGACGATTTTATTTCACTGACGCGTACACGTACTGAACTCTCTGTTGTATGCTTACAAGACAATGTACCTGTCGAGGGTACGACGGCAGAGCGTGGCTGGCGTTGCGTCAAAGTCGAGGGAGCCTTTGATTTTTCTCTCTCCGGTATTCATGTCTCACTCGCTATTCCGCTCGCCGAGTCGAACGTTAGTGTACTCGCCATCGCAACTTACGAGACCGATCACTTGCTCATAAAAGAGGGCGATCTCGAACGCGCCTTACAGGTATTGGTGCGCGCAGGACACGAGGTGAAACGATAACTGACATGCACTAACGTCATTTGAGGAACGAGAGAGGAATTCATGGAACTTACTGGCCTTCACCATGTGACAGCTGTCACTGGCAATACTGCAAAAAATGTTGAATTTTATACAAACGTTCTGGGCTTACGTCTGGTCAAGCAAACCGTGAACCAGGACGACATTTCAGCTTATCACCTCTATTATGCTGACGAGCGTGGCAACCCAGGAACCGACGTAACCTTTTTCGATTGGCCCCATATTGGACGAAATGTCTCTGGTACTGGCACTATCGGAACAATTGCGCTCCGTGTACCAGGAGTGGAAGCACTTGACTGGTGGGCGCAGCATTTAGAAGAAAACGGTGCGCAGATACAAAGCCGGAGTGAGCGTGCGGGCCGTGCAAGTATACTCTTTACCAGTCCAGAGGGTATGCAGCTTGGACTCTTTGATGATGGCAATGCTCCCTCGACGTTTCAGCCGTGGGATAAGAGTCCTGTTCCAGCGCATGTAGCTATTCGTGGACTCGATGCGGCAACAGTTATTGTACGTCAACTTGACTCACTTGCGCTCGTCCTGACACAGGTACTTGGTTTTCAGCAGACGAGAGAATACTCCCTCAATGACACAGACCGTCTCGTTGTCTTCGAGACAGGGCAGGGTGGACCCGGTACGGAGGTACATGTAGAGGAGCGTCCAAACGGAATGGCTGGCAATCTCGGTATTGGTGGTGTCCATCACATTGCTTTCCGCACTCCAAATTCAGAAGAGCACCGTCAGTGGCGTGAACATCTTGCGCAAGTTGGTCTTGGTGTGACGCCAGTGATTGACCGTTTCTACTTCAAGTCAATCTACTTCCGCGTCCCTGGTGGTGCATTGTTTGAAATCGCCACCGATGGTCCAGGTTTCGATACAGACGAGAACATTGAGCATCTCGGCGAACATCTTGCCCTGCCTCCATTTCTGGAAGGGCAACGTGCAGAGATTGAGAAGAACCTGCATCCTCTTATGGCATGATGCTAGAACCTATGACGCCAATAATGCATTGCATTATTGGCGTCATAGGTTCTAGCACTACGCTCTCTTTATCTCTAGCTGACACGTTTCAGTAAAACGACTGGTATGATACGAGGATTATCTTTTTGATATCCAGCAAACTGAGGTGATTGTCTTGCGACATCGGCGAAGATACGATCCCGTTCAGCTGGCTCTGCAACTGTCGCATGGACTTTGAAGTGCTCGGTCCCGACTTCAATCGTGATATCATCAGGATGGGCAAGCATATTGTAGTACCAATCAGGATTGGTGGGCGCGCCACCTTTGGCGGCAGCGAGGACGTAGTTGTCGCCATCTTTGAAGTATAACAAAGGGATGACACGTTCTTGGTTGCTCTTTGCTCCTAGTGTGTGAAGCAAGAGGAAATTTACGCCTGGAAAATTTCCAACCTTACCTCCATTGGCATGAAACTCATCAATAACTTGCTGATTCCTAGTTTTGGCTTGTTTGGCCAACTCTTCGTAATTGCTGCTCATGTCTTCTCTTCCTATCAATCAAATGTAGTTTATGGAACATTGTACCACAGAAAACCTCATCTCTTCAGTAAAAAGAAGGGTGTCAATTGGGCAATAGTTTAACATGAAAATTACACTATTTAATGTTTCTTAAACGGAATTTCACAAAGGGTGGCTATAATCTTCCTTGTAGTACACAAGCTTTCGGTGTACTGCACAGTTATAGGGAGGTGCCACTATGTTTCCTAAGTCCTGGACTGGGACGACGACGGTTCAATTGCCATTTGGCTTGAACGTCTCTGTGTATGTGATTGCCTGGATTGTTGTTCTTGCCGCACTCTTTTTTATCTGGCGTCGAGGGCGAGTGCTCGGCTTTGTACGTTGGACGACACAAGATATTCTGGTTGTTGCGATGCTTGGTGTATTGCTTGAAGTCTATGACAACTTGATCGGCGACCAGTTTATTACGCCTCTTATCAACCTCATCCCCTTTGGGCATGCCTTCGCGTTGAATGACCTGCCCTATATGTTTCTGCTTATGGTCGGTATCGCAATGGTACGCAAGCCCGGCGTAGCAACGGCGATGGTGTTTCTCAACTTTTTGCTGATGCAACTCTTTTATAGTGGACAAGGCATCAATATTCTTGCATGGCCTTATGGCATTATGCAAGGCGTTTTTGTCGATCTCTATTTCGTCTTGCGTGGCAATCGTGTCTTCGCGCATGGTGGTCCGCAAGTTATTATCGACGGCTTTATCATGGGCGCATTACGTGCCGTCCCTGCGGATACGTTTCAGTCCGCTATCATGAGTCCTTTATTGTTTGGCGAGACGAAGACACTTGGCTACATCTTCTTTTACTCTCTATTCAACTTGATTGGCAATGGTGTTGAGGCCGCAATTTCGGCACCACTCGCTATTCGTATCGCGCAGTCGGTCAATCCTTCGGCACATCGTACCGCTCCTGTTGAACGTCGAGAAGTGACTGATACAGGATTACCAGTCGTGCCGCAACCTGCAAATGAAGGGAGGGCATCATGAACTTGAGACTACTTGGAATTATTGGAGTAGTATTGACCGTCTTGCTAGCGGCTGATGGTATCTATATGCTTGTGAGTAGCTATAACAAAGGCGAGACGCAGGGTACCTTGAACTTGCCCGATGGCACGACGGTACTCATCGCAGCAGGTATTCTACTCGTCGTCACAATTATCGCGTTTGTCATGTCTGCCCGTGCTAACACTTCTGGAATTGTACCAACGCCTGTCGCACCAGAGGTAGACACAGTGTCCGATGTACAACGCACAGAGACCAGAGGATAAAGGGTAGTATGCCAGACCTATGCATAGATTCCCTGTCTTTCGCTTATCAAGATACCTCTGGCTCCGTGCTAAGAGATATCGACCTGACGATTCCGAGCGGGCAATTTGTGCTACTGGCGGGACCATCCGGGTGCGGGAAATCCACTCTCGCACTCGCCCTCGCCGGACTCATCCCGACAAGGATTGCAGGTGATATGCAAGGCGATATCTATCTGGACTCGAAACGTATAGGCGGCATGGAGATCAACGAGATCTCGCAATATGTCGGTATGGTTTTTCAAAATCCAGATAACCAGTTAATTCAAATTGATGTTGAATCCGAGGTCGCATTTGGTCCCGAAAACCTCGCGCTTCCTCGTACAGAGATCGAACACCGTGTGCAGCAAGCACTCGAATACACACGTATGGAACACCTAGCACGTCAAGAAATCTTCGCGCTTTCAGGTGGTCAGAAGCAGCGTGTAGCAATTTCTGCCACGCTCGCTATGCGTCCTACCGTTCTGGTGCTTGACGAACCTACGTCAGACCTGGACCCTGTGGGAACGCAGGAAGTATTAAGCGTCTTGCGTACTCTGAATAAGCAGTACGGCATGACGATTATACTGATCGAGCATAAGATTGACGAGGTAATTTCATGGGTTGATCGTGTGCTACTCATGGATGCAGGACGTGTGGTAGTGGATGCCCCACCGCGTAACGCCTTTACTGATATTCCGTTGTGGGACAATTTGGGCGTTTCAGTTCCACAGATGGTACGACTTGCCAGAGCTATTCCTGATGTGTTTCATGGCGAGACTCCGCTTTCTGTGGACGAAGCATACAACGCACTTGTCGATACACCTTTAGCACAGTATCTACGTCAGCGCAATAGCGCGATACAACACATGGACGCGCTTACGCTGAGCTTTCCTGCTCGGGAGCCAGCGCAGTACGCGGTCTCATGGGAACATGTTGGGCTATCATTTGGTACAAAGCATGTTCTCAACGATATCAATGTGAATGTGTCACCTGAAGAGTGGGTTGCTATCATTGGTCCTAATGGATCAGGCAAAACGTCTATGGCCTCGCTTGCGATGGGCTTTCAAGCACCAACAAGCGGAGCGGTACGACATAGAGGAAAGCCTGTTGAGGCTAGCAGCATTTCGCGTCAAGCAGAGAAGATGGCCTATCTGTTCCAATCTGCTGACACTATGCTGTTCAGTGCAACAGTGGAGCGTGAGTTCTTGTTTGGTGCTAATAATAGACGTAAGCGTAAGAGTGAACTGCTCTATACCGTTGACGAACTGCTCAAGATGGTGGACTTAGAGGCGCATCGCCAGGACAATCCGTTTCAGTTGAGTCATGGACAGCGCAAACGCTTGGCGATTGGAGTGCTGTTAGCTCGTTATCCAGAAGTGCTTATTCTCGACGAGCCGACAACGGGTCAGGACGAGGGACACGCCTGTGCCTTCCTACAATTTCTTGAACAACTACGTCAACATCAGAAGTTTACCTACGTGATGATTTCACATGATATGCAAGCTGTCGCACAATACGCGAGCCGCGTTGTCGTGTTACATGAAGGAAGTGTTGCCCTCGATGGACCACCCGAAGAGGTCTTCGCGCATGTTGACCAATTAGCGGCTAGCAATATTCTACCGCCGCCAATCGCACTGCTTCATGCCCGTCTATGTAATGGAGAGGCTACACATGTCGCATTAGACATTCCTACATTTCTTCAAGCGTTAGAGCCAGTTGTGGAGGTGTCGAGGTGATGAGCATACAGCAGTTTTTCCTACAGAATATCGTAGGGCGCAGTATCCTCGGCTACTTATTGATGTTCGTGGTGCCGCTTCTTCTGCCAGTCGTGTTTATTCGACTTGTTGGTATACGAGGCTTACGGAACCTGTTCTCCTATGAGCCAAAGGAGTCGGTTATTCATCGTCTGGACCCACGCTTAAAGATACTGTATCCCTTCGTTATTAGTACACTAAGCGTGTTTCTCAACTGGAATTTTGTGTTTCTCTTATTACTATTCACCATTATTCCGTGGATATTGTTGCGCACATCATCGCAACGTCTGCGTGTAGTGATTACGATGGTGCTGACTCCGGCAATCGGCTTGATTTGGTCACAGGGATTGTTCTACACGCAGGGCGCGCAACATATCATTTTTGCGTTTCCCTCAACAATCAGTTGGCTTGGCTCACCTGGGCTTTCTTCGACAGGTATGTTATACGGCGCGGAACAGGCGGGTCGTGTGATTGTGGCAGCTTCAGCATCGTTCATTCTCTTGTTCACCACCAAGACATCCGAAATCATCTGGGCCTTCTACAAATTTCGTATGCCTGCCGCTGTTGGACTTGCATTTACGGCGGCTCTGCGCTTCGTGCCACAACTAGCCGAACGCATGACCGTGTTATTGCAAGCGATGCAAGTACGCGGCTATGATTTGACGGTGCCGCACTGGTGGCAAGTCCGTGAGTGGCCTGGCTATATCGGGCGCGTCTTTGCCTGTATTCCAATCGTCACCGTACCACTATTGATCGACTCACTACGTTCAACCTCTGTGATGGCGATGGTTGCCGACGCACGTGCCTTCGGCTCAAGACCAGAAAGAACAGTGTTGCGCGAACATACTGTGACAACGGCTGATATCATTGCAACGAGTGCGTTAGTTGGGCTGATCGTGATTGTGGTGTTATTAGTGGTGTTGCATATTGGAAACCGTCAGGGATAGAGTTGTATATTGTCACTATTCTTTGTGGAACGTAGGAGCGAGTACTATTCGACAAAATAATCAGAATAGAAAACGTTCGTAGGGGTCTCATTCTATTACACCCTGTGGGCAATTGAGAGTGTTCGAGGACGGATGCAACGTTGCCTCAATTCCTTCAACATGGTCCATTGCCCACAGGGTGTAATAGAATGAGACCC
>CAXUHF010000183.1:0-8342 GCA_964250765.1 uncultured Ktedonobacteraceae bacterium | reverse complement strand
GTAGAAGTATTGCATCTGTAATAACATATCGGACATACGAAAATAGCTCAAGCAGGACTGCTTGAGCTATTTTCGTATGTCCGATATGTTATGAACTAACGGCTTAGTACTTCGTGTGAGCTTCCTGCTTTTTTGCAATTGCCTGCTATTGTGCTATTGATGAACCTTGACGAACACAATTTTATTGGGTACTCTTAACTCTATAACTAGCTAACGTTCGTTCGTAAATAGAGGAAGTCAAGTATGCGTACTAAAGATGACATTATTACTATCGCAGGCGATCTTTTCAGTGAACGCGGCTATCATGGCACGAGCATGCGTGAATTGGCGAAGTCACTTGATTTGCAAGGAGCTAGCCTCTACTCACATATCACCTCGAAAGAGGATGTCTTATGGGAGATTGTCAAACGTGGAGCAAGTGAGTTCCTAGCAAGTGCGGGTGCTGTGTCGCAGGATATTCCTGTAGAAGAGCAAATGGAGCAATTGGTGCGAGGGCATCTTGGAGTGATTGCGCACAAACTGCATGATGCCACGGTCTTCTTCCAAGAATGGAAGTTTCTGGATGCATCACGACGAGCATATATTACAGAGCAACGCAATACCTACGAAGCCTATTTCCGACGTGGAATTGAGGAAGGAATACAGCAAGGTGTGTTCCATGTCGCAGATGCGGCGTTAGCCTCGATTTTTGTGTTGTCGGCGTTAAACTGGACTTATCAGTGGTTTCGTACAGATGGGCCGATGTCAATAGAACAGCTTGCCGATTCCTACACGACATTTATTATGCGAACACTACAAGGAGGCCAGTCATGACAATTTTGGCGTATGAAGATCAGGTCGCGGAATTCAAACAGTTAATTCAAGATGGTCATAAGGTCGAAGTACACGACTGGATGCCAGATGAGTATCGCGCACTTGTTACCAAATTTATCGAACGGCATGCGATGTCGGAATTGATGGGCGCATTGCCAGAGCGAAGCTGGATACTGCGTGCACCAAGTTTGCATCGTAAACTCGCGGTAACTTCAAAGGTACAGGATGAGGTCGGACATGCGCAACTGCTCCTGCGTCTCGTAGAAGACCTTGGTAGACCACGCGAACAGGTGATGCAGGACCTGTTTAATGGCAAGAGCAAATTTCATAATGTGTTTCACTATCAGATGCCAACATGGGCTGATATGGGTTTGTTTGTCTGGTGGATCGACTCGGCAAGCTTGTTTGCACAATCGAATGTGCGTCATGGCAGTTATGCACCCTATAGCCGCACTATGCTCAAGATTTGTTGGGAGGAGGCGTTCCACTTGAAACACGGTGAAGATATCGTGTTGACTCTGGCGATGGGCACAAAAGAGCAACGTGCGATGCTGCAAGAAGCGGCAAACAATTGGTGGGAGCCAACGCTCATGTTCTTCGGACCACCGACGCCAGCAGAGCAGGACGACGCGATCACCTGGGGTGTGAAAGAGAAAACGAATGAGGAATTGCGGCAGGCATGGCTCAATCGCTATGTGAAGCAAATCCGCGAACTTGATATTACTATTCCTGACCCCAATCTCCGTTTTGATGAAACCACGAAAACGTGGGAATACACGATGCCTGATTGGAACAAACTTGCCTCCGTCGTCACTGGTCATGGGCCAGCATCAAAACAGCGTCTGGGTTTCCGTCAGCTTTCCTATGATGAGAGTGCGTGGGTGCGACAGGCTGTACTGGGCAGAAAAGCTTATACCGCTTGAGCTAGGAGAAGATCGTATGGCAATCTATGAAGTGTTTCGACAGGAAAAGAGCGCGGGCTTCTTGCAACACGAAGGGAGTGTTGACGCTCCCTCTGCCGAACTCGCTATTCACTATGCACGCGAGAGTTTTAGCCGCCGTGCGGAGGCGATACGCTTATGGGTCGTGCCACGCGATGCAGTGGTCGAAGTGACCGACCCAGATTTTCTACGTCCGCCAATAGAGCGTACCTATCGCA
The DNA here is from genome assembly GCA_964250765.1 of uncultured Ktedonobacteraceae bacterium. Lineage (GTDB taxonomy): Bacteria > Chloroflexota > Ktedonobacteria > Ktedonobacterales > Ktedonobacteraceae > JBBQVS01. Next base: position 6,370 of record CAXUHF010000183.1, on the reverse strand, counting down.
CTGGTGAGGGATACCGTGTGACCGTCGAGAAACGACGAATGCTTCGTGGAAAAGGGGGAGATGAGCATGACGCCTGATGTTCAAGATGCTTTGAAACGCTACCTGTTGACGCTTGGCGATGACGAGCTTGTATTGGGTTCACGTGACGCAGAGTGGACAGGTATCGCGCCGATTGTTGAAGAGGATGTGGCCTTTAGTTCGCTCGCACAAGATGAGATTGGACATGCGCGTCTGCTATATTCGCTTGCGGCGGAATTGACCGATGGCGACGCCGACCATCTTGCGTATCTACGAAATAAAGACCAGTATTATCATGCGCAATTACTCGAAAAACGTTTTACGATTATGTATGACCCTGATGGACAACACACCGGAAAAGTCGAGTGGGCGAAAGCAATTGTGCGTCGCTTCCTGTATGACATCTTTGACAATCTGCGCGTTGAAACACTCTTGTCTTCGAGCTACACACCGTTAGCGAACGCAATGGAGAAGGTGGCACGAGAAGAACGCTATCATCTCTGGCATGGCGAGACATGGTGGAAGACGCTTGCCTCTTCGTCAAGAGAGTCGCGCTTGCATCTTGAAACGGCATTGGAAGCCTTGTGGCCTGATGCACTGGGTCTGTTTGAAGAGGCCCCCGACGAGGATATCCTTGTGGCAGAGGGGATGCTTACAAAGAAGACATCAGCGTTACGTGACGCATGGTTTGAGCAGTTATATCCTTCCTTTGAACAGTACAATATCTCGTTCCCAGGTGGCAGGGTAGGAACACAATGGCGTTTCTGGATCAAGCCAACTTTTGGAGGACGGCAAGGACTGCACGGCGAAGGCTGGGACGAACTGTATGACGAGATGACTTCGGTGCGACGTATCGCGCCAGAAGGAGTGTGGTAATCTATGAACAATATAGTAGAAGCGACAGAAAAGCGCATTTGGGATATACTACGGCATATACCCGATCCTGAGATGCCAACAATTAATCTAGTAGACTTGGGAGTGATTCGTAAGGTTAGAGTTGATGATGACAAGAGTCGTGTCCTGGTTGAACTGTTGCCAACATTCGTAGGCTGTCCCGCGTTAGACCTCATGAAATTAGAAATTCGACAACAACTCGCTGCTTTTGGCACAATTGAGGTTAAGATTGTGTATAGCGAGGTGTGGACCACCGAACGGATTACTGAAGCTGGACGCACAATGCTACGTGCCGCAGCTATAACACCACCACCACGTAGAAGTTTGAAGGTACTATCCAAACTTGAACAAGCAGTGAGTCATGAGTGTCCATTATGCCACTCCATGAATACGCAATTAGACAACTTGTTCGGGCCTACTCCATGTCGCGCCATTGGTTACTGTAATGACTGTCATCAACCGTTTGAGCAGTTTAAGGCAGTGTAAAGTGCGTCTAGTAGGCAGTAATAGGGTTGGTGAGAGCATGACAGGGGCAGAGCACCTGTCATGAAAAAAACATGTTATTGTAGATAAATGAGGAAAACATGCAAACGACACACCTTTTTGACGAAAAAAAGATGGAACTTTTCCCTGGCATAGACGCACAAATTTTTGCAGGCAAGCATGCGATGGTGATGCGCGTTACGCTAGAGCAAGGCGCAATTGCTACCGCGCATGCCCATGTCCATGAACAAATTTCTGTTGTTCTACATGGTGAGATGGAATTTACGATAGGTGAGGAGCAGAGTATACTTAAGGCGGGTGACGCTGTTGTCATTCCAGGGGATGCTACACATTCGGCGAAGGCTATTGTTCAGTCCGAACTGCTTGAGGTATTTCATCCTGTGCGTGAGGACCTTGTGAAACGGTACTCGAATGTTTAACACAGAAATTGAGACAATGCCGCGTGAATCGCTACGGGCATTGCAAAATAAGCGTTTGCATAACATGGTGGACTACGTGTATCATCAGGTGCCCTACTATCGAGAAACACTCGATCATATAGGAATTCAGCCTGATGACATTCGCACCGTCGAAGACTTGCACAAACTTCCCTTCACGAAAAAGCAGACCCTGCGCGACTATTATCCCTTTGGATTGCTTGCAGTGCCTCGTGAAAGCTTGATGCGCATTCATGCGAGTAGCGGCACGACTGGTAAACCAACGGTTGTGTGTTACACCGCGAATGATATTGATGTGTTCGCGGAAGTAAACGCACGTTCACTCGCGGCAGCAGGTGCTAAGCCAGGAATGATTTTGCATAATGCCTACGGCTATGGCTTGTTCACGGGTGGGCTTGGTATTCACTACGGAGGTGAGCGGCTTGGTATGACGGTTGTGCCTGTCTCCGGTGGCGCGACACAGCGACAGGTGACACTTATTCTTGATTTTCAGCCAGAGGTGATTTGCTGTACACCGTCTTATGCACAGACGCTCGGTGAGGAGTTCAGGAAGCGCGGTATCTCTCCACAAGAAATTAGCCTTAAGGTTGGCTTGCTCGGCGCAGAACCGTGGACGGAGACGATACGCACCGCCGTAGAAGCAAGTCTTGGTATTGCTGCCACTAATATTTATGGTCTCAGCGAGATCGTTGGACCGGGTGTCTCACAAGAATGTATCGAGGCACGTGCGGGTAGCCATGTGTGGGAGGATCACTTTTACCCAGAAGTAGTAGACCCTGAGACAGGTGAGCCGCTTCCCGACGGCAAAGAGGGCGTGTTGGTCTTCACACACCTCACGAGAGAAGCGATGCCGTTGCTGCGCTATTGGACGGGCGATATCACGTATCTTTCGCATGACGTATGTGCATGTGGCAGGACACATGTACGCATGGGACCCATTCGTGGACGTGCCGATGATATGTTAATTATCCGCGGCGTCAATCTTTATCCAACGCAGGTGGAAGAGATACTGAAAGAGATTCCAGAGGTGACACCGCATTATCAAGTTGTGGTTACACGTGTGAGTACGCTTGATGAGGTTGAGGTGAAGGTAGAACTGACCGAAGAAGTATTTCGTCACGTCGCACAGGACGCCATAGCTGATGATGTCATTGCGGTTGATCACTCCATGCACGCGTTACGCAATAAAATAGAGCATCGTATCCGAGAAACACTTGGTCTGGGTCTTACTGTAACGCTTGTGCCACCAGGAACGGTGCCGAGAAGTGAAGGTGGCAAACTTCGTCGCGTGGAGGATAAGCGAACACTCTAAAAATTCATAAAGCCATAGACTCTTAACAAATAGGTCAAATGACACGCTGTAGCAAGTGTACGTATGTCTATACTGTTTGCATAGCAAACAGTGATGTTTGACCTTTTGTTATTCCTGGAGGTCTCTATGGCTCGCAATCTTTATCGCTTCTACCTCTATACAGTTTTTATTGTGCTAGTAATCTTTGCCGCAATCGCTTTAGGGCAATTATTGAGTACACTGCTTTTACTTGTGCCATTCTTGCGCTCCTCCTATGAGAATGCACCGAGTCAGACACGGATTACGCAATCGCTTGTATTTGCGCTAGTCTCGTGGGCTATTGCTGGCCTTCTGGGTGGATTGCATTATTGGCTTATTCGCCGCGACATTCATAACGATCCTATGGCTGGTGGAAGTGCGATACGCTCGTTTTTTCTCAATACCACGGAGGCGATTGGCATCTCGATTGCTGTCCCGTTTATTGGCTTTTCTGTACTGGGACAACTTGCATATGGTCAACAGTACGGACTTGTGAGTATTCTATCATTCACGCTTCCAACACTTGGAGTTGTGATTTTGCTTGAATTAGAACGTCGGCGTACACGAGCGGCTACTGGAACTGCTCTAGCATTTCAACGTCTTCACATGTACGGCGTGCAGTTGCTTTTCCTCGTTATGGTTGCATTGGCATGGGAACGAAATATTAACAGCCTCATTGATACGCTCCTCTTTGGAGGAAGAGGTATGCGCGAGTCTTGTGGAAGTCTCGCTAACTGTCAAAATGGAAATATCGGCTTTTTGCTGCTGTCGCTGCTCTGGTTTGTTCTGTTCTGGCTGGCTTATGGTTGGTTGACACGGAATGATACCTCTAAATTGCTCCGTTTTATCCTGCACTTCTCAAGTATCGCAGTTGGTGTCAGTATTCTGTTACTTGGACTGTACAAAGGAATTCTTCTCGCCTTTTTACCTGCATTCCACATTTCGCTTGTGCTAAAAGATGTGACGGGGCCTAATGCACAATATGATTTTGCACCTTTTCTACTGCTGGGAGTGCTCATTGTTATCATTTATCATCTCTTACTGATGATAACCGCGAAACGAGGCTTGATTGAACGAGACGTTGTGTTGGCAACGGAGACTTCTATCGCTACCATCCTTACATCGTTTTTGTTCTGGTCAGGAATAGCTTTTCTGCTGTATAGTGCGTTGCGGTCCTTACATGGTGCCTCACCGGAATCCGTGATATGGGAGGAGAACGTTGCTGCAATAATTGTTGGACTTGTGTACATTCTGCTCGATGTCCTGCTATGGAGACGCAATGCTGCCGAACCAATCGTATATGCTGGGGCACGACGTGGCTTCGTGCTTGCTGTACTTGGTGCTGGTATTCTTGCACTTGCCATTGGTGGAGCAGTTGCCTTCTATGCGTGGGCGACATCGCTGTTTGGTTCACCAATTTCCAATGGGTTACAGGTCATAGATGCAGGGCTGGCGGCGTTTATTACGGGTGGGAGTATGACCGCTCTTTACTTGACGATTGCTATCCGTGAACGTCTCTTTAGCGGTTTCACAAAGCGCAATCAGCGTGTTGTTCCTTCTGTGTCTGTACAAACCGAAACTATCGAAAGCGTATTAGACGAATTGCTAGGAGGAAGCATTCCGAGAGATGAGGCAGCGCGTCGTATTCGAGAGTTGGAAAACGGGCTAGTGAGAATGTAGATATCCTCTTGAGCATTAACTTCCTGCACCGAAGTTAATGCTCAAGAGGATATCTACAAGGTTTTATACAAGGTCGCTTGCACCTGTAAGCGTAGTTACGTCGGTATGTTTCCACGTGCTGCCATGCTCAAGCATCAGTTCATGAATGTGTGGGTTTTCTGCTGTATCTATATAGACAATCTGCTTGGCAAAGGCGGAGGACCATTCAAAGCCAATAAGTGAGTCGTCTGCGGCAAGAGGCGCATGTGTAGCTTGTGTGACATCGGTATGCGTCCATTTGCCATCCGCTCCCGCCGCTAATTCCTGGATGTGTCTGTCCTCACTCATGTAAGCTATCTGCTGTGTATCACCAGTGCTCCAAACGAATCCAGCAAGGGCAGAACCGAACGCTTTAGGTGCTTGCGTTTGCTCGACTATGTCGTTGCCCTTCCATGCTCCGTCCGTTCCTGCTGTGAGTGCGTAAATACGACCTGTATCTGTAATGTAGGCGAGATTTTTCGTGTTCTGTGTTGCCCATATATAGCCGATAAGCGGCGTATCTTCGCTCGCTTCAGGAGTATGAGTACGTTCTGTTACATCGGTGTCTTGCCAGTTGTTGTCTTTTCCTGCAATCAGTTCATGAATATGTCCATCACCACTTATATAAGCAACATGACGCGTTTCATTCGCTTCCCATGCAAAAGCAGTGAGCGTTGCACCTTCCGCGACAGGAGCATTTGCCTTCTGTGTGATATTTGTGTATTGCCACTGTCCAACTGTGCCAGCCGAAAGTTCATGAATATGCCCATCAGCACTTGTATAGACGACATGTTTAGTGCTATTGCCTTGCCAGGAATAGCCTACAAGGGCTGTTCCATCTGCGGGCGGCACGCTCACTGGCTGAGACATGATATCTTCGTAACTCCATGCATCGCCTTCACGTTGAACCAGTTCACGAATGTGCCCTGCACTATCGTCTGGACTCACATAATCAATTTGCTGTGTTCGACCAGCAGACCATGCATAACCAGTCATGATGGCAACATCTAATGGAATCGTGGGAGCGTTCGCACTTTGGGTGATATCGGTATCAATCCAGCGTTTACCCTTCTCCACAAGCATATGAATATGGTCGTCACCGGTCACATACACAATGTGTTTGGTTCCGTCAATGGGCCATTCGTATCCAATGATATTGCTTGGCATATGTTTCTCCCTTCGTGTATATCACTACTGCTCTCTGTTTGTCATCCTATATTTAACACGTACTCATTTAGAATTAAGTTATGCTATTTTCTCTGGTTTTAGTTTCTTATAAAAAAAACTTCTTCGGAATTGACATCCTAGCGATGCTGCTTTACCCTCCAGTTGGGCATCAGTGTTGTACCGTAGAGATGTGATTAAAGTAAAGTAGTCAGGAAAGGACCAATACTCATGAATGAATCGGAGATCAACCAATATATCACGAAGACATTTGAGGGCGTGGATGTTGTGGTCGCTTCGGGCGACAGTTTCTTCTTCTACAACC
>CAXUHF010000182.1:0-8425 GCA_964250765.1 uncultured Ktedonobacteraceae bacterium | reverse complement strand
CCTACAGACGGCAGGTCCATTGCTCATAGAGCGTTATGAATTAAAGCCACTACAAGATTTGTACTAGTGCTTGACGGCAGGCTTAGGAACTACGTGCCCTAAGCCGAAGCGTGTACTTGTTGCGCTGATCGCACCATTTGTCCAGTCGATTTCTATCATTTGACGCGTATTCTGTAAAGCTGGAAGCGTTGCTACCACTTTTAGGGTGCTAGTTGATATCACATTTCCCGCATCACCAACATAGACATAGCGACCGGAAAGGTCGTTCAGGACCCAGCCCTCACGCTCGCAATAGGTCTGGCAGGAGCCTGAAAACCCGTTAAGTGAGCCAAGTTTTATACTGGCGACGAACTTTGGTGCTGTAGCAGGCAAGCCACTCACATCATAGACTTGAAGCAAATCCATAGGAGCATCCATCACATACACTCGTTTCTCATCAGGTGAGAGCGAGATGCCGTGACTGGGTGCGGTGCTCGCAGACCATGCACAAGAACCTCCAAAGTGAACAGTATATAAAGGCTTGCCGGAGGTGAGGCTGAGTACCTGAAAGCCACACGTATTACTAGAGGTAGTGAATAGAAGCGAATGCGCGCCGTTGACCGTGAACGGACGCACTCCATTGATCGTTGGACCTACATCTGTAAATTTACCAGTCACTGGATTTACGACATGAACGTAGTTATAGTTTTTGCCAGTATAACCAGTTAAGTAGACTTGAGTACCGTCAAGTGAAGCCGCCGCATTATGAGTATCCGTTCCCGTGTTGATCGAGCCAATAACCTTGCCATTGCTTGCATCAATAACGGATGTGATGCCATCCGAGGAGTCGGCCCCATGTGTCATATAAATCTTGGAGCCATCAGGAGTTATAGCGGGTTGATCGACACCGAAGGGATAGTTGACACTCCATGCCACCTTGCTGTGCACCAGATCATAGGCGAGCAAGCTACCATGACTTCCACCGCAGGTATTTGTACCACAAAAGGAGACGTAGAGCAGTCCACGACTTGGGGAAACTGCTACTCCACGCTTGCCCTTCTCAGGAATGGTGAATGTTTTGACTAACGCAGAATTTTTGTCGATATCATAGACAAATACTGTCCCATCCTCCACCACGTACAACCAGTGAGATGTTACACTTGCTGCGTGGACTTTTGTAGCAGTATGTGTACTGGAAAATTGATAGAGCACACCTACAGCCAAAAGCAGTGCAAGACAAGCAAAGAGTACAGAGCGCATACCGAAAACACGTTTTACCATTTTTATTTTACTCCCTAGCATCTTGTTTACAGTCTATATATAGTATAATATTTATAAGATTGCTCAAACTAATAGTGAGAATCTTTTATTAAATACAAGATGCACATCTATTATAAACTTCAATATAATACCGAGAAGAATAGATGTGGTTGTGAAATGGTTAAGAAATGAAAAAACTACTGTTGAAAACTCCTCACATCTCCCTCTGCTAATCCTCTAACTTGCCCATCACCAACATCCCCACGCGATTCGCTGGAGCCTAGCACACCAGCCATTTGAAGTGCATATGTGTGTGATAATATTTTGTATTGAAGCTTAAGTGCTAGAATACGGGTCACAGATGCATCTATCTGGCTCTGTGTTAATGTTCCGTTCAGCACGGCTTGCTTTAAGCCATAGAGCATTGTTTGAGTCTCTGCCAAACCCCGCGGTCCTAACAACAAATCGGTCCCAGCCTTAACCGCTAACACTGCCGCTTGTGCTAATGTATACGTGTTGCTGATACCACCCATCCATAGTGTATCGCTGATTATTACACCCTTGAAGTTAAGGTTATTGCGTAACAACCCTGTCACCACGTTTGGTGAAAGCGAGGTAGGAAGTTTGGGGTCAAGCTGTGGATTGAGAATGTGCGTTACCATCACCATCGGTACAATACCCTCGTTAATCATGACACGATAAGGTACAAGGTCAACGGCGTTCAGCGTTGCGACACTACGATTCATGTACGGTAATGACAAGTGTGGGTCGAGATTGGCACTACCCAATCCTGGAAAATGCTTGAGGCAACCCACGATACCTCCGTCACTTAAGCCTTTGAGATAGGCGCGGCCCATGTTTGTCACGAGGGTTGGATTGTTGCCAAAAGAGCGACGAGGCAAACCTGGATTATTGGGATTGGTCAAAATATCGACGATTGGCATGAAATTGACATTGAGACCAAGCGCGGTTAAATCGTTTGCCGCTCCATTGCCAGCATTATAGGCCGTTTGGAGATTGTTGGTTGCTCCAATATCGGCATTCGAGGGACGCTCGCCTGTAATCTGACGTAGTTCGTTGACAACGCCACCCTCATAGTCGGTCGTCACAAATAAAGGAATGCGTGCCTGTCCTTGCATTCCTTGAGTCAAGGAGATAAGTTGTGCACGCGTCTGTGCATTGCCGTTCTTATTCTCAATCAGCACCCCGCTTATAGCATTTGTTTGTATCATCTGAAGAAGATCACTGTTAAGCGCCGAACCATAAAACTCTACAATCACCATCTGGCCCAATTTCTGGTCGAGCGTCATGCCTTTGATCATACGCGCCGCGATGTCGGTATTAGTGAGCGGTGTACTCGTCGCCATCGGTCCAGGTGTCGCTGTAGGCGTAGGCATGAGAGGCTTCATAGTTGCTGTAGGGCTAGGCATGGCATGCATTGTATTGGATGGAGTAGGCGATGAGGAACACGCGCTGATGCAGAGGAGGAAACAACAGAAAAGCAAGGGCACCTGCAAGGGGATGCCCCTCCCATACACGAATAGAATCGTAACACATCGTAACATGGGAGGGGCATTCCCTTGCAGGTGCCCTTGTCCCCCTTCAAAAATTATATTTCTATGCTTACTCACAATGCCCTCTGTATCGCTCTATCTTTACAACAAATAAGTCTCCACCATCTCATTTCTAAACCATACAACGAAACGTCCTTTAGAAAGGCACATACATAGACAATTTTCCCTAAGCAACGATAAATACTTAATATTGGAGTTTTTTTAAGGCACCACATCGACAGCCTCCTAGCATAAAAATGTACGTATCTAATTCACTACAGTACGCGTGGTTGTCACACTTCTTCCTCCCTTTTCGTGTTGTTATTGAAAAACTAAGAACAAGGAGACGAGGAACTATGACAACACAAGCACAAGCCTTGCCACATGATGAGTCGGTTAGCACTATTGAGCCAGTAGCGCACTTTACAGGACCCATGCCCACAGGTGTTACCGTGTCACATGATGGACGCATCTTTGTATGCTATCCCAAATGGGGCGACGAGATTGAGTTCACGGTAGCTGAGATCAAGGACGGTCAGGCAACAGCTTATCCCGATCAGGACACAAATAATACCAATCCCAACGATCCCTCGGCTGCATTGGTCTCAGTGCAGAGCGTGGTTGTTGATCCAAAAAATCGCTTATGGATTCTTGACACAGGCAGTCCAATGTTCCAACCGACATCGTTTGGTGGCCCTAAACTTGTTGGTGTTGACCTGCAAACCAACCGCATTTTCAAGAAAATTCTGTTTCCACAAGATGTCGCGTTGAAGACAACCTACCTGAACGATGTGCGTTTCGACTTACGACGTGGACAAGAAGGCATAGCCTTTATCACTGATTCGGCTGATAAGGGACCAAACGGTATCATCGTGGTTGATCTCGCCACAGGGGAAAGCTGGCGCAAGCTGCACGATCATCCCTCGACCAAAGCGGAGAGTCAGTCTGACTTTCTGCCTATTGTCGAAGGAAAACCATTTATGGAGCGTCCAGCGACTGGCGCGCCCAAGCCTGTCACAATGGGGGCGGATGGTATTGCACTGAATGCTGATGGGACACGTCTCTATTACTGCCCTCTAGCATCTCGTCAACTTTATAGCGTCTCAGTGAAGGCATTGATAGACAGGGAAAGTGACGAGAGTGCTGTCGCAAAGACCGTCACGAATGAGGGCAATAAAGGTGGTGGTGCGGATGGCTTGGAGTGTGATAGCGAAGGACGCATCTACGCCACCAGCTACGAACATAATGCGATTGTGCGTCGTCGTGTTGATGGACAATACGAAACGGTGGCACATGACGCTCGTATGTTATGGCTTGATACGATGAGCCTTGCCACAGATGGCTATCTGTACTTCACAAGCAACCAGCTACATCGTCAAGCAAAGTATCAGGGAGACCAGGATCAACGCCAAAAGCCGTACACCCTCTTCCGAGTTCGTGTTGACGCACAGCCCGTGCTCCTACAATAAATAAGAGTAAAAAGCAACGAAAGAGCAATTTCGCCAGGCGAAATTGCTCTTTCGTTGCTTTTTACTCTTATTGTGTTAATTCCTTAACGATTTGCTGCATTTGTGCACCGCTTGCTCGGCCCTTCATCTCTTTAGCGGCAAGCGGCATCACGCGCCGAAACTCTTTGCCATTCTCCGTGACTAGACGTGTCACAATAGCGCGTATCTCATCCTCGCTCATCTGTGATGAGCTAAGGTAAGTTTGAAGAATGTCTAATTCTTGCTGCTCTTTTTCCGCAAGTTCTGGGCGTCCTCCCTGCTTGTAAAGAGGAATTGCCTGATTACGCTTCTTCACCTCTTGTTCGAGGACTTTTAGACAATCGGCCTCGGTCAATGGCTTACCATAGTCTGGATTTTTGCGGTCAGTACGCGCAACCTCAAGATTGTGAATGGCACCCAGTGCCATACGCAGCGTATCAAGCTTCAGTTGACTACGCGAACGTTGCGCCTCCTGAATATCCTTACGCAACTGTAGCTCTATCGGAAATTCCTGTCGTGTCTCTGCCATAATAGTGTGCTTTTCTACTCCTCACATAACGATACTTTCTTATTATACAATGTGAGGCAAGGAACGATGAAAATGGATATGTGCGTTGTGTATGGCATGCTATATACAACGCACATACCTATTTTCATCGTTCCTTATTATTTCTTCTCTTCGTTGTGATGACCGAAGATGCCGCCAATGGAATTGCCAAGATTACCCAGGATATTGCCGCCTTGCTCCTCGGCCTGCTTCTCAAGATTGTCGAGGACACCCGACATAGCCTCTTTCGCTTGTCCACTAAACTGAGTTCCGCCTGGAATTTTCTGCGCGAGTTGGTCGATGGTCTCATCAATCTTTTGCTCGGCCTGATTCTTCAACTGATCCACTTGCTCGTGGCTAATCGGCAATGTGTTTTGGTTGCCCTGCTCGTTGTTCTGATTTGGCATAGTAGAGGTCCTCCTTTGACAATAGGTGTAAAACTTTTCTTCTCTCTATTTACCACAAAATATGTAACATTGGGGAAATAGAGTGTACAGAAACACATCTAACAGACCTATCTTACCATAAATATTGACGAAGCAATGTGATAAGATACACGAAGAGGGAGGCTTCAGCAACACATGTCCAGTACTATCACAGCACAAGTCCAAAAGCACCAACCACCTATAGGAACACTTGTGACGCTCTTTCTTGCTCCTGCTTTTGTCTTCGCTAACATGTACACCACACAGGCTATTCTGCCCACGCTCAGCCATGATTTTCATGTCAGCGCTCCAACAGCAGGATTAACTGTATCTGTACTTGTTTTATCGGTAGCCATTGGCTCACTCTTTTATGGACCTCTTTCCGACATTGTGGGACGCAAACCAGTGATGGTGTGGGCAAGTTTTCTCGTTGCCATTCCAACACTGCTTTGTGGTTTCGCACCGAATTTCGCCACACTCGTCATACTTCGCGCACTACAAGGGCTTTTGATGCCAGGGCTGACAAGTGTTGCCATACCCTATGTCAATGAGGAGTTTGAGGGACGCGGGCGTGGCTTAGCAATGGGCATCTACGCCAGTGGTCTGGTACTCGGTGGACTGTTCGCTCGTGTTGGCAGTGCCAGCCTGACAGGAATATACAACTGGCATATCGCGCTCTTCGCCTTTGTTCTACCTACGCTCATTGCCGCCACGTTCATGTGGATTTTCTTGCCAGAGACGTACAGCAAGAAACGTATCAAGGCCGTTCCGATACAAAGAGCCGAGGGAACATCGTTTGTGCTGCAAACACTGCGTGATATGGGAATGCATCTACATAACCGACGCCTCGTTGGAGCTTTTACCATTGGCTTTTGTAGTTTCTTTGGCTTTATCGGCGTCTTCACCTATTTACCATACTACCTGACTGGTCCACAGTTTCGCCTACCACCCATTGACCTGAGCCTTGTCTATTTGCTCTGGCTTACAGGGATCGGCTCACCTCTTGCGGGTACCATCGCTGGACGCATCGGCTCACGACTCACCATTGCATGCAGCATCGGCTTTGCTGTCGTGGGTTTGCTTATCACCCTCATTCCAATACTGCCTGTCACCATAGGTGGATTGAGTTTGCTGACATTAGGTATGTTCTCCATTGTGCCATCGGCGAACCTGTATCTCGGCGAGCTATCGACAAAGGCCAAAGGGACAGCCGCGTCAATGTATCTCTCGCTCTACTATTTTGGTGGCAGCATCGGTGCCGTTGTCCCCGGCTTCGCCTTCCTCTGGCTCGGCTGGACGGGCGTTGTTTTGCTGTGTATTGGTATGATGTTACTGGCGTTGACCTCTGATGCGGTCTTGTGTTGGTAACTATTAAGAAAATAATCGAGGAAGAAACGTTCTGTAGGGGTCTAATTCTATTACATCCTCTTGGCAATCACGAATGTTGGAGAGTGCTGAAATGCTTCATCAATCCTACAAACGCAGTCAATTGCTAAGAGGGTGTAATAGAATTAGACCTCTACAATTGGCATATACATCTGAATTTGATAAATCGTACAATCCCATGATGATCTCGTATGATATGATGACATAGAAAACAACATATCTTCTTCCAACGAAACCATACAAAGGTACAAACTCTCATGGCAACTCCACGATTTCGTGGCGAGGTACGCGCACCCGATTTTCCACAACATCTTGACTGGATTAATAGCGATTCTCCTATCAGCCTGCAAGAACTACGTGGGCATATCGTTATCCTGCATTTCTGGACATTTTGCTGCATCAACTGTATGCATGCACTCGCACAACTACGCGAAATAGAGGCAGCATTTCCTCACAACGAACTGACGATCATTAGTGTGCATTCGCCAAAGTTTCCTAACGAGAAGTTCACGGAGACCGTGCGTGACGCGGTGCTACGCTATGGTGTTGACCATCCTGTTGTCAACGATAGAAGCATGTATCTCTGGAAACAATATGCTGTCCGCGCGTGGCCTACTCTTATCTTCATCAGTCCAGAAGGGCGTGTGCTTGAACGGCATGAGGGCGAACTTCCACTAGAAGCTGGTATTGCACTTCTTCGTCCAATGGTTGAGGAGTTCGAGGCACTAGGCTTGCTCAACCATAGCCCATTGCGGTTCGCACGCGAGACCGTCACGCAATCATTTCTCGCCTTTCCGGGCAAACTAGCCGTAGATGCATCTGTGAACCGCCTTATCATCAGCGACTCGACACATCATCGTCTAGTTGAAACAGATTTGAATGGCAAAGTACGCTTCATCATCGGAACAAGCAAAAAGGGCAACGTAGATGGTTCTTATGAGCAAGCTCAATTTAATCGACTCCAAGGCGTCACGCTTTCTGGAGACATACTCTATGTCGCGGATACCGAAAACCACACGCTTCGTCGTGTGAACCTGAGCACACAACAAGTCGAAACAATCGCGGGAACAGGGCAACAATACGGCGTTGTACGCACGCTAACAAGTGGACCTGCAACACAGGTTGCGCTAAGTTCTCCGTGGGACCTCGTTCTCTCCGGCGATAACCTCTATATCGCGATGGCTGGCACACATCGCATCTTTGTTCTGCACCTCGGCACGCAAGAGATAGAGCCGTTCGCGGGCATGGGACCAGAGGGTCTAGGCGATGGTTCCTATGAAGAGAGCTTTTTCGCGCAACCCAACGGTCTCTCGCTTGGTCATGACACGCTCTACGTCGCGGATAGCGAAACTAGCGCGGTACGAGCTATCGCCCTGACAGGTGACAAACAGGTACGCACCCTTGTTGGCACAGGTCTCTTCGACTTTGGCGATGTAGATGGCATCGGCGATAACGCCCTACTCCAACATGTACAGGCTGTATGTGTCATAGGTGAACTCGTCTATCTTGCCGATACCTACAATAACCGTATCAAAGTCCTCGACCCACAGACACGCGAGGTCAAGCAATTCGCGGGTACAGGCACCGCAGGCTTCAGAGATGGTCCCTTACAAGAGGCCGAATTCAACGAGCCAGGGGGACTAGCGTATGCGAATGACCTGTTGTATGTTGCGGATACGAATAATAATGCGATACGAGTGATTGATATGGATACGAGTATGGTTGAAACATTGAATGTAGGGGTCTAATTCTATTACACCCATAGGCGTCAAGTTAAGGATTGCAGAG
>CAXUHF010000181.1:0-8446 GCA_964250765.1 uncultured Ktedonobacteraceae bacterium | reverse complement strand
ATATCAAGGGCATACACCGCCTCGCTGGTCGCGGCCTGGATATCAGGTAAAGGGAGGACGCCCAATGCTCCATACTGCTGAGGGTACTGGTGGACCAGCGCTGCGAGATCTTCGTTTAATCGCCGTGTCACAGTCCCTGAGGGGGCAAAGGTCATCGAGAGCATCGTGGTGGCGATCCCCTGGCGTTCCATTAGTGCCAGATCCTGTTCAGCATTCCAGGGGGGCAGAAAGGCCATGTGAGGAGCGTTTTGCAACAGGATCTCGCGATACCAGTTGGGAACCATATGATGATGGACATCAATAAAAGCGTTTTTTTTGAGAGACATGGGACGGACCTTTCACTCGTGTGATGAAAAAGCGGGTACGCCCAAAAAGGAGTGCACATTTTTGAGCGTGCTCGCTTTTTTGTCTCCGTTTGAGAGATGGAAAGGTGACTATCCTAAAGGGCGAAACGCGGCAAGTCAGGCACACCCTTAAAACGTCACAGGAAGCGCAGCCAGGCCGATGATGATTGGTCTCAGCTCCCACTCTAATTGCGCTGGATCGACTGCCAGGTGGAGATTGGGCAGGCGGCGCAACAACGTCTCAAAAGCAATCTGCCCTTCCAGGCGGGCCAATGGAGCCCCCAAGCACATGTGAATTCCCTTGCCAAACGCCAGGTGCTTGTTGACCTGACGCGCCAGGTCCAACTCCTCGGGATGCGCAAAGTGCGCTTCCTCGGTGTTGGTAGAGATCAAGGAGATAACGACAAGATCGCCTTTCTGAATCAATTGGTCATGGAGGACGACATCTTCGTTCGCCCAACGCTCTGTTGAGAGCTTCAAGGGCGAGACATAACGCAACAATTCTTCAACAGCTGACACGATCAGGGAGGGATCGCGTTGCAGGCGATGCAGTTGATCGGGATGCTCCAGCAGCGCCAGCGTGCCATTGGAGATGAGATTCACCGTCGTATCGTGCGCGGCGATAATCAGCAATCGGATCGTGGAAATCAGTTCCTCTTCGCTGAGCGCATTGCCATGATCCCTCGCTTGCAATAAGCCACTGATCAGATCATCGCCTGGATGAGCGCGTTTACTTGCCAGCAGATCCACCAGGTAGCGGTAAAAGTCCTCTGCCGCCTTGAGGCGGTTTCCCTCAGCCTGCCCGGAATCGCTCTCTGGTTTGATGACGAAGGTCGTCTGAATCCATTCATACACCTGAGAACGATCTGCTTGTGGAACACCAAGCATTTCTGAGATGACCATGCTTGGGAGTGGCAAGGCGAAATCTGCGTAGACATCCATCTTGCCCTTCTTTTCGACCGCATCAATCAGCTCATCGGTCATTTCCTGAATGCGCGGGCGTAACTGTTCGATCATACGCGGCGTGAAGGCTTTCGAGGTAAGTCCACGCAAGCGCGTATGATCGGGTGGATCAGTATTGAGCATATGCCGAGGCTCCGTAGAGGGTTGTACATACGCGGACTGTTCCGCTGGAGCCTGGTCGATTTTTCGCCGATCCTTGACGAAACGAGCATCTTTGAACAAAGCGACCGCATCGTCATAGCGAGTAATCAGCCAGGTATCGACTGGTCCGTAAATGCTGGCACGGTTGGCGACGTGCGTAAGTGGTTCCTCGTGACGTATGTAGGGATTAAAAGCGGATTGCTGGTTCGCATCGCTCTGTGTATTGCGTGGGGTTGATGAAAACGGTGTCATAGGATGTCTCTTTCTCTCTCTGGACTTGACAAAGCTTTCGATGTGTGACAGGGTTTATGTAGTGAGACACGTGTCACTCTTTAAGTATAAGCAGGTCTCCCGGAGAAGACAAGAATCAATCAAGGAAATGTGTCAGATAAGAGACAAAGGACTCAGAATGACTCAGAATACCGAGGACTTACGCGTGAAGCGCACACACAAGTTACTCAAGGAAGCCTTGATTACCCTGATTGAGCAGGAGGGACGCAACTTTGACACCCTCACGGTGGGGGAGATCACTGCGTATGCGATGGTCAGTCGCGCGGCGTTTTACCGCCATTACCGAGATAAATATGATCTGGTTGAGCAAATCGTTGAAGATGCGATCAAGACCCTCGCGGTGGAACTCGACCAGTTGCGGGAGAAGATTTTTGCGGCTCTTCAACCCTCTGCTCCAGCGCTCTTAGAGCTTGCTGATGACAAGCATCTGGTCGACGAAGCATCCGCCTCATTTCCCCTGGTCCATCTTTTTGAGCACTTTGCTGAGCATAAGCGCTTCTATCGGGCGTTACTTGGGGAACGAGGAGGTTCCTGGTTCGGCAAGAGAATGCGTCAGTATTTTGCTGAAATGCTCCTTGAACGAGGGGAGGGAGTGACCTTTCATCACCATGCCGGGTCGCTGGCTGACCGCCCCACTTTTCAAGAAGGCTTCATACCAATGATACAAGCCGGGGTGTTTCTTGATGTCATTACCTGGTGGCTAGAACAGGATCGGCCTTACTCAACCAGGAAGATTGCCTGGTATTGCCTCCGTTTACTTGCCACCAGTTTGCGCGAAGCGAATACGTGGGCAGAATGATGCCTTCGGGCTTCTCTCAGCAAAAATAGAACAAATTGCTTTATGATAGAATTTTACACGTATCCTGGGCCTACCTCTAGCGCAGTGCCTCCATACCTTCACAAAAGGGCAAATTCCTTAGCGTGGTTTTCCGTTCCGTTAATGATACTGTTGCTCAATTGTTTTTCTGTGCTTAGCGTGAGTGTATGTTTCTCATCGAGCTTAGCCTGGCAAATGAATTGAGCAACAGTATCCGTTAATACTCAAGGGCCTTGAGACAATTGTCACTGCTCCAGGAAGATGAGCAGAATGCTGAGCAAGAATAACAATTCTTTCCGTTTGGCTTCTCGGATTCACTGCACCTCTACTTATATCGCACACTGTATCCTATCGTCAAAATGACACTGGAAGGCCAAATCGTAACTGTTACCAATGGTACGAGTTCCTGACACTTCGGTGAGTGCGCGTTGGTCTGCATCATAGGTGTAACTGAAGGTGCCTCCATCAGGGTCAATGAGCGTCGTGACCTCGCATGTGAGAGGCTTCATCAAAGAAGAGTATGGCACATTCGTCGTATAGTCTGCAATATCTAGAAACAAATATGGAAGCAAGCTCGCTTCATAGAGAGCCTCTGCTCGATCAGTGGTGAGCAAAGCTTCTCGTAAATGACAAAGCACGTTGAATCTTCATGAATGTAAAAGAGAATTCTACTTATAGTATTTAAGAAACTTTCCTCAGCCTTGAAATTAGTATTTTGCAGCAGAGTCTTTCTCCTTGGTTTTCATCGTGTGTTCGAGGGAAATCCTGTTGCTGCACTGCGAAGTGAATACCTGCTGCACTGCAAAGATGTACAGAAAACTCTTGCTGCATTGCAAAGTGTCAATCTGCTGTAATTTGACACTTTGCAGTGCAGCAAGTGTTGTTGGTATTTTGCAGCAACCAAAAGACTGCTTACGTCTACGCAATGAGATACACAAATACTGGAAGCAAGGCTTTCCAGACCTAACGCTTCCTTAATGCTGACTATTCGATCTACAGTCTGGCTAGAGACCTTAGATAAGGGACTGCTTACTAGGGTCGAGGGTGAAGTCGATACCGAGACCAAGGCGGAAGATGTCGTACAACTGGTCATCATCGTCCTCACTCCTGGTCCTTCCTCTCGTTTGGGTATGATATACTACGGAGTGCAAGACAAAAGGGTCTACACGAAGCGAGGGAAAGAGCTATATCTCAAGAAGAACTGCACAGAAACATTCACGAACATCGTGTATGACACGACGACATATCTGGCTCGCACGTTGCGACCTTTTCTTCCTCGAGAGCAGAGGAACTTTTCGCAGCAGGACAGCAAGACAAGGAGAGAACGTTGTGCAGGGGTTCTCCTGAAGCCCCTCTCACTCCTCCTAACTGGACGATGTTTTCGGAATATCACCCTATGTGATGCGTTTGTGCGAGATACTGGTCATGTTCGCATATGAAGAGGACCATGTGAAAGGAGAAACACGATGCACCTTGCATGGAAAGTCGATGAAGGCAGCAAAGTCAAACTGAAGAAGTACGATCCCGACGCGGTTGAGAAACATCTGGACCGCGTACAAGCCGCGGCTGAGATGGAGACGCTCAGCGAAGAACTCGGCGAGTTACAGCAGTTATTGGCGGCAGCACAGCATCACAGCCTGCTCATCGTCCTGCAAGGGATGGATACGAGCGGCAAAGATGGCACCATTCGTCATGTCATGGCCTATGTCAATCCGCTGGGATGCGAGGTACGGTCGTTTAAGGGACCAACCACTAGGGAACGGAGCCATGACTTTCTCTGGCGGGTGCATCGTGTTGTTCCCGGTCGAGGCATGATCAGCATTTTCAATCGCTCGCACTACGAGGATGTGCTGGTGGTACGGGTGCATGACCTGGTCCCAGAAAAGGTGTGGCGGCACCGGTACGCGGCGATTAACCACTTTGAGCACTTGCTCTGCCAGAATGACACGATTATTCTGAAATTTTATCTGCACATCAGTAATGACGAGCAGGAACGCCGCTTGCTGGCACGCCAAGAGGAGAAAACGAAAGCCTGGAAACTCTCATCGGCGGATTGGGCAGAGCGCAAGTACTGGGATGCCTATCAAGAGGCGTATGGAGAGGCCCTTGCCCGATGCAGTACAGAGGAAGCTCCCTGGTATATCGTGCCAGCCAATCATAAATGGTATCGTGATGTGCTGGTGGCCCGAACCCTTGTCTCGACACTGCGTCCATATAAGAAGGAGTGGGAGGCACAATTTGTGGCGCGAGGAGAGCAGGAACTGGCGCGGATTGGGCAAGGACAGCAAACGGCGCATCCTTTGGGGTGAACGCGGGACCTTCCACACGCAGACAAGAAGAGGAACGACGACTGAGGCCCATTGGAGGCAAACGGCACAAGAAGAGGACAGCGAGAAAGGAGAAGGAGTATGCAAGGAGCATGGAAAGTAGAGGCAGGGAGCAGCGTCACGCTGCAGGACTATGATCCCAATTATGTTGATGCGTCGAGTGATCCGACCTCAGCGAAAGCAGAACTGAACCACCTGGGCCAGGAACTCAGTGAGTTACAAGAGCTACTAGCAGCAGCCCACCATCAGAGCTTGCTCGTCGTGTTGCAAGGAATGGATACCAGTGGCAAAGCCGATACGATCCACCAGGTTCTCTCCCGCGTCAATCCGCAGGGGTGCGAAGTGCGTTCGTTTAAAGTCCCTTCCCCTCGGGAACTGGACCATGACTTTCTGTGGCGCGTGCATCGAGTCACGCCTGGCAAAGGGGTTATCGGCATTTTCAATCGCTCGCACTATGAGGATGTGCTGGCGGTACGGGTGCATAGCATGGTCCCTCAAGAGGTCTGGAGTGGACGCTATGCTGCCATAAATGACTTTGAGCGCTTGCTGACTCAGAATGACACGATCCTACTGAAGTTCTTCTTGCACATGAGTAACGACGAGCAGGAACGCCGCTTGCTGGCTCAGCAGAACAATCACCTGGACGCTTGGAAACTCTCAACAGCAGATTGGGCGGAGCGCAAGTACT
Organism: uncultured Ktedonobacteraceae bacterium; assembly: GCA_964250765.1. Classification (GTDB taxonomy): domain Bacteria; phylum Chloroflexota; class Ktedonobacteria; order Ktedonobacterales; family Ktedonobacteraceae; genus JBBQVS01. The sequence continues at coordinate 2,875 of CAXUHF010000181.1, read as the reverse complement.
GGGACGCGTATCAAGAGGCGTATCAGGATGTGCTCTCGCAGTGTAGTACCCAGGAAGCACCCTGGTACGTTGTCCCTGCCAACCACAAGTGGACCCGTAATGTGCTGGTGGCCCGGACACTGGTTGCGACGCTGCGTCCCTATAAGCAGGAGTGGGAGGCACAATTAGTGGAGCGAGGAGAACGGGAGCTGACCCTTCTCGCACAACTCGGACATCTTGGACAGCACGCCCATTCGAAGAAGAAATAAACAAGAAAAGCTCAAAGTACTCTGGAGCAGACGAGTTCAAGATGTTCTACGTCTCTCTAGGGAGCGTCACGAGAGAGACCTTTCAAGTCAACAGGGACTGAACCACTTTTGGTTGCACTGGTGGTTTCTCCACCAAAGCCGAACGCCTCTCTTGTTCACATCGCAGCAGACAAGCAATGTGAGCAAGAGAGTTTGTGTGCAACGAGAGTGCAGCACGCGAGCGGAAGAGTCCGAGGGAGCTTCACAGACTGACTCGATTTCCTCACGTGCATGCTGACAGGGGAGAGGTGTTCCGCTCAGTTCGAGAAGCTCGGATGGGAGAAACAAAAGCTCAAAGCTACTTCCCCTGGGAGGCTCGACATCTTGGCTGTTGTAAGCCGCGTACGCCTGGAGGAGTTCTCGGTGATCTGCCTGCACGTCGGTGGTCAACGTCACAGCCCGAGGATCAAGTCGCGTACGGCAGCGGGCTGAGAGAGGAATGGGTGGTGGCCGGAGTCGAGTTCTACGACGCTACCCGCCCGGCCAGCGAACTCGCGTTGCCGATCGGCAGGGGTTCCCTGGTCTTTGGCGCACACGAGGTACGTCGAGGCGATGTGTTGCCAGGCCGCTGACTGCACCGGCTGATCGAGAACCGCCAAGCTCTGCCGAGCCGTTTTGTTCATGGCAGCTCGCTGGATGTCCTGATCGCAGTCCTGCAGGAACGTCTCGGTCAAGGTGTCCTGCCGAACGGTGAACGTCCCGCCCGCGGGATCGATGTCGAGAAACGGGGCGGGCTCCTCACCACCGAACGAGGATAAGCTCTGCCCGACCTCGGGTAGATAGCTGGACACGAGTAACAGATGGCGCACGGAGCCGACGCCCGCTGCAGCCTCGGCAGTGACGATTCCGCCGTAGCTATGCGCAACCACCACAGTCGGCTCGTCGCTCACGGTCAAGGCCTGACGGACGGCAGCGACATCGTCTGCGAGTCCAGGTCCTCCCGCGCTGGGCGACTCGCCCATCTCACCGCAGCTCGGAAGGGCAGGTGCCTCGCTGGCAATGCCCCGCTCAGTCAGCAGCTCAGCGGTTCGGTGCCACCACCACGATCCGTCCTTGACGCATGCCCCATGCACGAAAACAACTCTCATCATGACCTCCTCATTTGGTTTCAGTTCGCCGTCAGTCCAGGGTAGACGTATCGTCATTCTCACACTGATAGGCCAATTGCTCATGTATCCCTTTTGGTCAAGTATAGATGTTGAAAGCAAGATTGTGAAGAGAAAAGCTATGCTTTCAGCATAGCTTTTTGATAACTACATCGATGTGAGTCGTGTCACGTCTCTGTGCCAATCTTCTTTGTGTACAGGAAAGGGATAGACCTAGTTCCACTCGGAGGTGGAGAGGCAGATTATACAGTCACTATTCATAATGCAACTTATATCCCTCGTGTAGGGGAGTATATTAGTCTTATTGGGGATGAAGCTGGACGGCGTAGTGTCTTTTGTGTCCTCTATGTCATTGCTCAGGCCGTTCGTTTATCCAAAGAGGGAGAATATAAGGAAGAAGCACCAGTTGTGCAAGCAGAGTTTGTACGACATCCTTATCAGTCAAATGCACACGCGAGAAGCATTGAGATGTATGCATCCCGTGGAAAACTCATTCATGACTACCCTGAGTCTGGATATTAGTAGATCATAGAGGTAGTGTTACGAAATCTGCTATGAACCGCATAGAAAAGGAGAGGACCAAATGACGTATGAAGAACTGCGAGATATAATCGAGAATTCAAGCCAGACAGATTGGCTTCGTGACGATGTGAGGGGAGTATGGACGTATAAGAAGGACCTTATGCTTCGATTCGAGGAAGAAAGAGGAGAAGAACGGAAGGAGCGATTATTTCGTGAGCCGTGGGTAGAAAAGTTTCCAGACAAAACGGCCTTCCGAGTCACCTATGTTATCTATTATGGAAGCTCTTTTGTTCAAGAGGTCACTGCCGTGAGTGTCGATGGGCATCGAACTGTTATACCCTTACCGAAATCACAAAATAACCTTGTGATTACTCCCTGGCAATATCAATTTGGAAAGATACTGGATCAAAACCCTACTAGCACCTATAGCCTCGATGCGCAAATGAAGCATACAGGTATCAGAGTGGAGTAATAGAGTGTATGTTCTGTATCACACCGACCTAAGGGATGCTTGACACATATTGTTACCATCCCTTGCAAAAAAACTTGGTAATTATTCAGGTACCTATGTAGTAGTCATTACGCGTGCAAAACATAACATGTTGTGTTTTAAACTCGGCAATATGAGCCTTAAAAATTGATCAATAAAAGTTCTTTGAGAAACGTTGGCTATATGTTGTGTATTCTACGTTCCAAATCACAATACGTTGTGTCTACCCTACCTGAATAGTTACAAAACTTGTTAACTGAAGACCTTTTCAGGGGGAGATAAATCAGGCCCGACAAAACACGTGAACAGAACAGACCCCGCCAGATGATGCGAGACGGAGTTGGGGAATGACAATGGCACCATTCACGTATGAAAATGCTCGTCTATAGTGTGCGATCAATGGGTTCTACGGCAAAATGGAACAGAAAAGTGGGGGGGGGGGGGGGGGGGCGGGGAGGGAGGGCACACAC
>CAXUHF010000180.1:0-8552 GCA_964250765.1 uncultured Ktedonobacteraceae bacterium | reverse complement strand
GGGTGTAATAGAATTAGACCCCTACGAGACGTTTATGTCTTCAATTAACGATCTAGTTGCTACACCTCAGCATGACTAACCAGATGTTCACGAATGCCATGCCATACGGTAGCACCTTCGCCAGCCGCACTGACAAGCTGCTTTGTGCTACCTGCACGTACATCGCCTGCGGCAAAGATGCCAGGCGTCTTTGTTTGCAGGTCTAGCCCTGTGAGCACGAAGCCGAGTTCATCGCATGCTACCACGTCTTTGAACGACGCGCTATTGGGAGACAGGCCGATGAAAACGAATACGCCTGCGGGATGGAGTTCTTCCGTCTTGTCCGTTTTGCGGTCCCGGACTATAACGGTATCCAGGTGGTTATGCTTCCCCTTGAACTCGACGACCTCCGTGTTGAAACGGACCTCCATATTTGATGAGTGTAAGGCTTTTTCCGATGCTATTTTGCTCGCCGATAGCTTCTCGCCACGCGCAAGGATCGTTACCTTTGGACTGAAACGCGTCAAGAATGCCGCCTCTTCAACCGCACTATTGCCGCTACCAATGACCATGACTTCGCGTCCCTTGTAAAAAGGACCATCACAGGTAGCACAGAAATGAACACCTGCGCCGATAAAGTCCTCTTCCCCTGGTACACCTAACCGCTTGTAAACTGAACCGGTGGCAAGCAGAATCGCGTTGCAGCGATATTTGGTGCCCGTGTCAATTTCGACATAATGTTTGTCTACGTCAGTTCCGATATGGACAACATTCTGTGCCGAAAGCAGTTCGACGCCAAAGCGTTTCGCTTGCTCAATCACGCGTTCCGCGAACTCAGCACCTGTAACTCCCTCTGGAAAACCTGGATAGTTGTCGAGCCGTTCGGTAATGCCTGCTTGTCCGCCAAGACCACTGCGCTCGATGACCAGCACATCATAGCCATCACGAGCGGCATAGATGGCTGTTGTTAGTGCAGTTGGACCACCACCAACGACAATGAGATCGTAAAACTCACATTTTGCTTTGATATCTAAGCCAAGCTTCGCCGCTAGTTGCGAGTTCGATGGCTCAATCAGCACAGACTCATCGTCAAACACAATCGTAGGGATGCTCATACCCCCATTTTGTACACGCTGTACAAATGCCTGCCCATCCTGATCATTCTCGATATTAATATATTCATATTGGATACGTTGCTCGCCCAGGAATTTCTTGCTACGTTTGCAATCGCTACACCAATCAGCCCCATACAAGCGTATATTATTCTGCGTCACTGCGGTCATAGTGTGTACCCCTTAGAGTTTAATGAATCCAACGAGGGGAACCAGGGCACCCGCAAGGGGATGCCCCTCCCATATAATGGCGTACCACATACGTCTTCGTGTATGGGAGGGGCATCCCCTTGCGGGTGCCCTGGTTCCCCTCACATCACTCTAGTTTTAACAGCCATAACCCTAGTGTACCACTATATCGCTTGCACTGGCACCATGTCGTAGCCTTTTGAGCCACCGGGGACCGTTCCTTGCTTCTTTTCTTCCTGGAGTTCTCCCTTGCCATTGGTGGCACGCACTACAAGCGTGTATTTGCCTGCGGTGGGTGGCGTCCATTGCCACGTCCATAATACCCATGCATCTTTTGACAAGGCAGGTTGTAGCTTTACGACGTTCCATGTTAATCCTGTATCCGTGCTGACCTCCACTTTTTGAATGCCCAGACTTCCACCAAAGGCGATACCGCCTACCTCGACAGGATGTCCAGCAATAACTCTTCCCATTGGACGATCAATACGACTGGTGAGATGCAAGGGACCATTGTACCACTGCTGGTCAGAATAGAGGCCACCGACAAAATGGTCGGTCAACTCAACTTTTGTCAGCCACTTTGGATTCTCTTCACCATACCGACCTGGAACGAGCACGCGCAATGGAAAACCGTGGCGTTGCGGCAAGACCTCACCATTCATGCGCCAAGCGAGAAGCGCGTCGGCTTCAAGGACTTCCGCGAGGGGCAAGCTCACAGTATAGCCATCGACACTATAGAACGCGACATACTTTGCAGCACTCGTCGGGCCTCCGTGTTGCTCTAACAACGCGCTCAGCGTCACGCCTTGCCAGATGGCAGTACTCATAAGGTGTGCTCCAACTTCATTAGCGATGCATTCAAGTGTGATGGCGCGTGAGGTTGAAGGCAATTTTTGCAGTGTGTCATAGCTATATGTACCCGGTTTGTTTACCAAACCCGTCACTTCTAATTGCCATACATCAGGATTAACAGTTGGATCAACCGTATTTTGCGTCACCACATAATGCTGGTCATTAGGCGTAATTGGTGGTGTCACATGTTGCGGCGAAGGTGTGCGTGTGCCATCATAGCTTGTATAGCCCTTAAGAAATTGACTTATTGCTCCTGCCGTTCCTGCTGTGGCTCCCACGCCTAACGCGGTAACACCAACACGCGATAAGAGCAATCTACGTCCAGCAACAGGATTGCCAGCGATAGCTTGCTTCGGTAGAATCGCACGATAGGCAAGAGGGAGCACAACGGCATATGCTCCAAAATCGAGCAAGAGACCGAGAATTGAGAGTAGAGTTGCCGTAACTATAGGAAACCCAAATTGGTTCTGCCGCAATTCTTCGTGAAACAGGATAGCGGCAATCGCTGCCAGTACGAGTCCAATACTTAGCGCAACAAGCCATTCGCGTCGTCTCGGACGATAGTTGTCTACAGGCAAACGCAAGTTCACAAGTGGGGCATAGAGTAAGCTTATGACGGTGCCAGCCGCGATCATGCCAAGCACGGCAAGTCCAAGCGGAGTTGTTTTCGAGTTTGGCGAAAAGGCAACTTGCAAATCTACGAACTTAGGAGCAGTTAGGTGTTTCAGCACAAAATAGCTGAACAACTCAACTGGCGTTGGAATACCAGCCGCCACACGTAGAACACTCATGACGCATACCGTCACGAGACTGGCGACCAGGCCAGCACCTAACACGAACACACTTGAAAGAATGCGTGTGCGTACTTTTGAATATGATGGAACAGGCTCTGGCACATCTTTCACCTGTGCAGCCGATGAATCGATTTCGCGCATGATGTATATATTCCCTCCGACGATGTATCTCTAATAATAGTCTACACGTCACATCATGCGTTCTTTTGCAGATCTGTAATTATTGATTATGTATCCAATACCCACAGCTAACAAAAGCACCGTTACACCATAGACAAAGATGTAGTAGAGCGTCCAATCCAATGTGCTCCGAAAAAAGTAGGCAGTGAGCGAGGTACACACAAAATACCAAACACCCGCAATTGCGATTCCTTTGCCAGACAACTCCTTGCGCGTCCATAATGGGCCTATCAGCAGAGGTACAAAGAGCAGTAACACGGTTGTGTACCAGGGGAAAATATGTGTCGATACAGCGTAGACAACACCAATCAAGATGAGTGTTGCCGTTTCCATCCTGATACGTTCGCGTAGACGCAAAAAGAACACGAGTAGAAGAATAGGCCCAACAAGCAGTGCATCTACCGCATACTGTACAAGCACAGTGATGCGGTCCTTCAAGTGCAATAGATTGTAGGTAAAGAAGTGAACGACTAGAGGCACAACACCCGCGTTCTGGCGTTGCTCTGTCGCATAGGTTGAGAAAAAGCCGAATACCTGCCCATGTCCCAGGATGATAAATGGAACATAGGCAAGAATAATTGTCGCAAAACACGTAACGGGTACTTCCCAATCGCGTCGGCGTGTGACGACCAGAAGCAATAGCAAAGGGTAAATCTTGGTCAATGTTGCTAGCGCGATTAGCACACCAAGCAGCACACGCCACCAGACAGAGCTATCCCGTTTTATAGCGCAAAGAAGCGTCAATATGATAAAGGCACCAGTCAAGGCGTCAAGATGTCCCTCAATGGCAAATTCAACAACTGGAAGTGGACACCATGCATACAGTATCATACGCCGTGGATCAATGCCACGCTGCATCAGCAGGAGAGCAAGCCCCACGCAGGCCAACATATCGAAGCTGAGAAAGATAGCCTTCAACACAAACAGATTGCTTGGAGCGAGCAAATAACTGAGTACATAAATACCCTGCGCAACAGGAGGATAGACCGTTGGTACATCCCGATACCCACTATTATCATAGATCAACGCGTCCCGCAGCGGTTTGAGGATAGGATTCTCCGGCGCATACACATATGGACTATAGCCGTGTAAAATGACGCGTGCATCCCAAAGATAGCGCCATGAGTCACGCGACAACCAGGGAGCTTGTGGTAACAAGAGAACGCGAAAGACTAACGCGCCCAGTAAAATAATCGCTAATTCAGCAATACGCCACCGTCCAACCGAGGGAGGTGTCAGAAATATAAAGATACATGCGCCCAAATAGGGGAGAAAGCAGAGCATCCACGTCTGCAAAAAAGGCGTAACGAATGCATCGTTCGGTTGCGCAAATTGTGCAAGCACAAGATACAATGCAACCGAGACACCGAGCAGTACGCACAATAAAACAATTCTTTTGTAATACATACAACGCTTTACCGCCCAATAACTTTTTGTAGTTCCAGTCCAACGCGAGTGCTTACGGCTTGCAAAGCGGAGCGATAGAGGCGTGGATGTTTCCCAAGCAGGCTTCGCATAAGAGCGAAGAAGTTGCTATCCATACCAATAATAGGCACACTCAGCAACGCTTTTTGTAGCACCTGTTGCCCCTCTTCCGACTGAAACAGCCCGTAAAGCATTCCCACGTCATCGTTCGAGCGCATACTATCCAGCACCCAGCGTAACCAGTCCTCGATACGTAGATAGTCACCCAAGCGATTCGCGTGTGAAAGGTTACGCAGATATGCCTTGACCGCCCCACGCTCGTTGTTCAACACCTCACTTGCCACAGCATGCGCAGCGAGTCGTCCACTAATCAATGCCGGATAAATACCACCGCCCGTAGCGGCTCCACACAAGCCAGCCGCGTCGCCAAGCAGCAAGACACGCCCCAACTCATCATCACGATAGACGTGCTTCAGTCTTCCACCCGTTGGAATTGTGCCAGCTTTGCGCTCGACCACATGCATGTCGCTAAGGTCGGCGACATTTTGAAAAAGCGTTTGCGCAACCCGTAACGAGGCCGTAGGACTAAATATGCGAGGGTGCCCCGCGACTCCAAGGGCGGTGATAGAGCCATGCGGAGCCAGCCAGACGCAATAGCCAGGAGCAAGCTGCTGGTCCATTACCAGATAAAACGTCTCGCCATCGAGCGGCACATTGTCAATTAACCACTCAGCACCCGCAAGGTAGCGTGTGTTCTGTCCCAACGCGAAGCTTCTCGCCACAGGTGAACGTGTACCATCCGCGCCAATCACGAAACGTGCAGCAATAGAAATATCACGTTGGAATTGTACTCCATTTGCTAAAGAAATATGCATAGTACCATTGGGGTCGCGGGTCGCGGACTGAAACTTCACGCCACACAGAATCTCCGCACCGCGTTGCATCGCCTGCTCAGCCATCCATTGCAATACTCCTGGTACATCAGCCATATAAAAACGATACGCCTGCGTCGCGATCTCAAGCGGGACCTGATTGGGAGCCTGCACATGAACACGACGAACCGCGTTCATCAGATATTGATCCGGCACATCAAGAATATCAAGTACATCATTAAAAAAGACGCCTGTTGTACGCACGACACCACCCACCTTCGCGTCTCGTTCCACCACCAACACACGCAACCCTAACGCAGCCCCAACACTCGCAAAGCTCAAGCCAGCAAAGCTAGCCCCAACGACAACAACATCATAACACTCGTCTTTTTGTGGGATGGATGAAAGCATGGATGAATCCTTACACGTGAATTGTAGGGGTCTAATTCTATTACACCCTTGCGGCAATTGACCATGCTGGAATAGTGTATGGAATGTTTCATCAATTCCTTCCAACAATATTAATTGCCGCGAGGGTGTAATAGAATTAGACCCCTACGTATGACAAACAACCGAAACAATTTATGCTCATAGTTACTCAAATTATATCTTACTCGCATATGTTGTGAACATGTAATAGGAATATAATTACATAATATATTTGTTGTCTTATGTAGAGTGGGAAAAGGTTTACCTTTCTTGTCATCGAGTACATTAAACATTCTTCATTGTTACTACTCCTGACACTTCTATCACCTTTTGTTATGTACAAGGCACACTTTTTGTCGCGTCCTATGCTCAATACCTATACGTTTGTTGCGTCTGCTTTTGCGCAAGCAACTAAACTCGCCGATGAAACGTACTACTATAGGAAAGGAAATATATCGTTTATGCCCATGCAACCCTCACCCATACGACGAGATGGGCATGACCATCTCAGATATACAACCGATGAAGTGGATACACGCTATCCAAGTAACCCTAGACGTGTGCCACGCTCAAACCCGTCACGACCTACACCCACAACCGACGGCATGTCAGATGAAGACGTGACACGCGCACGTACCGACTATGATACACAAGGGATTATCACGCTTGAGCCAAAGGCAATGCCGAGGCAAACAAATAATCGTAGAGTTCCTACAAGACAACCAAGCAATCGTTTGGCTCCTGTAAAGCAACCAACACAGCAAGACGCCGCACTTAGACAACCAACACAACAGCGAGAAGCGGTCAGGCGACCAACATCACAATCGACAGCACTTAGACAACCGACGCAACAGCGAGAAGCGGTCAGGCAATTCACGCAACCAAGAGGCGCAACGAAGCGACCTAGCCAACAAATGAGTGTCGCACGACCAGCACAGCAAAGTCAGCAACGACAATTTCATTGGCTGGTTCCAGTAGGCGTCACCATGATGATCGCCATCGCCTGTTACCTGCTCTTATATGGAGTATGGACAGGGGGACGTGGCCTGTACAATGATTGGGCCTACGGATCGGGGACACGTACATTCCACCTGGATGCTGTGGTTGGAGATCATGACTCGGCAGCAACGCCGACACATTTTATCGCCACAAATCTGCACGGCACAATTGATGTTATCGAACTGCCCGGCGGCGACATCACACACGCAAAGGTCTTTCCAGGACCACATCTGCAGTGGTCAAACGCGGATAAAGCGGTCGTTACGTTAGAGGTAAAGGACGTAAATGGAGATAACAAACCAGACATTATCGTCCATGTCCAGGGAGACACCGACCTGCTCTTCCGTCAAACAAATGCGAACTTTGTATTGCGTAACAACGGCTCTGGCTTCTCACCTATGACTCTTCTACAATCATAAATAGACAAAAGAGCTACTGGCATAAACCCTTCGGGTTTATGCCAGTAGCTCTTTTGTCTATTTATTTAACCACTCAACTTCACCTTGTGGTCGGAAGCCGAGCGGATTGAGATTTTGTAGATCGCTTAATACAAACCAGTTAGTACTCCCTGGATCAGGCACTAAACGCGTGATACTTGCCTTGGCATGCGTTGTACTGTTAATCCAGGCAACTGCATCCTCTCGTTGCCCAAACGGACGATAGCTATTGATGCTACGCCCATCGCGTTCTACCTGAAACGTGGTGGCGAGATACACCTCAGCGGGTACTTGCTCTGAGCCTTGTTCCCCTGGCACTTCTATCACATTGCTAGTCTCGAAGTAGAGGCCACGAAAGAAAAAACCAAGCGTCTCTTGCCACGGCAGGTATTGCGGATTGAGCCATTCGAGCGTATCACGTTTTTTCCCTGGAGGCGTAACCGTCTCGTTGTAATAACGAAAAACCAATACATCATCAAATGCTTGCGCCGCATCAACGGCTTGCTTGGAGGTGAGTTGCGTTTCTACCTCCACGGAAGCTCCCCACGTTCGATTGACCTCAATCACATCATACCTTTCACTGTTCTCACGTCCAATCGCTCCTGGTATATATTGTGAAGCACCAGCATTAGAACGATCCTGCAATCCTCCAGGTGTTTTGCGTTGCGCTACAGATGATGTGTGTGATGGTAAAACGAAGATCAGCGAGACGGGAAGTTCCGTACCACTCACCTCAACTCGTGTTGCCTCTTCTTCCATATTGTGCGCGATTGAAGGCGCAACCGAAACCACTATAGCACGAGCAGCCTGCACCTCTTTGAGAACCTGCATCAGCTCTCCGCCTTTGAAAGACAATTCCTGCAATGGCCCAAGAAACTGGGGTATCCACTGCTCCTTCGGCTGTATCTCGCCAAGTTCATCGCGTGTATTAATCCATTTATAGACAAGTTCGTACAGTTTGCGTTCCGTTAAAAAGTAAAGCTTGCCCCCATCATCCTCTTGCAGTCCAAAATCCTGAGCCATACCATTCTGTTCCTTTTACACGCTCGTGTTCTCGAATATATTTTCTATATTGTAGAACAGTATTTCTCTGGATGCAATTCCATTACATATAATAGGCTCGCTACGCTCGCGCCGAACCCCATCGCCCCATTCTTGGGCGTAATGATGGACATCAATAAAATAACGTGGTAATGAAACTCACGGACGCCCACAAGGGGTTCCCCTACTCAGGGCTTTCCAATTCTAATAAACACAGCAGTGACCTGTGAGGACCAAATCAAG
>CAXUHF010000179.1:4666-8749 GCA_964250765.1 uncultured Ktedonobacteraceae bacterium | reverse complement strand
AGTTTCCAAAGAAACGCTGCGTGAACGTTGCGATAAAGCTGATTTCTATCGTCAGCCCTATGATTGCCTCTACCGCCGCCATAATCGTGATTGGATCGTCTAGCGCAATACCACCTGGAAAGAAGCCACGCCCATGAAACGAGGTAACACTGAACACAAAGGCTCCAACTGGCGATAGAACGGGACCAAAGATGTGTCCAAAGATAAAATATATGACTGCAAAACAGGCAATCACAAGCAGGTATGCACGTACACTACGTATCGGTTGATAGCCATAGCCCGCTAAAATATCGAGAAAGGCCGAGAAAATGTAGGCACCTACTCGGCCTTGTAACCGAACGACTTCACGCTGTAACACTTGCGCTCGATAAAGAAAGTGCGCTGCCTCTTCGTTGAGTCCTTGCCCCTGCAAAGCTACGGCAAGTTGACGATTGGCACGGACTGCCTCTCGATAGCTTTCGATAAGCGTCTCCGTATCTACCTTTTTCTCACGCGATTGCGCTCTCGCACGTCCCTCATCGCCGAGTTGTTTGATCAATGACCAATCTACAATCGCTAGATTTACATCTCCCCAATGCACATCGGAGAGACGCACAAAGCCATGTTTCTCGCTCCCTAAGTGAGCATTTCTCAGGTCGGTGACACTATCCATAAAAACAGCACGTAAATCTGCAGGAGGTAGAGGACGTATAGATACATAATAGTTGTAATGGATTTTCTCATTTTTTGTCTCTTGCTCAACGAATGCAAGATATGCGAGACGAAGTGATGCGCCCTCCAAATGAGCTTTACGCAACGATGCACCGGCTAAATGAGCTTTGAAGAAGTCGGCTCGCTCCAAATGAGCCATATACAATTCTGCTCGTTCCAGATGTGCCTCGCTGAAATTTGCCCCTTCTAAATGCACCGCCGCTGTATCACGTTTCTCTTGGGCGCGATTACGTTCACGCCCATTGAGACCTCCCAACATATGAGAAAGAGGTAGACTCCGTAGATCAGCACCGCGTAAGTCCGCACCGCGTAAGTCGATACCAACACGACGCAAGTGTTCTGAATTGCGCCAATCTACAGGTCCGTGACCATCATCATGATTTGCAAGCAGCCATTCAACATCGGCGCGATTCAGCTTCACATCTCTAAACTTATATATTCCCTCGTCCAAGTCCACTTCTATAGCGAGACGTTCTGTGAGAAATCGCTGACGGTCCAGGTCAATCTCTGGTTCGGTGCGCCACTCTTGCCCTACCGTCTTCCAATAGGCCAGCCATTCCGTTCGATTAGCGAGGGTAGGACGTGAAGATGTTGATAACTGCACATTATCATATTCTTGGCTCATGAGACCCTCTATTTTCTGTTAATAGGCACAGTGAGCAAACAAAAACTGATCTTTGTTGTTATCTTATCATTTTTATGCGATAGGACATCCCACCGTTTCTGTTTCAGGAATCGCCACTTCTCCATCAACAATGAGCGTATCGAGTGCTTCGCGCATATAAGCATGTTGTACAGCTTGCGCATTTTCATAGTTATCATCGGGTGCCCCATGATAGCGCAGCTTCGCGGAAGCATCGAAGATAAACACCTCTGGCGTCTGTTCCGCGCCAAAGGCATGCATCACAATCTGCGTTTCATCTATGGCATATGGAAACACAAGTTCCTTTTCTATCGCATACTTACCCATATTTTCCATTGTATTTGCGGGACCACTATTTGCATTAATTGCCAGCACACGCACGTCCTGGTCTGCGTACTCACGAGCGATAGCGTTGATACGATCCACCCACGCCTGTACATACGGGCAATCGTTACTCATAAACACAACCACCAACGCTTTCGTCGCAGTCAGCATCTCATGTGTACTATATGTCTCACCATCGGTAGCCGGAAGCGTAAACTCAATCACTGTATCACCAGTTAAAAGATGTGCCATTTGTATTATTCCTCTTTCTATGAACATTTGATGTCTCTCTTAAACACGATTAAAGACAGTCAGCAGACACTCAACAATACAAAACGACATCCTTGTATATGAGGTTTTTACATCGTACAATCAAAGAAGGTATCTCATACACGAATAAGTCAAGATGTGTACATTTTTCAATGCTGAAAGGATACATTATGAGCAACATTCCCATTCAAGAATTTCGTCTTGACCTCAGTGACCTTACCTTTACAGGTCATGATCTTGTGCGACCAGAGTCAATTATTGCACAACCTAACGGGACGCTCTGGGTATCAGATGGACGCGGTGGTATCACTCGCATCAACCCGGATGGTGAACAGCAGTTTCTTGGTGGCCTCGGCGGTGAACCCAACGGTCTCGCTTTAGCCGATGATGGCTCGATTCTTGTCGCAAACATTGGTACTGGCACAATCCAAAAGCTTCACCCAGACGGACACGTCGAAGAACTGTTCACAGAAGTTGATGGCGTTAAGGTGTCAACCGCGAACTACGTGTTCATTGATAGCAAGAAACGTATTTGGGCGGCCTTCTCAACTCGTGAAGCACAGTGGTGGCCTGCCGCAGCGAATCCACGACCAGATGGTTATATTGTGTTGATCGATGAAAAAGGTCCTCGCATTGTGCAGGATGGTCTTTATTTCACGAATGAGATTCGGCTTGATGCAAAAGAAGAGTATCTGTATGTCGCGGAGACGATGAAAAATCACATCATTCGCTTCCGTGTTCATCCTGATGGAAATCTTTCGGATAAAGAAGCTGTTGGCCCTGACAATCTTGGCGTTGGCGGTGCCGTTGATGGCTTTACCTTTGATAGTGAGGGAAATGTCTGGGTCACAACGGTGTTACGTAATGGCGTTGGTATTATTACACCTGATGGGGATTATCATGTTGTCTTTGAAGAGGCCAATGAGCCTTTACTAGCAACGTTTGAGCAGAAAATCGCCAATGGTGAGGCAACGCCTGCGGATATGGGTGCAACAGCAGGTAAAACGCTACAACTTGTCACAAGTGTCACCTTTGGCGGCCCAGACCTGAAAACCGTTTATATTGGCTCATTAGGGATGTCACGTCTGCCAACATTCCAATCGCCAGTCGCGGGACTCGCCATGAATCACTGGAAATAGCAGGGCTATCTATTCCTACACGAAATTCGGGATGACGCGTGCCACAAAATGTTCGATTGTTTCATGATCGAGGAAACGAAAGATGAAGTGTGACACGCCGATATCCCGAAAGCGTTGTAGTTCCTGTGTCACCTCTTCGGCATTGCCCGCGATAAAGTGCTTGCTCGGATTACGCTGCACTTTTGTTGAGTCTTCAGAAACACTCACCGTACCAAGATACGTCAGCGTAATTTCAGAAAAATCGCGTCCTACTTCAGTACAATGCTGCTTGAGAATCGAAAGCTTATGGTTGTATTCCTCAACGGTGCAAGAATTGAAGTTCCACCAATCGGCATAGCGAGCAACAAGTGCGAGTGTGCGATGTTCTCCACCGCCTCCAATCAAGAGCGGAATTGCAGGTGATGGTTGCGGAACACAATAAGCGTTCCGTACCACATACTGCTTGCCTTCAAATGTAGCCGGTTGTGGTGCCGTCCACATCATACGGATAAGCTGAACGGCTTCCTCTAGTTGCTCCATACGTGTTTTCGTCGTCGGAAAAGGATAGTTATACGAAAGATATTCATCTTCCTTCCAACCAGCACCAAGGCCCAGGATAATACGCCCATTAGACAACGCTTGTAGTGTTGCCATCATCTTTGCCAATAATGCGGGATTGCGGTACGACTGCGACAGGACAAGTGTGCCGACCTTAAATTGTGGATAGCTCGCCGCGAGATAGCTGAGCGTAGTGAGGCATTCAAGCGTGTCGGTCATCTCCCATTGCAGGTGATCTTCAACCCATAGCGTGCTAAAGCCCGATGTAAGTGCGTGAATAGAAGTATGATTATGAGCAATCAAGTCCTGCCAGGAATGTCCTGGCTCATTTTTCTGTCGCAACATAAAACCAAATTCGACCTGTGGCATGAATATCTCCTCCTCTTATTGTGTGTGAGTGGATATATTGTGGAGGGGGGTGAAAGATGTGTATAACCAGAGATAGATGAGACCAAAAAA
>CAXUHF010000179.1:3391-4656 GCA_964250765.1 uncultured Ktedonobacteraceae bacterium | reverse complement strand
TTTATTATTTCCTCCCTATTAACTCCATTCGCCCCCCCCCGTTATGCCGTCCACAATATATCCACTCACCTCTACATCATAGGCCAGTCATGACCGGCGGCCTGATAGATTGCCTCGATGGTTGCTGTGTTCTCTAGCGTTTCGCTAAGACGGAACGATGGTTCTTGTCCGGTGGAAATGCAGTTAGCGAAATGCTCTACCTGAAGCTGATATTGATCGACACGATCAAAGCTTTTCTCGGTCAGTTCGCCATTCTTGATGATGAGAATAACCGCCTCTATGTTCCCAGGAGTAAACGGTACAGGAATAGTGAGCGTACCAGCCTCGCCAATAATTTCTACCATTTGGCGTGTTGGTAATTCAAAACTACAATCTATCATGCCAAAGCGTCCCTCGCCAAAATCAAGTACAGCATTTGTCGCCATATCTACACCGATCTGACTCGTCGTATGCACTCGTGCCGCGACAACAAGAGGTGCTTGTCCATACACTGCTCGACAAACGTTGACAGTATAGCTACCAACATCCATTAACGCGCCCCCTGCTAACTCAGGCTTTAAACGTATATCGTCGGGACGCGAACGAATGTCGAACGAGAACGAAGCTCGTACAAGGCGCACAGGTCCCACAAGTCCCGCGTTAGCTTGCTCAATTGCCCATATAATCTGCGGATGAAACCGATACATGAACGCTTCCATCAGAAAGACATTATGTGTCTGTGCCGCATCCAGCATAATTTTGCCTTCACGCGCTGTTACCGACATTGGTTTCTCGCACAGCACATGTTTGCCCGCCTGGAGTGCTTGCAGCGTCCATTCGGCATGCAGACCATTAGGAAGAGGAATATACACGGCGTCGATGTTTGGATCATTCAATATTTGTTCGTAATTGTCATAAATCTGCACTTCGGGAGCAAACGAATAAAGGTCCTTCGCACGCTGTACATCACGGCTTGCAACCGCGACTAATCGTCCATTTGAGGACGCCCGGATTGCAGGTGCAACCGACTTCACACCAATGTTCGCGGCACTAAGAATGCCCCACCGAATAGGGCTAGGAGATTGGCTCGACTGCATACATTTTTTCCTTCACTACAAAGTGAACTTTTCACTATCCAACAATACATAAACATTAAGAATATTTTGTGTACTCCTATGCTATCACAAAAGTATATCAGCTAAGAATTTTTTTCTTCAGCAAATAAAGAGAAGTGGGGGGGGGGGGGGTGGGGGGGGGGGGGGGCTGAGGGCGAGAAGGCGGATGAT
>CAXUHF010000179.1:0-3381 GCA_964250765.1 uncultured Ktedonobacteraceae bacterium | reverse complement strand
TATATTTTTTCTCTCTCTTTCTCTGCATTACCAACCCCCCCCCCCCCCCCCCCAACTTCTCTTTATTTGCTGACGTTGCTCTCTTGCTTAGTTCCAGTTAACTCCACCAATATACACATCACTGCTGACACCAGGACGCGATGTATAGAACTGTATGCCAACTCCAGCGACTTGACTGTTAAAGTTTACAGGTAGCGCATACCAAATCCTATCCCATTGACCAGGAGTCAAGGTGATTTCACCAGAAAAATGAAAGGCATTGTTAGAATCAGTCACAAAGACTTTCGCGTTTACGAGAGCAGCTTTGTTGTCCACATAGATATATGCATTGATCATTTGCCCCGCCTTTGGCACGGTTGGCAATTGATTTCGTGGCACGTTAATAAGCGGATAGTTATCCTCACTCGCATTATTTAGAGTTACTTTCATCGAATGAGTTCCAACAAATGCTCTTGTGGTACTAATGACAGGTGGGGTAATACCTCCTCCAATAGTGTTCCAGCCATCAACCGTGCCATCCTTAAATGAAAACGTCAAGTTTGTATTTTTCGGGGATGTCGCGGGTGGCTCACTGATAGTCATTTGTGGCGGAGTATAGCCTTGCACCATAACCTTTTTATACTCCTGCTGAAAAATCGCGCCCTCTGAGCCAATCTGATCTTTAACAATAAGAGGCATGGGCAAATTGGTGGCGAAGTACTGCATAGAAGCAAATATACGATTTTCTATCAGCAGATTCATCGCCTTTGTTGTCCAATCGCGCATAAAGGTTGGGTTATTATATTTGCCATCTGCAACTGGTTGACCATTGTTTACTTGCTGATCGGAAGAATAGTTCCATTCCGTAATCCAGATTGGTAGTTCGGTCCCAATGGCCTCTTTCATCGCAGCACGGGCTTGTGCGAAATGGATAGGCCACCCATCGAGCAAAGAAAGGCAGAAGTCGGCAGTCCAGTTAACGCTACAGGTGTATTCGTGCCAGCTAATACCATCTGGTCTTGGCTGTGCTAATTGCAAAAAAGTCTTGAGATAGCGGCGCGAAAACTGATAATTGTCAGGTGCGATAAAGCGAGCGTTAGGAAACGTTTCTTTAAGTGCTGGAACAACCTCATTCCAAGCCGTCGCATATTGTTGCGCATTGACACCATTTAAATCCGATTCATTACCAAACTCGAAGTAAACAGGCTCATTACCAAAAACTGGCATAAGCAAGTTAAGCGTATTCTGATCGTTTTCCAGAAGCGAACCACCTTTAAACTCCGGTCCACTTATAACAATCAATGGGGCCGCACCTATGTCTTTGATTGCTTGTGCCGCTTTCACCTCTGTTTGCGGGTTGAGAGTGGCACGGGTTGGCATACGGATGATGCGGACGCCAATATTTTTAAGTTGCTGACGTGCAGCTTCTGAATTGAGAAGAGGTTCATCATTATCGTGAAAGAGTGCCATGTTTGTGCCAAAAATGAATGGCGAAATAGTTTTATTATTGGTAATACTGTTGAGCGCAGGTGCTGCTGTACCACTCTGCGTAGATGAAGTACTCTTCTGTGTTGTCGTAGGAAGAAGAGTTCTATTCTGTGACAGCCATAGGACAGCTGCAATAACAAGTATATTAAAAATAACTGCGATAAATGGAGTTCCTTTATCCAGCTTTGAAGACCCTCGTTTTTGAGGTATGATAGGTTGAGCTTGTAAGCTACCTGGCGTAGTAGAAGGCTGGATACGTGCTGACTCGTTTGTTATCGGAGTCCGATATGCTGATAAAGACGATCTGGGAGTCTCTGGTAGCGTTGGTAGCGCAGGCTGTCTACCAGTTGTTGGCAATTTTAACAACGATGGAACACTTTGTCGGCCTGTTGTAGACGGAAGATTAAACAGTGGCGGAACATTCTGTCTACCGGTCTCAGGCCGTAAGAACAGATCGCTACTTTCCGTCTCTACTGGTTCAAAACTCTTCTCTGATCGCTGAAATTGGTCTGCACTGCGCGAAGCATTATTTTCAGGAGTATCCATTAGTTATACAACCTAACCGGAGTGAGACAACTGTTCAAAAATAGCGTTGCGTTTTCATCTGCACATGAATGCATACACCCCGTTTGCACTCTATGATACCGAGAAAATTAGGTACTAGACTTGTTAAACACAATGTTTTAGGTGAAGTACGAGAACGATGCTTTTTAAATAGTAGGTGCATCATTAGTAGTCTATATACTTCTCGCGGTGTACCCCACAAATCGTCTACACACTACCGTACTAACATTAAATCTTCCTTAAACTGTACATTTTGGCTAGAACAACTTCACTACTCTAGAATTAGCTTTCTTCGTCCCTGAAAATACCTGCTATTCTATTCTCAACGTTATAAAAAATGCATAGTAACACGAGTAACCCTTGCGTAAGCACACGGGTAGATGCCATAATCAAAATATGCCAAACATTCTTTGCCTGGCATATTTTGACGATATTCTTCATTAAGAAAAGAGACGTAGCCAACAGTGACACAGCAATCAACTCATCATCCACTACGTGTGGGTGTCCAGATGCATCCCCAACATACAAGCTATCAGGATTATGCTGATGCGGTACGACGCTTTGAAGACCTCGGTGTTGATAGTATCTGGAACTGGGACCATTTCTTTCCGCTCTATGGTGATCCACAGGGCAACCACTTTGAGGGCCTGACGTTGCTTACAGCAATGGCAACGCTAACACATCGTGCCACGATTGGTACACTTGTGACCTGCAATAGCTATCGCAACCCGTCCTTGCTCGCCGATATGCTCAAAACCATCGATCATATTAGTAATGGTCGTGTTATCCTGGGTATTGGTGCAGGCTGGTTTGAACGCGACTACAAAGAGTATGGCTATGACTTTGGTACTGCCGGTAGCCGCCTTAATGCACTTGGTGAAGCTCTTCCAATCATCAAGCATCGCTGGGAAGTCGATGTGCCTAAGCCAGTACGCTCAACCATTCCTATTTTGATTGGTGGGGGTGGCGAGAAAAAGACGCTACGCTTCACCGCCCAATACGCCGACTTGTGGCATGGCTTTGGGGATGCAGCGACCATCGCTCACAAAATGGAAGTTTTGGATGGTTGGTGTAAAGAGGTCGGACGCAATCCACAGGATATCGAGCGCACCGCTGGCACCAGTAAAGGTGACTCCGATGAGGCACGCGATGCCCTCGTCAAAGCTGGTGTAACGCATCTTATTCTCGGTATGGAGGCTCCCTGGGACTTCGACGAAATCAAGAAGCTCGTGCAGTGGCGTGATAGCCGATCAGGAAAATAACGAATAGCAATGATGTGTTGTGTGTTTTTTTTTTGGTGAAGAATAAAAAACACAAAACAAAATAGAGATTAGTGTGTGGTAATAAAAA
>CAXUHF010000178.1:0-9109 GCA_964250765.1 uncultured Ktedonobacteraceae bacterium | reverse complement strand
GCATAACGTTCGTAGAAACTTGATCGAGCAATGTTTTTTGCATCTGCTCTACTTGCATTTCTACTCGTACTGCTCGTTCTAGTGCCGCATGTTCAACAGTTGATGAATCGAGTTCTTTAAAAGCTGCCGAATCTCTCACTTCAGTGAGAGCCTCACGGAGCCGCACCATCAGTGGGTGTATTGACACAATAGTGTTTGTGAGTCGCTGCAGATGACTTTGTTGTGCCCGTTGCAGATACGATAACTGCATAAGAATCGGGCGAAGGTCTGTAGCAATTTGTGCTGAGAGTTGCTCTTCTAACAATATAGGTTGTCCCTGCGTGTTCCTATCAAGAGCTTCTTGCAACAGTCTTAGACTATACAGAAGTTGTTCATAAGCTGCTCCACGCTGCGTCAAGGTACTCAAGCGATCAAGCATCAAATTGAGACTCACCGCAATTGGCATGAGTGGACCTCCATTGATGCGGGCACGAACAGCAAAATCGCCACGAGCGACTTGTGCATGAATTCGTTGAAGTATCGCTACCCCTTCCTCCAACGCTTGCTTCTCCTGTACCGAGCGTGTCGCTTCGTCAGCCTCGCGGCGTGTCACAAATAACTCGCGCTTTGAAATGACGAGTTCGCCACGCATTTGCATAGTAAGACGATTGTTTTCAAGGAGCGTGAGGGCTTGACGGACAACAACGACGAGAACCAGTGCAAACGCGATGACATCAGCTTGTATGAGGATCGTCCCCCCTCGTGGAGCAATAATGCTGAGTAGAACAGCACTTGTCGTAAGTGCCAAAATAAAGGGTGCGATGGTCTGAAGTGTTGTAGCTAACTGAGATGAGCGACCAGTTACCAGAAGAGGTGCAACACCGTTCACGCCATTATTGGAACGCGCCGCTTGTTCTTGTCCACGTGCAATACTACGAGGATACTCGACTGCCGCTAGTCCAACGAATAACATACTTAAAGGCCAAAGAATGTCCTGTAACGTACCTGTATTAAATCCCGAAGGGGTAAGACTGAGATATCCAAGCAGGCTATCAGTGATTGCGAGAAAGAAGAGGCCCAGACAGAGTCGAAGAAGGACAGGCTGTTGCTCACGATTAGCGAGAGGGCTAAACATCAAAAAGGCACCGACGGCAACCAGGAAAAGATCACCTGCTGGAAAATAGATTGCCAGAAATGCTGCTCCAGCACTTGGTGCCTGTGAAAGCCCTGCGATGGCAGGACTCAGCACGAAAAACCAGGAAAGTGCAAGTGATGCGCCGATGACTGCCAACGCATCAAGAATTAAGCGTGTACCGCCCACCGTTGCTTTATTACGGCGGGAAAGAAGCAATGCTCCAATTAAGAAGAATGGATAGGATGCTACAAATCCAATATCGTAAAGACCTGGAAATGGTACATCGGCAGAGTTCATGCGAACATCGTAACTCGTCCAAATAGCTTGTCCACTCGCGTAAAGTGCAATGGCAAGTGCAAGAAATACCCAGGCAAAATATGCACGTTGCGCAATCTGAGCTTCTGCACGGGCGGCAGCAATTTCGTTGCGCGTTTGCTGCTGTACGCCTTGTTCCATGAGACTCCGCCGTAGCTGAGTAGAAACACGTCGAAGTCGTAGCGCAATTCTAAGACAAAAGACAAAGCCGATGCCTTCTCCCACAAACTGCAAAATATCAGAGATGCTTTTAAGCGAAAAACTCTTGCCAGCCGTTTGTCCTGCAAGACCCATGCCAAGCAAAAAAAGAACAAATATTGCGGTGAAACCTAGTACGATAAACGTGCCATAGCGTTCCGCTACTCTATCTCTTGCCAGTGCTTCTCCATGAAAAAGAGATGGCTCACGAGCGTCTTTTTCAGGATCACTACTAGAACGTTGTGCCTCGTTTGAGGAAAAGGAAGACGCTGGGACGTTTCTATTAGCAAATGGTACCCTAGCCTTGTCTGGAAACCTTGTCACACCATTAAAAGCCATATCTGCTCCAATCCTCTAAAAATAGCGGAAAATATGTTAATAAAGAATACTTTGAGAAAATTTTATGCATGTATATGTAGTAATTTAACAAATAATACATCACCATGACACAGAAAGAGACATGAACGCTTCTCTGTCCCGTTATAACGCTTGGATAATATGCTGAAACATACCATAACGCTGCTCTCTTGTCAATCTTGAAGGATGTATAAGTACTTATTAGTCAGTATCAACTACTCATATTTATACGTATAAAGAAGAGAGATAAAAAGCAGAATCCTCTTACAATAGAGCAGTAAAATACTGGTAATATATTAAACAATAGGTAGTATTTAGAAAGAACTTAGCCATGCAAGATGCGCTCACGGATACAGTACGTCTCATCTCAATGATGGAAGCCAACTATACTGCTTACTACACATACTTTTCGCACTTACCCTACCTGGAATTGCGAGAGTCGCCCGACATAACGCTGGTTATGAGCAAGGGAGCAGCTCTATGGAATGTTGTAACTCGTACATGCCTCACAATTGATAATGTTGAAAGCACTATCGAGGAAACTCTTTCGCTATTCAACTCGCTCAGTTTGCCGCTCGTCTGGCATGTTCTTCCCTCAACGCAACCATCGAACCTCGCGGACTACCTCCAAGAGCATGATTTTCTGCTCTTTGAGGAGGAGCCACACATGGTTATTGAACCTGCAACCCACACGTTTAATCCGCCAAACATTCCTGGTTTCACCATCGAACGTGTCACCGATACAGCTAGTTTTGCTCGCTGGCATGAGGCAACGGTAGCAGGCTTCTTTCCCAAAACACCATCACTCGGACAAATCTATTTTGACGCCTATACACTGCTTGGCTTTGATCCACAAGGTCCATTTCTACATTATATTGGCTATATGAATGACGAACCTGTTACCTCTTCAACGCTTCTCTTTACAAACGGCATGGCAGGAATTTATGACGTAAGCACCATTCCCTCTGCACGTGGCAAGGGCTTTGGAACAGCTATTACACTCGCACCCCTATTGGAAGCGCAAGTACGCGGCTATCGGTATGTCTGCCTACAAGCAACACGCATGGGCTACCCCGTTTATAAGCGCATTGGCTTTACAGAGCAATACCGCGAACATAAGTACCTCTGGCGTCCTGGACTCATTGAGGCACTATGAGGACACATAATTTTGACACGCCGTTCAGACGAGCGACTATGCTGACGATAGAGAAGGGTATATATAGAAGGAGGGACTGTCTCTTGGTCAGCAACATAGAAGAACAGACATTAGAAATACTGCCACTGCCAGAGTCGTTATCAATTCAACAGGCATCATTGCAGCTCTCAATAGAGTGCATTGAATACAGCGTTGGTATCATGGCTTATAACGAAGAAGCCAATATTGGGCGTACACTCGAAGCGGTTTTGAACCAGACGCATTCTCGGACTGCGCTCACTGAAATTATTGTTGTCGCAAGCGGTTGTACTGATAATACTGTTGCCGTCGTAGAGGCGATGATGGCTTCAGAGCCACGTATCCAGCTTCTCGTTCAGCCACAACGCGAGGGGAAAGCTTCAGCAATCAATCTCTTCCTGCAACATGCACGTAGCGAGATTCTTGTCATGGTGGGAGCCGACATTATCCCTGAACGAGACACGTTGGAGCAGCTTTGTACACATTTTTTCGATGCCAGCGTTGGGATGGTGGGAGCGCACCCCATACCCGTTAACGATCAAGAAACCTTTGTTGGACATGCTGTTCATCTTTTGTGGCTTCTACATGATCGTATGGCCCGACGTAGCCCAAAACTTGGCGAGGTCGTCGCGTTCCGAAATACAGTCGAAAGCATTCCAACCGATACAGCCGTTGACGAGATTTCTATTCAAGCAGCGATATCAGTGCAAAAGCTTTCTCTTGTCTATGAGCCAGAAGCCCTTGTATACAACAAAGGTCCTATGACCATTCATGATTTTCTGAAACAGCGACGCCGTATACACGCTGGACATCTCAAAATACGAGAGCAGGAACGGTACGAAGCACCAACGATGAACGTTCTGCCTATCCTACGAGAACTCCTCGTTAGTACACCCTATGCGCTGAGTACTCCAAAGCAGTTTGTATGGACGCTCGGTACAATAGGATTGGAGGGGCTGGCACGATTGCAGGGACAGTATGATGTCATGCGCAAACGTTCGCATCACGTCTGGCAAGCAGTAGCATCCACAAAGACGCTAGAAGACGCCGAACGCAAACTACGACGCATCTCAAAAACGCAAAGCGTAATTGTCTTTCATATACAGCGCGAAGGAGGAAAGCTACTCGACATACAAGTAGAGCGCGGTATTCATACCTTCCTACAAAAGACACTACCTGCACTCCGAAAATACATGCGTAGAGACGACTTGTTAAGCGTCCACGGTATGCACACGCTTGTCGCGGTCCTGAACGCAGAACACGGTGGTGCCGAATTCGTGGCACAACGCCTGAAAGACCTGATGGAAACGTGTATGCTAGCTCACAACTTGCAACACACCCCGCTTCAAGTACGCTATCACGCGGTCTCCTTTGGACAAACAACCGAAAATGCCTGACGATATGCGATTGCATGCACGGAATACGCATCGCGTATTCCGTGCATGCAATCGCGTTCTTTTTCGATGACGTGCTACAATGAAGCGGTAGCCATATCAGGAGGTTACATGATATTCGAGATAACAGAAAGCGTGGCGTATCATTTATGGCATCGGCCTCTTCAGTGCAATCGTCATCGGGTATAGCTAGAAATCAAAAACCAAGTAGCGTTCCATTACGTATTTTTGCTGCATGCCT
This sequence comes from uncultured Ktedonobacteraceae bacterium, assembly GCA_964250765.1. GTDB lineage: Bacteria > Chloroflexota > Ktedonobacteria > Ktedonobacterales > Ktedonobacteraceae > JBBQVS01. The sequence continues at coordinate 4,316 of CAXUHF010000178.1, read as the reverse complement.
CACCTCTGTCATCGTTTCCATTCACTACACCAACTACAGCCCCCTTATCACAACGATACGCGCCGAGCTACATATCACAAGTGGGCAGGCTGGTTTGCTCTCAACACTGCTCTTTCTGGGACTTGCCCTTACCTATCTGCCAGCCGGAGCATTAGCGGACCGTTTCGGTGCCAGACCTGTCCTCATTTGGTTTAGCGGCCTGATTGTCGTTGGGGGCATACTCCTGCCACTCTTTCCTACCCTCTTGTGGATACTCTTCTGTCGCCTCCTGGTTGGCTTTGGCTCTGGTGGTGCATTCATTGCTGGTGCAGGCATCTCGGCAGGCTTAGGCAAACACGCTTCGCTAGGACAGGGACTCTATGGTGGCGCAACGCAGGTTGGGCAAGCACTAGGAATATTCGTTACACCTCTCTTACTGCCTTTCCTGGGCTGGCGGGGCTGCTTCCTCTTCTGGGGTATTTTGAGCGCAGCATCCGTTATCGTCTGGCTCTTTGTGAATGATGGGCAAGAAGTACGCACGCGTACTAAAATTGACATGAAATCAGCCGTTCGCTCACCCGCAGTCTGGACCTTGGGACTTTCACATCTCGGCACGTTTGGCCTGGGTGCAGCAATCTCAGCCTGGCTGACTATTTATCTCATCGACCAGTATCATTTGCCGCTCACGCTCGCCGCCGCCTTTGGCTCATTTGCCTTGTTAACGGGCATGTTTTTCAGACCACTTGGAGGCGTATTAATTGGGCGTGGCATTATTGGTGCTATCCCTTTACTCCGTATAGGGACTATCATGGGTGCAACGGGCGTTGCGGTATTGATGATTCCGCTCACTATTCCAATATTAGCAGTTCTTGGTATTTCATTGATCGCTATCGGAGCAACCATACCATACACCTCTGTGTTTAACTCGGCGGCACAGCTACGAACTGTTCGCAAAGGCGTTGCGCAAGGCTTTCTAAGTGTGTTAGCTAGCCCAACAGCCATCATTGGACCACCTCTCATCGGCTACCTGCTGGACCGCACGAAAAGCTTTACCTATGCCTTTAGTATCATTCTCGTGTTCAGTGCTATCGCCATTACTGCATCCTTCTTAGCAGGACCTGCATTTAAGCGTGAGGCAGTTGTACAGCAGACGTAAACAAATTCAGAATACGATGTCACCTCTTCTACTGTTTGTTCGTTACTCAAATAGGAGTTAAGTTCATCTTGACTTCCTTCTATCAAAAGAGAATAGTTCTTCAAAGATGGAGCGATATTTCGATGAAAAGACCAAAGGCGATCATTTTTGACTTGGATGGCGTACTCACCGATACGTCTGAGTACCACTATCAAGCATGGAAACATCTCGCGGATGATGAGGGCATTCCATTTACGCATGAAGAGAACGATGCACACCTGCGCGGTGTTGGACGACGTGACTCGCTCATGTACCTGCTTAAGGGTAAGCAAGTGTCTGAAGACCAGATGCAAGAAATGATGGATCGTAAGAACCGTTATTACACGGAATTGATTAAGAACATGACACCAAATGAGGTCGTCGCAGGTGGTGTCGAATTGCTGAAAGAGCTTCGCGCCGAAGGCATCAAGACCGCCATCGCCTCTGCGAGCAAAAATACCGCAACGGTGCTAGAGAAGTTGCAAATCACCTCGTACTTTGATGGCATCGCCGATGGCAACAGTATTGTCAACGGCAAACCAAAACCCGATGTCTTTGTCTTTGCGGCAGGTCTCGTCAACACGCCAGTCATGGACTGCTTGGGTGTTGAGGACGCGGACGCAGGCATTGAAGCAATCAAAGCTGCCGGGATGGAAGCACTGGGCATTGGTCCAGCAGACCGCTTCCACAAAGCAGACAAAGCTATTCCAAATATGGAAAACAAAACACTACAAGATTTGATAGATTAACACATAAAAACGCACGGTACTAACTTCTAGGAAGTTAGTATCAAGCATTTTTAGGAAGGATGCTTCTGTGGACCTTTGGCACATAAGCGAGACTACCTTTGACCCAACACCTAAAACCCTTCATAGTGAGGAAACTGTCTACACAGTAGGCAATGGCTACTTTTGTACACGTGGCACATTTGAAGAAGGCTATCCGAAAGCCAATCCCGCAACCCTGCTCTATGGCGTCTTTGATAAAGTTCCGATAGCGAGAGAAGAACTCGCCAACGCTCCCGATTGGACAGTAATACGCCTATTCGTCAATGGCGAACGCTTCCGTCTTGATCGAGGTCACATTCTGGACTACCAACGCACGCTCGATATAAAAAATGGCATCGTAACGCGCACAGTGCGTTGGGAAGGTGAATCCGGTACACGGCTACTCATTACCAGCGAACGCTTTGCTAGCTTAGCGGATGAACATGTCGGCGCGATTCGCTACAGTGTAACAGCAGAAAAAGCTGATCAGCCGCTTGAAGTCGAACTATTCGCTGATCTCGATACTGCGGTTGGCAACTACAACTTGATGCATTGGGAAGTTGACGATCAGGGCCATAAAGACAACATTGTGTGGCTTAAAAGTCAGACGATAGCGACACAGGTTCAACTAGCGCAAACAATCAGTATCACGAGTGCAACACAGGACTTCAATACGGAGATCTACAACTCGGATATTGCTCCGAGCATTCGGCTCTATGGCACACTTGCACAAGGCGCAACCGTTACCGCCGAGAAATTCGTCACAATGTATACCTCTCGTGACGGTGTAGACCCTGTACCAACTGCACTCGATCATCACCAGGAACTTCTCAAGACCGAAGGTAATGCATACGATGCTTTGTCCGCTGGAAATCATACTGCATGGGAACAATTCTGGAATGAAGCGGACGTGATTATCGAAGGCGAAGAGAAGGCGCAGGTTGGCATACGCTACAACCTGTACCAGTTACGCATCAACGCCTCTTCACATGATGATCGCTACAGTATCGCGGCAAAGGGATTGACGGGCTTTGGCTATCGTGGGCACATCTTCCATGATACCGAAATTTTCATGCTACCCTTCTTTGTCTATGCCATGCCTAATCTCGCACGCAACCTTGTCATGTATCGCTATCATACGTTGCCAGCAGCACGCAAAAAGGCTGCAAGTAACGGCTTCGAGGGGGCGCAGTACGCGTGGGAGAGTACGTTAAGCGGCGAAGAGTCAACGCCACCTTCCATCATCCACCCGGAAACTGGCGAGGTTATTCCCGTACTTAACGGTCCGCTAGAGATACATATTAGTGCCAGCGTTGCACATGCCGCGTGGGAATATTGGAACATTTCGGGCGATAATGATTTCATGCGTGACTATGGTGCAGAAATTATTCTGAGCACTGCGGTCTTCTGGGGCAGTCGCGTCGAGAAGAATAAGGAACATGACCAGTTCGAGCTTACAGATGTCATTGGTCCCGATGAATGGCATGAGCACGTCAACAACAACACCTTCACCAACTTCATGGCGCGGTGGAATCTGCAAACCGCACTCGACATTCTGCAATGGCTCCGTACAACTGCCCCTGACAAGGCGCAAGCGTTGGAGAAACAACTTGACCTGACGAGTCAACGTCTTGAGCATTGGCAGGATGTGGTCAAGCATATGCGCATTCTCCAAAATCCAGAAACGAAGGTGTTTGAGCAGTTCGATGGTTTCTTTAAACTTGAGACACTCGATCAAGAAAAGTACAAAGGTCGCACCGACTCGTATCAGGGAATTCTCGGTGTGCAAGGGATACAAAAGTATCGTATCGTCAAACAGGCGGACGTGCTGATGCTCCTCACAGTCCTCAACCAGGACTTCGACCAGGAAACGAAGCAGGCCAACTGGGACTACTACTACCCACTCACCGACCATGAATACGGATCCTCACTTACACCTGCCTTCCACGTCATTCTGGCATGCGAATTGGGCAAGCAGAATGCCGCAACTGAACTGTTCCGCTTAGGTAATCTCGTCGATATCGAGAACCTGCGCGGTAACACACCAGAGGGCATTCATACCGCATGTTCGGGCGCGGTATGGCAAGCAGCAATTTTCGGGTTTGCAGGTCTGAAAATCAGCGAAGATGGCTATACGACAGAGCCACACCTACCCGACAAATGGACTCGCCTCGCCTTCAATTTCACCCTACGTGGCAAATTGGAGCGCGTGGACCTGCATAAATAGGAACAATGCGCTTGACAAGTGCACAGTAGAGGAGTATTATTAGCTTCGTGAAGAAACTCCCAATAATAAAGAGTGGACTCACGAGGCCACCTGGCGCATTCGTCTAGCGGCCTAGGACGCCGCCCTCTCAAGGCGGAGACCACGGGTTCGAATCCCGTATGCGCTACCA
>CAXUHF010000177.1:0-9396 GCA_964250765.1 uncultured Ktedonobacteraceae bacterium | reverse complement strand
CTACTCCATGCACGCATCGTGTTGTTCGGCTTACGTTGCGGCTGACCCGTGATTTCAATCCGTTCCACGCGTTGCACAAGCGTAGTCAGCAAGACCTCGGCCTCCACGCGAGCAACGGTTTGCCCGACGCAGCGGTGAATGCCCATCCCAAAGCCAACATGACCCGAAGCGTTACGTCGAATGTCAAAACTATCCGGGTTGTTCCATCGTCGAGGGTCGCGGTTAGCGGCTCCGAGAAATAACAACACTTTCTCTCCAACTGGAATGCGTACTCCTGCAACCTCGACCTTCCGTGTTGTGGTGCGGAAGAATGTCTGCACCGAGGACTCCCAGCGTATCGTTTCCTCGAAAGCCGATTTCGCCAATGATGGGTTTTGTCGCAGTATGCTCCACTGCTCTGGATGGCTTGCTAAAGCATAGATAGTTGCCGCTATACCACTGATTGTTGTATCCAGGCCAGCACTGATCAGAGAACGTACAAGCAACGGTGCCCATTCCTCAGGTATCTTACCTGTATCGGCAGCAGCCCAAATTTGAGCACCAAAACTTCCAGGACGCAGTGCCTCACGGCTACAACTCTTTGTAACCCATTGCAGTACAGGTTGAGCGTTAGCCATAGCCTCCGCAAGCAACTGGTTACGAGGTCCAAAGCCGTTGAACACCATGTTGGCATACGGCAACAAGTTCTCTCGGCCCTCTTCGGGCAGCCCAAGTGCATCACCAAACACCTTAAGCGAATACACCTCAGCAAGTTGAGTCATGGCGTCGAAACTGCCAAGCGTGATGAGTCGGTCCACCAGTTCAGTGGCTTCGCGTTTGAAATTCCCTTGCAACGCCTTGATGACCGGAGGAGCCAGGATCGGACCGACGACCTCACGCGCACGCGTGTGGAAAGGAGGGTCAGCCTCAAGCAGCAGACTAGGTACTCGCCACGGCTTCTCCTTTTGAAAGTTGCTTAGGCCCGCACCAGCAGCCGACGAAAAGGTTTCATAGTCCTTGAGAGAGGCATTCACCTGCTCATAACGCGCCATGCTCCATATACCATACGCTTCTAAGTACACAACTGGCCCTGCTTCACGAATCTGCTCGTGCAACATATGTGGTTCCATGAGGTTTTCTGAAGAAAACGGGTCTGCCGTAATAACAGGAACACCTTCCGGTGTGACTGCGGTGTCAACCATAGTACCTCCTCGTAATAGTCCGTTAAAGTTCATGTATAGTTTTTCGTAGGGACCACGTTTACGGCGTCTGAGGGCAATTTATCGCCTATCATTCGTTTATCGAGCAGCACCATATCTTTTTTGCAAAGCAGATACAGGTAGGGCGGAAAGGTGGACATCGACAAGCGCAGGTAGACCACGCTCAGTTGTTGCAAGTGCATCCTTAAGATGTGGCAAGAGGTCAGCCCTTTCTTGCACTACCCAGCCCTGAACGCCCATACCTTGTGCAAGTTGCGCAAAATTTAGTTGAGGCTCACCAAGACCAGCAACCGCGTCAAGTAACGTTTCGTTACTACTTGCAAGCGTACCTCGCAAGCGCAGCATCTCTAACTTGATGATATCATAGCTGGCATTATTGCAGATGATAACTAGGACAGGCAGAGAATAGTGCGCAGCAGTCCACAGGGATTGAATGGTGTACATAGCTGACCCATCGCCAGTTACGACAATAACTGGTCGTTGCGGCGCACCAATCTTCGCGCCAATTGCCAAAGGTACAGATCCACCAATAGCAGCACCACGCACTGTTAAGTAAGATGTAACAGGCGTTCCTGCGCTCATCACATATTCCACCATCGACTGACGAGCAGTGATCGCTTCATCAACAAGAATAGTATTTGGAGGCACAATCTCGCGTAGAGCTTGCATGAGTTCGGCTGGTTGTATAGGTCCGTCAACCATATTTTGTGAAGGAGATTGAGAGGGTGCCGCCGTATCGGTTTTTCTCCCCTCTTCTCGCTTTCCATCACCTTGTTGCTGCTCAAAGACCGTGATGAGGTGAGCAAGCGTTGTCGTTACATTCCCATAGAGAGGAAAACTGCCGTGCTCATTTTTGCCCAACGCACTCAAATCGTCAGAGAGATGAAGCACCTGTGTACCGGAAGACACAATAGGCGTAGGATCGTTTGCATAGAAAAATAATGTCGTGAAACTGCTTGTACCTACGAGAAATAGGAGATCAGCTTGAGCAAGCAAAGCGCGACGTTCCTCCGAAAAGTAGGGAAGCCATGTACTCTCAGGAGCAATCTGTCCATCAAGGCGTCGTGGGAATGCTTCATAGACAAGGCGTGCATTCGTCTGGGTCGCAAGTTTCTTGATATGTTCATGAGCAACTTGCTCTACATCTCCGACAAAAATGACAGGGTTTTGAACTGCAAGCAACATTGAGACGGCATGTTCAATATCATGAGTAGGTGCTTGCCCTATAGATGGAATATGGAGTTCAGGAATTTGAGGAGTGCTCCCATATGCGGTTCGAGGAGCGTCTGTAAGCACGTTTGTTGGCAAAATCAAACAGACAGGTCCTTGTGGTGGTGTTAGCGCAATAATGGTTGCGCGGTATAGTGCTGCTGCGAGTTCGCCAGCATCCTTGACGGTCCATACCCATTTACATTCGGCACGTGCAATACTTTCGATGTCACTTGCAAGAGGCGAATCTTCGAGCATGTGACGTGTATCGTGGTCGCCAACCGTCACGACCATCGGCACTTGTGCTCTACGCGCATTGTGTATGTTGGAAAGACCATTTGATAGTCCAGGACCGAGATGGAGGTTGACTAACGCTGGCTTCCCTGTCATGCGTGCGATACCGTCGGCGGCACCTGTCGCGCTATTCTCTTGAAGGAAAAGCATAAATTGTAGTTCAGGATATCGCGTAAGTGCATCCATGAAAGGAGCTTCCGTTGTGCCAGGATTGCCTAACACATAGCGATAGCCATACTGAAGAGCAGCTTGGAAGAAGAGGTCGGCTCCCTGTTGAGGTACGTCTTTCTGTGACACAGCTTGTGTTCCCTTTCATCTTGTAGAACGCTACAGGTACTGTATCACAAGCTCTGTCTTTCTGTCGAACATGGCAAATACGGTAATTTCTTTCGGTAGGGGCCTTAATTCATTACGCCCTCGTTGCCTTTAACCATTGCGGTGAGGGCGTAATGAATTAAGGCCCCTACAGCATTCTGTCTACCCTATTAATTATTGAAGCTTCATCATCGCACTTCTACCGCTATTGCTTTGTTCGGTTATCAAAACTAATCAGGGCTATTACACAGCCAGCGCGAGTATGCTTTCACCATGACTTTTCCCTCACGAGTAATCTGCTGAAACCTACTACATTCTTGACCTGTCGAAGGTAAAGGATTCAGCCAATTTTGTATTTCGAGTTGTTCGCCAAAACGAGGACTATCCACATATTCGATGTCGTAGGAAAGGGCATTCAACACCGTTGTATCTGGCGAGATACCATGTTTTGCATACACTTGCCAGCTTGCATTGTCTAACATCTCAACAGCCGAGGCGTTATTGAGATGGCGCGCCGAGTCGATATCTGAGAATTGTACACGCAAAGAGGTGGTTTCTGGGGTTGTCTCTGGAAATGCGGGTAAAGGTGTCTCTGGCAGTTGTGGCATAGGTCCGTCAGGAAGCCAGACACGAACTGTTTCTTCAGGAAGACGCGCCGGGCGTCCCTGAGCATCGACATAGACCCACAATGTCCGCGCGGAAATAACTGGCTTCTCATTCTGTGTATCCGCAATGTATGCTTCGTATCCGCGCTGCACTGTAATACGCGTAGAGCCGATGCCGTAAGTCTTCAAGTTCAGTTTCGTGTGTACAGGGACTAAAGTTGCAAAGGAAATAACGGACCTCTTGACCACCCAATAGCCACTACCCGAAAGGTGAGCATCCTCTGCATCCAGCCCTGCAATCTCCTGCATGTAACGCAAAAATGCTGTAGGAGTGAGCACACTATTCCAGTTGCATTCATCATAACGAACGGTATGCGTCTGCCAAAATTGTCGGTTCATAGACTCTCCTTGCGTTTCTTCTCTTAACTGAATGATGCTGTGACAAAAGGGTGAGGAAAGCGGTAGAGACCGCTTTGCTGACCCATTTTTGACACCAAAATTACCTTAATTTTTACCCCGTACTCCATCAGAGTGCGACCAACGAATTGACTGTTATAGAGGTCGGCATAGAAGCCACGCTTCGCCAGTAACTCCTCGTGCGTTCCCTTTTCGATGATCGTACCGTGATTCATGACCAGAATCAGATCCGCGTCACGAATGGTGGAGAGCCGATGGGCAATCACAAAGCTTGTCCTATCCTCCATCAGATTAGACATGGCCTTCTGAATCTGCACTTCTGTACGTGTATCGACGCTACTAGTTGCTTCATCCAGAATCAGGATTTCTGGATTGGCGAGGAAGGCACGAGCAATCGTGAGCAATTGCTTTTGCCCCTGTGAAATGTTCGTCGCGTCCTCGTTCAGCACAGTATCATAACCATCGGGTAGCGTCCGAATAAAGTGATCGGCATTAGCTGCTTTGGAAGCACGGATAATCTCGTCTTCCGTCGCATCCTCACGCCCATACGCGATATTCGCACGTATTGTGCCATTGAAGAGCCATGTGTCTTGTAGCACCATACCGAATGTGCGACGCAATGCTCCACGTTTGATCTGTGTGATATCTATGCCATCCACCAGGATACGCCCACCATTGACTTCGTAGAAGCGCATCAATAGATTGACTAGCGTGGTTTTGCCAGCACCAGTTGGTCCAACAATAGCGACTGTCTGTCCAGGTTGAACGGAGATGTTCATGTCTTCCATCAGCATATTGTCTGGTTTGTAGCCAAAGCGCACATGTTCAAACTCGACCTCACCGCTTATTCCGGCAGGGATAATAGCATTGACCTCTTGCTCTTCCTCTGTCTCATCGAGCAACTCGAAGATGCGTTCCGCTGATGCCATAGTCGATTGAATCACGTTGGCGAAGTTAGCAAGTTGAGTGATTGGCTGCGTAAATTGCTGGGCATACTGAATGAACGCCTGCACGTCACCAATGCTAATGGAGCCTCTTGTCACTAGAATGCCACCAACGACGGCAACAAAGACATAGCCGAGGTTGCCGATACAGCGCATAAGCGGCATAATCGTGCCAGATGCGAACTGTGCTCGCCAGCCTGCGTTATACAGTTTCTCGTTCAACTCGGTAAAGTCTGCAATGGATTTGTTCTCGTGTCCAAAAGCCTTGACGATTCTGTGACCTGTATACATCTCCTCGACATGCCCATTGAGTAGCCCAAGTACACGTTGCTGACTTCTATAGTAGTTTTGCGACCTCTTCGCAATGCCTATTGTGACAAGCAGACTGAGCGGCAAGGTCAACAGCACAACCAAACTGAGTAGCGGGCTAATCGTCAGCATCAGCACGATAACACCGATCAACGTGACTGCAGACGTAATGAGTTGTGTGATGCTTTGCTGCAACGTGGTGCTGATGTTGTCCATATCGTTGACGATACGACTAAGAATGTCTCCATGTGGGCGTGAGTCGAAAAACTTTAACGGCAGACGCGACAGTTTCTGATCCACCTCTGTACGCAAACGATACACCGTGCGCTGCGCCACGCCTGCCATTACATACTGCTGAATGTACATGAATATCGCACTGATGACGTACAATCCAAGCAGGATAATCAGGATTGTTGCAATATAGTTAAAATCAATTTTCGCACCCGGTATGTGCCGAAATTTTGCAAGCAGACCATCAAAGAGCTTGGTGGTTGCTAATCCAAGTATCTTTGGACCGACGATATTAAACACGGTACCGATGATAGCAGCACCAAGTACGATGAGCAGACGGTATTTTTGTGGCACAAAGTAGCCAAGTAAACGCTTCGCTGTGCCTTGAAAGTCTTTAGGCTTCTCTACGAGTCGGCCCATCGCGCCCATAGGTCCTCTATTCATCGGCCCCATAGCACTCTGCTCAGTGGGACGTCGTGTACTACGCTCTTCACTCATGCGATTTCCTCCGCGATTTCATCCATTGAGAGTTGCGAGGTAACAATTTCACGATACACCTCACTGCTCCTCATCAAACTCTGGTGGGTGCCAATGCCGACCATGCGCCCCTCATCCAAAACGATTATTTGATCTGCGTCCATAACGGTACTAACACGCTGTGCCACTATAAGTACGGTTGCGTCAAGCGTTTCTTTTTTGAGTGCCGCACGCAGTTTGGCATCGGTCTTAAAGTCCAGAGCTGAGAAACTATCATCGAATACGTACACTTCTGGCCTTCTCACGAGTGCGCGTGCTATCGAGAGACGTTGCTTCTGACCACCTGAGACGTTCGCGCCACCTTGCTCGATGGTGGATTTGAAACCATCTTTCATGTCCGTAATGAAGTCAGTTGCCTGCGCGACATTTGCCGCATGCCACACCTCTTCGTCCGTTGCATCTTCCTTACCATAGCGAATATTTTCGGCGATGGTGCCTGAGAAGAGGACTGCGCGTTGTGGCACAAGGCCGATTTTTGCACGCAGGTCTTCCTGTGCCAATTCGCGGATATCAACACCATCCACACAGACACGCCCACTGTCGATATCATAAAAGCGTGGTATCAGGTTGACGAGTGTTGATTTGCCAGAGCCAGTACCACCAATAATCGCTGTAACCTGACCTGGTTTGGCACTGAAGGAAATGTTGTTGAGGGCGGGCACTTCAGCACCCGGATAACTAAATGTCACATCCTGGAACTCAACATAGCCACGTTCCGCGTTGGCATGCTTCACCTGCTCAGCATCGGAAATCTCAGGCTCAATTGCCAGCACTTCGTTGATACGGTCTGCAGAGGCAGCGGCACGAGGGAGCATAACAAACATCATCGAGACCATCAGAAGGCCAAACAAAATTTGCATAGCATATTGCAGGAACGCGATGAGTGAACCAACTTGCATCTGTCCATTGTTGATGCGTATAGCACCAAACCAGACGATAGCGACACCAGAGACGTTCAAGACAAACATCATCATTGGCATTAGCCATGCCATGAGTCTATTGACCCGAACCGCTACATCTGTGACATCAAGGTTAGCTTCGTCAAAGCGCCGCTCCTCGTACTTCATACGGTCGAACGCACGAATGACACGAACTCCTGTCAGACCCTCATCCAGCACGAGGTTGATCTTATCGAGTTTTACTTGCATCACGCGGAAGAGCGGAATAGCCCGACTCATTAGGAGCACAATGGCACCAACCAGTATTGGAATGATGACCACGAGAATCCAGGCGAGTCCTGCATCTTGAGCGATAGCGAGAATAATACCACCAATAATCATCATAGGCGCGGTAATCATGATACCCAGGATGATAACCCAAACTTGTTGCACCTGTGTTGTGTCATTGGTAGTTCTTGTGATAAGAGAAGCTGTACTCACTGTATCAAACTCGTGTAGCGAAAACTGCTCGACACGGTTAAACAATTGAGCACGAATAGTCTTTCCAAATCCAACGGCAACTCTGGCAGCAAAAAAGCTACCGAAGATGGCGCAGATCACGCCTCCCAATGTGATAAGCAGCATCACACCGCCAGTACGCCAGATGTAGCCAGTATCGCCCTTCACAATGCCATTATCTACAATATCTGCTATCAGTGTGGGCAGATAGAGATTCGCCATAGCTTGCGCGAAGGCTAGCACCAGGACGAGCACAACCGCTAATCGGTACGGCTTCATGAACCGTAACAACTTGATCATATGTTTTCCTCTCCGTTCCAATCCATATACTGCTCGTTTGCAGCTTTTTCATGATAATAATGGGAGACCCTGGATAAAAGGTCTGCCAGTTGGTTAGCTTGTTCCTCACCGAGATACTCAATTAATCCTTCGAGGGATGCACGAAACTCTTCTTTCGCTTGGTGTACAACGTCTTGACCTTTGTCTGTCAGCGTGATGCGCACCACACGACGGTCTATGTCATCGGCATGTCGTTCAACGAACCCATTCGCTTCCAGCTTTTTCAATATCTGTGTGACGGTAGGAGAAGTCACGCGCAGAATTTTACTGATCTCCGATACCGTTATAATAGAATTGTTCTGCTTCATACCTCTTCCGAGACAAAACAAAACCTTGATTTCGCTTGGTGTACAGCTAGCAACAGCATGTTCATGCCAGCCAGCCTTACGAAATTGCATAAAGGAGCGTAGCAACTTCTCTACAGTTGTATCAGTGCGAATAACCATACATTCCCCTTTGAATAGATAGATAAGTAACTATGTTACCATTTAATTTATTAGGCAACCTAAGTATATTTCAAAAACGTGATTATGTCAATAGATGAGTGAGAAATAAGTCGAAAAATAAAATGTAAAAACGGATGAATGTAGGAGCTTTAATTTATTACGCCCTCGGCTCGATGATCAATGGTGACAAGGGCGTAATGAATTAAAGCCCCCTACAGCGTTTCGTATACCCTGCTAATTATTTAAAGTTCATAATTGCTGCCCCTACCGATGCCTACTTACCAGATGCACCATTTGTGTACTTATTTTGCAGGTTCGTAGGAAAGGATAACGATACCTGTACTGAAGGTCTTTGTTTCCACGAGTTTTAAGGTTTTCCTATCACTTCCGTCTTTGAAAAGACGCTTTCCGTGTCCCACAACAATAGGATGAACCATAAGCTTATACTCATCAACAAGGTCATGCTGTAGTAGCGTGGAGACAAGATCAGCACTTCCACCGACCAAAATATCTTTCCCTTCCTGCTGCTTCAGCTTGACTATCTCTTCCACGACATTCTCTTTAATCAACGCTGAATTGTTCCATGTTACTTCGGAGAGCGTGGTTGAAACAACGTACTTAGGGATGCTGTTCATTCGTTCGCCAAATTCTCCTGTACCAGTCATGGTAGGCCATGCAGCCGCAAACCCTTCATAGGTCACTCGTCCCAGGAGAAGGGCATCACTTGTAAAGAGTTCATCATATTTAAACTTCGCCGCCTCTTCATTCCAGAATGGAAAGCTCCATCCCCCACCGCCTGGGTCTTCCATGACGCCATCCAGTGTCACGTACTCAGATACCACTAATTTTCTCATGGTATGCTCCCTAAAAATAAGATTTTGTCAACAATTATAGATATGAACAGTATACTACCTTGGAAAGGCGAAATTGCTCTACCATTACCTTCCAAAGCAGGAAAACCAAAGCGGAACCTATTGGATAATAACGAACTGTAGGGGTCTAATTCCATTACACCCTCGCGGCAATTAAACATGCTGGAAGAACTGCTGAGACGGTGCAGCATTTTCCCAACATTGTTAATTGCCGCGAGGGTGTAATGGAATTAGACCCAATATGCATCAAGCTAAGAACTGATGAGCTGTGGGTCGTGCCAG
>CAXUHF010000176.1:0-9494 GCA_964250765.1 uncultured Ktedonobacteraceae bacterium | reverse complement strand
CAGTACGCCCATCAGGTCGAAGCCAAGCATAGTTAGCATCAGACAAAGGCTACCGTAGAGAAGCGTGCGCTGAAAAGAACTACGAAACATGAAGAGTTTCTTTGGTTGCGTTGCTATGACGGGAAGCACGTCCGTCTCATACGAACGGGATTGCGTATAGGGCAATGGACCACTTATGCGATCCATTTGTGTACGCATAGCTGAAAGACGGCTACTGATCGCCGACTCGAATAGTGTGTGTAATTCCTCTTCTTCGACGTTAGCGGGTTGCACTACAGCCATAGGAGCCGTTGCGTAAGACTCTTCGTATTGTGCTACATTCATATTCATCTTATCGGACTCAAGCGGGCACTTATTCAACGCCGCATCAGTTGTTCTACACAGAACACTATTCATCACTGCAACCTCCTAACGTTTTCTATGTTCTTATTCTTTATACGTCCATAATACCAGAAACAAGACATGAAAACATGGGACAAATGACCTGTTTTGGCTCCAAGCACAAACTTTAAGTTTACTCTAATAATACGTCAAGTGATTGCTAATGTTGAAATATATAAATGTATACATGTAACTTTATTATATATATTAGTCTAATATATCTATAGATGGTTGTAGGGAGACCGCAAGGCTCTCCCCCACATTTTAATGGAATCTGCATGTAGGGGAGATTCTTGCGGTCTCCCTGCTCATTTTCTTCCTCATTCTGATAAACCTTGTTTAGAACGACACAGGCAGTGCTTCTAATCCGCGTAGAATGAATCCACTGCGCCAGCGAACTTGATCGGGCGCAACGCTCAAACGCAAATTAGGCATGCGCTGGACAAGTGTATTAATAGCAATTTGTCCTTCGAGCCGACTAAGTGGAGCACCAATACAGTAATGTATGCCTTGACCAAATGCCAGATGTTTGTTGTTCTCGCGTGTTATATCCAGAGAATTGGGATTGTCAAAGTAGTTTACGTCACGATTGGCAGATCCAATGACAGCCAGGACCAGTTCACCACGTGGAATGGTTGTACCTGCAATCGTGATGTCTTCACGTGCATAGCGTTCGGTTGCCATTTCAGCTGGACAGACAAAGCGCAACAGTTCCTCAATCGCAGGCTTGATGAACACTGGCTCATTACGCAGCTTTTCTAACTGGTCGGGATATTCCAGTAGTGCAAGCGTTCCGCTTCCAATCAGGTTCACGGTTGTTTCGTGACCTGCACTCAACAAAAGAAAGATCATTGCCAGAATTTCATCTTCACTTAGTGAATCGCTACCTTCTTTAGCTTGTACCAGCGCAGTAATCAAATCGTCTTTAGGATGTATATGCCGCTCTTTGATAAGCTTCTTCAAGTAGCCCATAAAGCTCATAATGGAGGGAATGAGCACAAAGGGATTCCTGTTTGTTCCCGCCGAAACAAATGTCCTGGTCCAGCGATGGAACTTCTGATTGTCTTCGACGGGTACCCCTAAAATGCGCCCGATCATTATAAGAGGAAGTGGCAATGCAAAGTCGGCGATCAGGTCCATACTACCCTTTGGCTCTGCTGCATTCAACAACTCATGAGTCAACACCTGTATCTGATCACGCATCTGCTCGATCAAGCGTGGTGTAAATGCTTTATGAACAAGTGCTCGCAGGCGTGTATGATCAGGACTGTCCAGTCCGAGTAGATTCCGCTCAAGCGGCTTAAACATGGGTGGCATCCAGGGTGCCTTTTTCAGTTGCTCAGATGACATAGCGTTGTGACGGTTTTTAGCAAAACGTTCATCTTTCAACGTAGAAAGTACATCATCATAGCGTGTTACCAGCCATGCATGCCGCTTAGTGGGCAGAGTCACCGAAAAAACAGGTGCTTCGGCACGTAGTTGTGCATAAAATGGAAACGGGTTTGCTTTGAATTTTGCGTCAGTCACGTCAACCTGTGTTATAGTCATGATTTGTTACTCCCTAATCCATGTAAGATCAGATCAGTGAGAAAATCTGGAAGTTCCTCCCACTGTGTTGCAAGAGTGCTGTCACCCATGATGTACTCCATCGTGAGACCCATTATCATACCGGAGATGGCACGAATTGTTAGTCTAGCATCTGCCAGATTGAGTCCTCGTTTCGCCGCCTCTTCTTGAAAATACGGTTCTGCTAGAAGCAGAGTCGGTTCCAGGATTTGTTTGTAGTACAGCGTTCTGAGTTCTTCATTGACCATCATCTCCGAAACAATAATGCGAAACAAGGCAAAGTTATCTTTTTTTAGACCCATTAACGGAAGGTGTATGAATGTACGTAGAAATGTGCGAAAGTCGATTTCATTGGGAGCAAGCGGCATATTTTCCTGAATGATTGACGCTTTCATACGGTCAAAAATGCCGAGCAGCAATGCTGGCTTGTTCTCAAAATAGTTATAGATGGTCCCATGTGCAATGCCTGCCTCAACCGCAATATCCTTGATCGTTGTGGGATGAAAGCCTTTTTCGGCGAATACTTTTGCGGCTGCATCAAGAATTTGGTTGCGCCGTGCGGCAATGAGTTGTGCTTGAATGGGATCAGGTGAAAGTGTCATACATTTTTCCTCTTGATTGACTAACCGTTCATTTGAATGACCATACAATCATTATACTGACCAACATGTACGATGTCAAGTCAAACAGATGGGAGACCGTAAGGGTCTCCCCTACATTTTTGTTGTTCACGCCACACTTTTTTCTGGTACAATAGACATTATCTATATAATGGAAGAGGAAGTATTGTGTTTCGTATTTATGGCATTCGGATTCTGCTCGCTCTCATACTGTGTGTCTATGTGCTCTCGCAAATAACCTATGCACAGACGACCTATGTTCAAGCATCGCCACGACAAACGACAGTTTCACGAGCGTCATCTTCTCCTCCACCGACAATTCAACTGGATAGCCGTCTTCCTGTTCAAACAATCAAGGCACAGGGTCAATTTACTAATATTAATACAAAGTTTGGATCACGTTTCGACTTTACGATTAATCCTGCAACATCCTCTGTTTCGAGTGGCACCGATGGTATCTTTCATGACAATACCGCAAGCTATGTTGTTGGTATCGTGCCGACTCATCAGCAAAAAACGTATATGTTCCATATGGGAACGCCTAATACAGCACGAGGTGATAGCTATTTGCTCAACGAGCAATGGACACAGGGCATTAATACAACCCGTTGGGAGGGTGATGCAGCGGATGGCGAAGGTATGCATGTTGGCGTTGACTTTATCGACACGTTTCGCGGTGAACCCGGTTGTACCGCACTTGAACTATGTGAACACGCGGTTCGTGACGATATCGTCCCAACACTTATCGTCGGCGTACATCTACAAAACAATGGCTCTACGACGCTAACAGGTAACTTTCTCTTTGGCAGTAACCGTCTACTTCCAACTAGCAATGCCTGTGTTGCGCATACAACTCCAGCCGGTACTCCTGTCTCGCTACTCTCCTACGACTCTAAAGCCGATGTTACGGGGGGTACACTCTTTCTCGCAGGCGACTCACAACACTGGGCATGCAATACGAGCAGTAGTGATCGTGCAGGTTTGGCGTGGGCATACAACGTAGCGGCTGGACAAAGTAGCACAGCCTATCTTCTTCTAGGAGGATGGAATCCAAGTCAGCAGCTTTTCGCCAACACAATGCTGCCAGCAGGTTGTCAAAATGAGGGCTTGTATGCTACGCATGAATGGTCTTCGGAGCAGGATGTGGTCGATTTTGCGGTTGACAATCTCTCGACACACGATAATTTGCTAGCACAGGCGCAAACGATGGAAAACTATCTTATTCAGAATAATGCGCTTACATCGGCGCAACGCTGGCTACTAGGAAATACGCTACGCAGTTATAAGGTAAGTAGCTGGTTGACAGCACGATCAGCATGTGCAGGTGGTGGCTATGATGCGACCGTCTATGAGGGAACCTACGGCTTCTTGAGTACGGTTGATGTCATGCATGAGTACGGCTATTTCGAGATTACGCGTGTCCCGTGGTTCTTTAAATCGGCAATGGAGACGGTTCTTAAAAATGCGACCAGCAACACCTTTGGTACCTACTTTCAGCACGATCAAGGTGGCGATGTGGCTAGTAATGGTCAATGTGTTGCACCAGGACATGGCATACCTACTATTCGGGTAACCTGTTATACACCTCCCTATACCAAGACAGGTATCCCTATGCCAACGGAAGAGAACGATAACGTCGCGCTATTACTAGCCTATTATGAGTATACTACAGGAGATAGCGACCTGTTGCATCGAGCTATTGGACTGGTTGATGCCGCGATGCGTCATAATCTTAATGTAGGCGATCCCAAGACGGGCATCGCCTATAACGCTCAAGACACAAACACAACTTATGACGCCGCGAGTGATTGTCTGCACAATAGTGGTGCTGGCGCAGGCAACCAATATTATCAAGGCTTGAAAGAAGCAACGGGCTACCGCGCTACTACGTATCTTGATGGCTTAGTGCAAGGTAACACAAATGGGTCCCTTTGGAACGAGGCCGCCACAAAAATTGAAGGCGCGATGGTGCAGGAATACAATACGCATGGCTTCCTTCCTATCGCGGACAATACCACGTTCAGCAATTGCTCTGGGCGTACCATTATGTTGGGTGAGGGCTTGTTGTACCTGCATCTTATAGGACAAGATAGCACCATGAATCAGTCGTTGCTACACGACCTTGCTCAGCAATATCCTGCGGACTTAGCGGCTGATACACTCTCTTCACCTACTATGATCGTACTGACCTCAACGGCTGCTCATGGTCAGCAATGTGACGCAGGGCACTGCTTACGCTACGAATGGTTTAGTAAGGTAATGCTTTCAGGTATTGTAGCCGATCTCGTCTATACAAAAAATGGCTGCACCTCTTGCGCACAACTGAACATAACAGAGGCTGCCTACACCTACAATGTCAATTTCTCTAAAACCTTTAGCGATGGCTTTCACGACGATAATAGCGATTGGGGGGGGCATTTTTACCCACGTGGCATCATTTGCTGGGCCTATTTGAGCGTCCTCTATTAAGTAGGGACCGATTTATCGCGTCCTTTCAGCCTCTTCAATCGCCGACAAGGACGCGATAAATCGGTCCCTACAATAGTACCTTTTATGTGTAATACTCTTGCTTTTGTAAACATAATGCAGTATCTTCATGTGGGACCCAAAAGGCGTAGTTTTCTCTACTAGGGTATTTGAGGTCAAGGACATGAATGACCGCGTAGGACAGCATTTAGGAAATTATCGTTTACTCTACAGGTTGGGGAGTGGTGGTTTTGCGGAGGTCTATCTAGGTGAGCATATTTATCTCAAACGTCAGGCTGCAATTAAAGTTTTGCCGATGCGCCTGACAAATGACGAAATGGAAAGCTTTTCTAACGAGGCACGCACAATTGCCGCATTAAAACATCCAAATATCATATCAGTTCTCGATTTTGGTATACAAGATAGCACAAGTACGCCCTATCTAGTTATGGACTTTGCCCCCAATGGTACCCTCCGTCAACGCTACAGTAAAGGCACAAAACTTTCTCCTGACACAATGCTCCCCTATATTAAACAGGTCGCCGAAGCACTTCAATATGCTCATGATAATAAAACTATTCACCGCGATGTGAAGCCTGAAAATATCTTATTAGATAAGCACAATAACGTACTACTGAGTGATTTTGGCCTTGCAACCGTAGCACAAAGTACACAAAATCAGCAATCACAAAAAAACTTGGGTGTTGGCACTATTGCATATACCGCTCCTGAACAGAGCAAGGGCAAACCGTGCTTCGCCAGCGACCAATATTCACTGGGTGTCATTGTCTATGAGATGCTTTGTGGAGTGCGCCCTTTTAACGGAACACTCATAGAAGTTACCATACAACACGCTCAAAACACACCTGCACCAATGCGTGACCACGTACCACTCCTCTCGCCCGCACTAGAAGCTGTGGTACAAAGGGCATTAGCAAAAGACCCCAAGAGACGTTTCACGACAATACGTGACTTTGCGCAAGCGTTAGAGGAGGCGTGTCAACAAGAAGAACAGGATCATCGCACCGTGTTAGTATTGACTGGACAGGCTGTGATTCCGCCTGTTGAAGACATACATACTCCCTCAGCAGTAGCGACACCTCCGCAGGACTCCTCTGTCATTTGGAATGTTCCCTATCGACGCAACCCTTTTTTCACTGGTCGAGAATCGGTTCTTACACTGCTTCACGAGAATTTTCATTCTGGTAAGGCAACAACACTTGTGCAAGCTATGAGCGGTCTGGCCGGAAGTGGCAAAACTCAGATAGCGGTAGAATATGCATACCGTCACCATCGTGACTATAGCGTCATTCTGTGGTTGCGCGGCGATAAGCGTGAGGTGTTACGTGAGGATTGGAATACTATCGCTCCGCAACTTCAACTTCCTATAAAGGAGAAGGGAGAACGAGTTGTTGACGCTGTAAAGTCATGGTTAAAAGGACATACACACTGGCTACTCATTCTCGATAACGATGAAGACCTTGCGCTATTGAATACACTCGTACCATCAAATGTACGTGGACACATCCTGCTTACCACCCGGACTCAGACGACGGGTTCAATGGCACAACGTATAAATCTCTGTCACATGGCACGAGATGAAGCCGTACTATTTCTCCTGCGACGCGTCAAGAAGTTATCACAAGATGCGTTGCTTCCAGAAGCGCAGTCCATTGATAGAAAAAGAGCGAATGAGCTTGCAGCATTACTAGGCGATCATCCCCTAGCACTCGATCAGGCTGGCGCATATATAGAAGAAACTGGATGTAGCCTTGACGATTATCTTTGTCGTTATAGTACTAGCCGTGCGAAGTTGCTCAACATGCGTGGTGGCTTGGGAGTGGACCATTCGGCATCAGTGAGAACAACTTTTGTTCATTCATTTGAAAAACTCGCTCAGATACGTTCGATTGGCCCTGCTGCACTCGAACTCCTTTGTTTCTGTGCCTTCCTCGATTCAAGTGCAATTCCAGAGGAGCTTATTCGCTTTGCGGCTCCTGAACTAGGAACCGTCCTTCAACCCGTTGCAAGCGATCCTCTGGCATTAGACACTGCAATTGCGCTGTTGCGCAAGTCCTCACTGGTTAATCGCACCTCTGAAACTAAATTGCTGTCTCTCCATCCACTCGTACAGGTTGTGCTACAAGATTGGATGAGCGAAAATATTCGTTACGAATGGGTGGTACGAACGATACGCGCAGTCAATACTGCATTTCCTGATATCGAAGAGGTGCAGCATTGGCATCGGTGCCAGCAAGCAATGCCCCATGTCCAGGCTTGCCTTACGTTGATCACATCCTATGCCTTGCATTCGGTAGAGGCGGCACGACTTCTGTATCAAGCAGGACTCTATTTTCGTGTACAAGCACAATATGATAAAGCCGAAGACTTGCTTGCTAAAGCTATAGCAATGCATCAGCTTGTACCAGAAGCGAAAGAGATAGCAACTGATCTTCGTACTGCTTTTTGGCGTCACCACACGCGTGGTATCTATGGAGAAGCGAAATCACAGCTACAAAAAGAACTTTCTCATGCTGAACGTGTACTCGGTCCAGCACACCAACACGTTGCCACAGTACGCCTCAAACTGGCTGAACTCTGCTATAAGCAAGGAAATTACGACGCTGCAGAGCAGTTGTTTCTACAATCACTTTCTATCAAAGAGCAAAATGTGAACTTATTGCATCCATGTGTCGCATGTAATTTCAATGGGCTAGGATTCATCTACTTTACAATGGGTAAATATCCCCTAGCCAGATCATATTTTCTCTATGCACTCACCATCTGGGAGCGACTACCCGAACCACAACATCCTTTTATGGGAGGTACGTTAGGAGCACTAGCACGTCTTGCTATCGTGCTGGGCAACTACGATGTAGCAGAGGCATATTTGCAACGCGAACGTGTACATTTGGAACTTACCCTGCAACCACTCCATCCTGCTCTTGTAGCAAGCTTTAATGATTGGGCTGTCTTATGTATGGCCCAGGGAAGATACGATCAGGTTGAAATACTGTTGGATTCAGCACAAGCTATTCTTGTGCAAACTGTTGGACTTAAACATGCAAGTGCGGCCCGTGTTTTGTATACACGTGCTCAATTTTATGTACTCTGTGGCAAGTATGGACAGGCCGAGCAACTCCTGCAAGAGGTATTAAACATTCGTGAGCAGGCGTTTGGCTTCAGACATCTCGATGTTGCCAGTACGGTAAATATGCTTGCCGATGTCTATGTTGCACAACGACGCTATGGACTCGCTAGCGAATTATACAAACAGGCACTTGAGGTCCGTGAGAGTATCCTGGGAGTAGAGCATCCTGATGTGGCTCAAACGCTCAATGGAATGGCTCACCTCTCTTTCATCCAAACAGCATACAAGGATGCCGAGTACTATTATATTCAAGCACTGAGAATACGGGAAAAAATATTTGGAGACGAACATCCTGATGTAGCCCAAACACTCAATGACCTTGCGAAACTCTACAGCAATCGCAAGCAGTTTGAGAGAGCTGAGCCACTTTATAGAAGAGCATTGGCTATTCGTGAGAAGACATTAGGACCAACACATCTTGAGGTAGGAGTTAGTGCAAAGAGTTTTGTGCTCACTCTCTGGGCACTTGGGAACAAAGAAGAAGCGACGGAATGGCTCAAAAAAGCAAAACAGATACGGGAAAAATACGCGTATCTTCATCTAATGGATGACTAAGACTTCTATTATGACCTCTTCGGTATACTGGACTCACAATACTTTATCTATCTGTAAGGAGTCCTTTTATGCCATTGTCTATTGCTACACCATCACCTATTATGTTTTGCGCAACACGCGACCTCACAATATATCTCACTTCTATCTGGCAACACTATTTTTTTGATGTTCCTCATGCAAACGAGGTACAGATCGCCTACTGTCGTCCCTGGAAGAGTCGCCTGGGTCTTATTCGTATGTCACTTGACACCACGCGTTCATTTATTGGCATTAATTCACTGTTACAACACAAAGATGTGCCTGATTGTGTGCTGATGACAACCATCGCACATGAGTTAGTCCACTATACACATGGTTTTGGCTCACCTTTACCACAATTATTTGAACATCCACATGCCAACAATATCGTTGATAAAGAGCTTAAGCAACGTGGACTCAGTAGTACTCTTTCTGATTGCAACGCGTGGATTGACGAACACTGGTACGCATTCTATGAGGAGCAACGCTTAACAAAAACCAGACGTTCCACTATCCAGAAGGCTGGATGAAGGGCGTGCTAAAGCAGACCCGTACAGAAGTCACGAAGGTTGTAGGCGTGGGGTGAAAGTCCTGTATGGGTCTGCTTTAGCACACCCTTGCGATCTCATGAATAAAATATATCCCTACGACCCATATATAACATCTCTACTGTAACATAACTACTGTTTATCCACACATAATGTGGAAAACTTATCCACATTTTTAGAATAATATAT
>CAXUHF010000175.1:4024-9604 GCA_964250765.1 uncultured Ktedonobacteraceae bacterium | reverse complement strand
GCCGATATTTCATGGCGGATGCGCTCGTGTTTGGCGACTTCGGCTTGAACTTTCTCCCAGCCGTGCTTGATCGTGGAATGATCACGTCCACCAAGTTCTGTCCCGATTTGTAGAAAGGTCGCACTTGTCTCTTCGCGCATCAGGTACATAGCGACCTGCCGGGGCCATGCGATCTCGCGGTCACGAGAATTGCCTACGATGCGTTCGCGCTCAACATTGTAATAGCTGCATACACCATCCAGCACCTCTGCTGCCGAGAGGCTAGTGGTGCGAGAAGAAGATTTTGGTTCGTGATAGAGACGTTCAAGGGCTTTTGCCGCGACTGCGACGGAGAGCGGTACGCTTTGCATCGTCGCGTAGGCAATGACTCGGTTGAGCGCACCCTCAAGCTCGCGTACACTATTGCACTCTGGTCGTGCGATATATTCAGTGACCGCAGGGGGTACAGCGAAGTGTAGTGAGTCGCACTTTGAGCGTAGAATTGCCATACGATGCTCATATTCGGGCGGCTGCACGTCTACAAGTAATCCCCACTCGAAGCGCGAACGTAGACGATCCTGTAGACTACGAATTGCCTTTGGAGGGCGATCACTTGTGACGACAATTTGTTTATTTGCATTGTGCAGGAAATTGAAGGTGTGAAAAAATTCTTCTTCCGTTGACTCTTTGCCTGCGATAAACTGAATATCGTCAACCAAAAGAATGTCGATTTGGCGATACTTGGCGCGAAACTCTTCCGTTTTTTGATAACGGATCGCGTTGATGATCTCATTGGTAAATTTTTCAGAGGTTACATACAACACGTTCAAACCAGCGGATTCACCAGAATGTCCAACCGCGTGCAGCATATGCGTTTTACCTAGCCCAACACCACCATACAGGAAGAGTGGGTTGTATACGCGACCAGGGTTCTCTGAGACTGCCTTCGAGGTTGCATGGGCTAACTGATTCGATTTGCCAACGATAAATGCATCGAAGGTATAGCGCGGATTAAGTAATCCTTCTGGAATGGGCAGTGTGACATTGGGAGTTACGTTCGCTCTTCCTATGTAAACGCTAGGCTCTGGCTGCTCCTGTATAGCATCATAGTTATTTTGATACGCCTCTGGCGAGGGTGATTGTTGTGCTGAGTCGGTGAGTGCTGAAACTTCGTCTGTGCTACGGCGCGCACTCGCATAAGGTGTGATGATGCCCAATGAATTCATAGCGGCGGCGGCAGCGTCGGCGATACGTTTCTCGCGTTGCGCGGCGGGAGGACGCCCTTTTCCGGGTCGATAGGGTCGTCTACTGCGTGGCAATGCATCATCGGTATGCTCACTCGAATCTACTGTCTCTTTTGCAACTACAAACTGAACATCAACCGTGTCACCAGTGATCTCTACGAGAATAGAGCGGATTGACTCGATGAAGCGATTTTCTAAGTGTGCTTTTGCAAAGGTGGTGGGAACGCGCACAGTAAAGATACCCTCTTGGAAAGAGTGTGCTGATGTACCCTGAAACCACGTTGTAAACGCCGCAGGCGTCACCTTTGCCTGCAATCGTTCAATTGCCGTTTGCCAAATCTGTTTTGCGTTCACACACGCTCATCCCCTTACAGATAGTCTACCACTTGTATTATTCCCATTATTGAATAGAAAGATAGCTTATAGACATAAAAAATGCTTCCGTGTAATATTTGTCGGCGGATAGTAATAGTAGCACCAAATCAAAACGCTGTAAAGGGTTATTTTTGGGATATGCAAAGATATTGTAAAGTTGTAGGACCAGGTGATGTTCTCGAAACATATAGCCGCGCTATACGTTTGTAGTAATATATCAATTAAAGAGACATATATGTTGGCGTTGTCGAAGGAGTTTTTTATGTTTTCGGGTCCTGCTCTATTTTTGTATAAAAAGCGATATTCATGTACTGATGGTTGCGTTCGTACACATATATATTCTATGGTTGCTATTCTTCTTTTTGTGAGTTTTTGTCTCGTTGGATGTTCGGGTCTTAGCTTAGGTGGAGCGAGTTCAACGCAGACAACACAAGGTGTGACCGCGACAACCGCATCAGTACCGCAAGTCGCGCTAGCAGACCTGCACTGGTGCGGAAAGCCAGTGCTTGTGTTTCGTGACGAAGGTTCAACCAAATCCGGCACGCCAACCGTTTCAGGCACTCCTGCCGCAACACCTGTCGCTACTCCTAAGACGTTGACGGATTGGAACCAGGTGGAGCCAAGTCTGGGCTTTACCGTCTTTCTGCCATCAACCTTGCCACAAGGGTCCTGTCTCATTAGCGCATCCGGCACAATACATGACCCCACTTTTGGGGGTATCTTCACAATTGGCTATGTATTGCCCAATCATGACGCAATTAGTTTTTCTGAGGCTCCTCTTGCCTCGCAAAGTTCAACGTTTCAGTGTAGCCCATCGAGTAGCGCAACAGGTGGCAAGAGTAGTACACCAACTCCTGGACTAACCGTTGAGCCAGTGCAACTCTGCACAGGAGCACACAGTACCACTAATATTGTCCTTTCTGCGCGTGGAGCAACGACAGCATTGGAACAAACCTTTAATGCACTACAACCAAACGTTACATGGGTACCGGCAACCTAATGTCATGGTGTATCATGCATATGGTACTATTATGGAGGTACACTCGTTGTATTAACTAGCAATAGCTCAATATATGTATGATTCTTAACCGTTAACGGTTGATTCTGATATAATAACGGAAGTTTTGTGCTTGCACGTCCACCGTCTTGGTACGTGCGTTGAATGGAGGAGTGATTTTCATGGACAAGTGTCCCTATTGTGGAGCAGAGACGCGACCCGGTGACAATTTCTGTCTGAACTGTGGTAATCGTCTTGTGCCAACATCTTTCTCGGCACAACCTCAATCAGGAATCGGTGAAGAGACGCAAGCATCCCCCGAAGAGTGGAATGTGCAGCAGGAGCCTGAGCTAGTAACCGTAGGTGCTACATCGGGTGCATGGTCTAGCACGAACGAGCCAACGATGGCAGAGTCCGTAGGAGACCTACCAACACAACGTTCCGCTCAACCATCACCAACAGATGGTATGGAACATCCTGCACGCTTTGTCTTACGCGCCGATGATGGAGCGGTTCTGCAAGAATATCCGCTCGACAAAGTGGAGATATCGATCGGGCGCGCGCCAAACAGTGATATCCTCCTCTCTAAAGATAAACTGACTTCACGTCGTCATGCAACTGTACGTTATGAGAATGGGAATTACGTATTACGTGATGAGCGTAGCGCGAATGGTACTTTTGTCAATGGTCAACAGATAGAAGAGATGGTACCGCGAGTCTTGGAAGAAGGCGACCATGTTGGCATCGGCGAACACGAGTTGCTGTTCCGCTCATACGGTTCTGCGTCAACGGTAGGTGTAGAAGACTTGCCAACCATTGCAGTAAGCCCGCCATCAGCAGATATGACCTATCGTACGCGTGAAGATGCTTTGGCGACGATGGATGTAAACGATCAATTTGGCACAAATTCGATGGAGAATGGGTCTGTAGAGGAAGATGTACAGCAGGCTCAACCACCACAACCTGTCGCACAAGAAAAAGAGGCTCAGCCTGTCGCGCAGGTAGAGGAGGCTCAGCCGCAAGAGCATCCTATTGCCGCAACAAACGGGTCGGTTATGCCAGAGGCACCAATTGCAGCACCTGGTATTTCTGTCGCTACATCCTATGTGGCACCTGAAACACCTGCTACCGACATAGACGATGCGCCCGCCGCTAGCACACCTCCTTCTGTTGTAAATACTCCACAAGTACAGAGTGTAACCATGCAAGCACCATCATCAAACGCTTCTACACAAGCATCCACTACTACAAATCCAGACACGGGTGTCACATTCAGTCGGCTCACCAGCATCTCTCAACCATCGCTGCCTGATATGACAGCACTTATGGCGGCCCTCTCGACTTTGGATGGGCAGGTGATGTCACTACAAGAGCAGATTAACGGGACACAGGACGCAATGCACAACCATGATGCTGAAATCGCACAAACGACGAATCAGCTTCGTGCGGGTGTGCGACGTGTTGCGGAACGTATGGACAACACGATTGCTGATGTGGCTCGCAGTCGGGAGGCTCTGGCATGGGCAGACCTATCACAGCTCATGGAAGATGTGATGAACAATCCACGCGATATCGAATACGTCACAAAGCTTGCTCGTAAAGCACGTGAACTGAACAAAATCTTCCAAATTCATCAAAACGTTCTCAACACCATGTACGAGTGTAACAGCCTGTTACGCGGTTTAATTGGTGAAGAACGTTAGGTGACAAAGCCAGGGCACCCGCAAGGGGATGCCCCTCCCATACGATGATGCACCTCAGAACTATTCGTTATATGGGAGGGGCATCCCCTTGCGGGTGCCCTTGTCACATACACATATTGGTACACTATACTGGATAATTACATGTATAAACAAGCGGAGGCGGAACGTATTTCGTCTCAAGGTACGGATGTATCGCAGTCAACACAAGCATTTGACACAATCATTATTGGAGCGGGGCTAGGCGGTTTATTGAGCGCAGCACAATTGCTCGAACGTGGCAAGCGTGTCCTTATCGTAGAACGCCTTCCGCATTGTGGTGGACGGTTTACGGCAAAAACATTTCAAGGTGTGCAGGTTAGCACAGGTGCTGTGCATATGGTGCCCTTTGGCAGTAGTGGCGTGCTTTCGCAGATGTTGCAACGTTTGCATGTGCCACACTATTTTTTTGATGCGGATGTCTTTGGCTCGTTTCATGTGCATGGGAAGCAGTATCAATCACGGAGTATTCTGGGCGTCTTTAAATTTCTGGGTCCTCGTCAATTTGCCTTGCTTGTCTCACTTGGCTACCAAATGTTTTTGCGTACATTGCCGCAACATGAGCTCGCCCTTCCTTACAGCATCTGGCTGAAACAGCATATTGACATCGCCAAAAGTCCTCAACTCGTAGCATTTTTTGAGCGCGTGTCACGGTTCGCGCTCAGTCTCGAACTTTCGCAAGTAAGTACCGCCGAAGTTGTCGAGATTACCAAAAACATGTTTCGCTATGGTGCTCCCGCGATTGTGCGTGGGGGCTGTGGAGGCTTGACACAGGCATTAGAGCGGCACGTTATAGAACACGGTGGAGTCATGCAACTCTCGTGTGAGGTACTACAAATTCTTCATGAGGATGGGCGCGTCACAGGTATACGTGTACGGAACAAGGCGAGTGGGCAGGAGTCAATATATACTGCTCCAGTTGTCGTGAGTGATATTGGACCACGTGCAACCGAGGGCTTGCTACAAAACCAGAAGGTCACACAGGCACAGGTGCTGAAACAGCAGGTGGCACATGCTAGCAATGAAGAGGCGGTGGGACTCAAAATACATATCCTGAGTGATGTATCGCTTATTCCACACAAGGGTATTATGTATTGTTTAGATACTCAGCGTATCGCGGGTATGGTGCAACCCACGAATAGCGATCCATGTCTAGCACCTGCTGGCAAACATCTGCTCATCAGCCATCAAGTTATTCAGAGCAACAATGTTGAAGAGGAGCGTGCATTGGCTCTTGCCGATTTAC
>CAXUHF010000175.1:2420-3924 GCA_964250765.1 uncultured Ktedonobacteraceae bacterium | reverse complement strand
TTACCCCCACCGCCACGTCGTCATGCGCTACGTTGGCTATTTCGGGCACCAGGAAACTCAGAAAAAAATAGTAATGTGAGGAAACGCTGATGGAGAAGAATGCCCCATACTATCTCATCACGGGTGGAGCACCACTGCATGGAGAGGTAGCCATTAGTGGCGCGAAGAATGCTGTTACCAAAATGGTGATTGCCTCATTGCTTACCACAGAGCAGTGCACATTACGCAATGTACCTCTTTTGGGAGATTTTGATCTCACGCTGAAGATGTGCGAAGACTTGGGTTCTCAGGTCTATGTAGACGATCACACGCTAAAAATCAGCACGCCACAGATCGCTAAAACGACGATTTCGGCGGAGGTGGGTGGGTTAAATCGTATCGCAGTCATGACAATTGGTCCGTTATTGCATCGCTGTGGCGAGGTACATATTCCCCGACCCGGCGGCGACCGTATCGGCCCACGTCCTATCGACTTCCACATACAAGGCTTACGTCAAATGGGTGCGGAGATCGTTGAGCAAGGCAACGAATATCATTGTACCGCGACGCAACGTTTGCATGGGGCAACTATCAAACTGCCATTTCCAAGTGTAATGGCAACCGAAAATTTCCTGATTACTGCATCGTTGGCGAAGGGCGTCACAATTATAGAGAATGCTGCCTTGGAGCCAGAAATTGTTGATTTGATCAAACTGTTGCAAAAGATGGGGGCGATCATCGAAATCAAGGTTGATCGTCGTATAGTTGTCGAGGGTGTAGAGCAGCTGCGTGGTGCTAGTCACACGCTATTGAGTGATCGTAACGAGGCCGTTTCGTTGGCAATCGCCGCTTATCTCACAAAAGGCGATGTCTATTTGCGTCATGCGCAACAGGATACGTTGCTGACATTTCTTAATACACTATCAAAGATGCGTCTGCGCTTCACGATAGATGACGAGGGTATCCGCTTTACTAGCGACAAAAAAACTCCTCCGGCAATCGCATTAGAAACGGATGTACACCCCGGCTTTATGACCGACTGGCAGCAACCATTCACAATTTTGTTGACGCAAGCCGATGGAATATCCGTTGTACACGAGACAATTTACGAAGACCGTTTTGGCTACACAACGGCACTGCAAGGGATGGGTGCTCACATCGGTCTTTACACAAAATGTCTTGGTGAAGTACCGTGTCGCTTTCGTGAGAAGGAATATCTGCATAGTTGTGTTGTACGTGGTCCTACACCCTTACATGGCACACGTCTCGCTATTCCTGATATTCGTGCTGGCTTTTCTTATATTCTTGCCGCTCTCTGTGCCGAAGGGGTCTCACAGGTCTATGGTATAGAGCATATCGAACGTGGCTACGAGCGTCTTGACGAAAAATTGCAAAGCCTCGGTGCGAAAATGGAACGTGTTGAGGGAGCGTAGAAAATTAAAGCCTACAGGAGCCTGATTGTCGAAACCAGGGCACCCGCAAGGGGATGCCCTAGCCCAATTAAACCAAAAATATGGGCCAAATG
>CAXUHF010000175.1:0-2410 GCA_964250765.1 uncultured Ktedonobacteraceae bacterium | reverse complement strand
ATATGACACCTTATATAGGGCACATTCGTGTATGGGAGGGGCGTCCCCTTGCGGGTGCCCTGGTTCCTCTGGAGGAACAATAATATGATACTAGCCATACAAACTATACAACAAGCCGCGTTCCCACATATACCCTTTTTAGGAACTCTTATCAATGTTGCTACCGTGTTGATTGGTGGAACGCTTGGCTTGGTAATCGGGAACCGCTTGCCGGAGCGCATCAAAGCTATCGTGATTGCAGCTATCGGCCTCATGACGCTTGTAATTGGCATATCCTCAGCCCTCAAAACGGCGAATGCACTCATTCCATTGTTAGCACTAGTGATTGGTGGTATCATCGGCGAACTTGTGAATATAGATGGTGGTTTGACACATCTAGGTGAGTGGCTAAAAAAGCGTGTCGAGCGACCTGGCGCCGAACTCGATTTTACGGCGGCATTTGTGATCGCTAGCCTGCAATTTTGTGTTGGACCACTGACAATCTTGGGTTCTATCAACGATGGCCTATCAGGAAATTTCAGTCTGCTTGCCATTAAAGCTATCCTGGATGGCTTTTCAGCTATTGTCTTTGCAAGCACACTTGGAAGAGGTGTGTTGTTCTCAAGTGCAACAATTTTAATTGTGCAAGGTGGCATATCGCTACTCGCGGGGTTAATCAGACCACTCTTAATTTCGGACCCCACACTTGCTCTATCTATGCAACCACGTCTCATCGAACTATCGGCTGCTGGTGGCGTTATTCTGATTGGCTTAGGATTGAACATCTTGAACCTGCAACGCATCAAAGTGGCGAACCTGTTGCCCGCGCTACTCTTCGCGCCCGCGCTCGTTGCCTTGCTTAACGTGTTGAATGTTCCTCTGAATTTTGGGCTAGGAAAATGAGGTAGGGACCGATGTATCGCGTCCTTCTGGCATTTCAATCGCCGACAAGGACGCGATAAATCGGTCCCTACCTCATTTTCTAAGGCAACCGTGCTACAAAATTATCCAATCCATCGCGTCCATCTATGCGCAGACGCAGCAGCACGAAAGGAGACTGACTATTTTGTTCAGTACCTGTCATGCCAGGATCGGTAGTTGCGCCAACATAGCCATCGTTCGCTAGCAAACTCACAATCACCTGACGTAGATATTGGCTCCCATGACGGAATGGCTCACCGGAGGGATAGCAGAATTGTTGTACCACCATACCTAGTTGACGTTGCATCGTGGCGCGTGAAATCTGGAGTTCTTGCTGTGCCTGCTCAGGGGAATCCGTGTACACCTGCCCCATATCGACGTGATGAATCGTGTGTGACCCCATCTGCATACCACCCGTTAGCATCTGGCCCAGTTGATGCCACGTCATCTGCCCCTGCCAGCCAACTTTACCTGTAATAATATAGAACATACCACTGAACTTATGTTTTATAAGAGCAGGATAGGCAACACTATAAGCGTCGTCGTAACCATCGTCAAACGTGAGAATAATAGGTTTTGAAGGCAATGGTCCATTATAGTAAAGTGCGTCAAATAACTGATTGAACGTGATTGTAGAATAGCCTCGCGTTTTGAGATGATCCAATTGCTCATTGAATAGCGCAGAAGTAACCGTCAAACTCGAATCGAGAGCATTGTGTGTTGGTACATCTGAGATATGATGATACATCAGAATTGGTACATGAACTGTTGTGGCTCTGTGCGTTGTCGGCGGTAAAATGGGAGCCTCAAGATCGGCTGGCCCTCCTTTGAGAACAAGCCAACGTCCCGCCGTGTTGTGAGTATCGTTGACATGCTGCACAATAAAGGGCAGGTTCTGAAACAGTGAACTTGAATGCAGGTCTTCCGGCGGCGCACCCTTTCTTTGCAATTGCACTTTCAGGTCTAACTGTAGCGAGACGGAGAGTTGCTCGACCTGTGAGTAAACAATCATCGTCTCCGGGTTTGTCCAGGAAGAGATAGTTTTTTCTGTCCCTATTGTGAAGGTATGTAATGTGTATTCTTGAAAGCGTGTACTCCAATAGGTAGCGAACGTCTCTTCATTTTTCCACACCGCTTGTACTTGTGGATGTAACAGCGACCACATGATGGAATACTGGTGTGTCAAGAACGCGTGCATATACTGTGTCGTCACAACCTGTGCAGCCGTTTTATCTTGTGATCGAATTGTTGTTGCCATTTGTATTGGAGGTGGTAGCGTTCTACTCGGTAACGAAAGTATATAGACCCAGACACCTGTACCAGTCAGAATACTCAGTACAAGCAAAGAGAGAGCTATAAGATAGAGCGATTGACCAAAAGAGTGTCTCTGTATATACATAGCTGCTCCATATCTTTTTAGATGTTGTTTTCTTCTTCAGTATACAGAGGGGTCTCGTAGGGACCGATTTATCGCGTCCTTGTTGGCAATTGAGACGCTAAAAGGACGCGA
>CAXUHF010000174.1:8797-9614 GCA_964250765.1 uncultured Ktedonobacteraceae bacterium | reverse complement strand
ATTACACCCTGTTGGCGTTCACGAATGTTGAAGAGGAATGTAATGCGTTTCCACATTCTCTAACATTGTGTATTGCCAACAGGGTGTAATGGAATTAGACCCCTACAGATGCACATCCGAAATAAAATTATAGCTCGTCTTCGTTTCCACTGATTTGGAGGACGAGACGACAAAAATGTAACATAGCGGAAGCAGATTCTAAATATGCTTCGTCGGTTGCAGCTGCTTGCTGTGTGACCATCGCGCGACGCCGTAGAGCGCGTAGCACCACCATCACATCTTCTTTGATTGATGGCTCTATATCCTCTTGCTGCATCAGGCGCACAACCTGCCGCACAATTGAGTCAACCTCACGGCGCATAAGCGCGAGATCGGTCGTCCACGGGTCGTTTTCATCATGGGCACTATTTGTCGTGTTGCCTGCACCCCAGAAGAGTGAGTCCGCGAATTGTTCACGATATTTGATATCGCCCTGCTGACTGACATCGCTAGATGGAGGCTTACGCGTGGACTTGCGAGAGGGCTTACTCGTCCGTCGGGAATGTGCGTCAGGTTCTTCTTGTTTGACCCCCAATTCATGTAGAAGCAGAGCTAGTTCTTCTTCCCAGCCAGCCATAGATACCTCCGTGTAAAACAACTGCAAACAAATAGGAATCTGAGTCGGACAAGCAAGACTGTAGTAACGGTGCCTGTCCACGAAATCTTACGCGAAGTGTAACACAGTGTGTCATGCTTGTAAATGGCCCGAATTGGCCGATTAATGACATGAAAAGAGGTGGGGGGGGGGGGGGGGGGGGGGCGCCCCCGGGGACAAACT
>CAXUHF010000174.1:0-8787 GCA_964250765.1 uncultured Ktedonobacteraceae bacterium | reverse complement strand
CCCCCCCCCCCCCCCCCCCCCCCCCCCCCCCCCCCCCACCCCCACCCCCCCCCCCCCCCCCCCCCCCCCCCCCCCCCCCCACCTCTTTTCATGTCAACTTTTACGGTATCAAGTGAGCTGGTAAAGTCGGGATAACTGGTAGAAACGCGGTGATGAGCAATCCTATAATGAGGAAGAGCGTGAAGTAGGTTTCGAGCTTGAGTGTTTGATACATGACCAGATGCAAGCCTGCAGGTGTGTCTGTACGAATGACACCTGTCAGAGCGACCACAAGTATAGGTAGAGTCCAGAGTGTAAGCAAAAGGAAGTGTGGCGCGCCATGTGGGACTGCTAACGCAAGAATAAGAATGTAGGCCGCAAGGAGCAACCCGATATAGAGCCAGCGACTCCAACGAAGACCCAGGATTGAGGCTAGTGTGCGCCGTTTCGCGTGAGCATCGCCTTCAACATCGCGCATATTGTTTGCATGAATAGCGGCGGTTGCAAGCAAGCCTAATGGAATGCTGTATGAGAGGACGGTGCGGTCGATATGACCTGTTTGTGCCATGACGAGGTAGGCACCGAGTGTAATCAAAGGACCAAAGAGAAAAAAGCCTACGAGTTCTCCAAGTGTGAGTGCTGAAAGTGACCGCGACGTTGCGCTATAGAAGTATGCGCAGAGCAGACCAATTGCTCCTAGAAGATACACAAGTGGTCCACCAGCAGATGCAACAATAATACCAATAAGCGCACCAAGTCCGAGTGCAGCTAAGCCAAGGAAAAGAACACGCGCTGGCTTGCTTAAACCTTGTTGAATGAGTCCACCAGGGCCAAGAGCGTTACTCGTATCCACACCTCGCAGGTAGTCGTAATAATCGTTAACGAGATTTGCACCGATTTGAATAAGTATAATAGCCAGGAGTATACCAATAAAGTGCGTGGTATGAAAGCGACCAAAAGGTGGTTTTGTTGGAACTGTTTGCAGCCATGCAATGACACTGCCCACACAAACCGGAAGAAGTGGTAGCAGCAGATAGGGAGGTCTAATACCAACCCACCATACTTGCAGCCATTCACCCATACTACGGCGGTATTCAGATGGCTGTACCACAAGCGATGTGGGCATGTTGACCGCTCGCGTAGAGGCAACTGAACGTACAGATACCTCCGGTTGTAGAGTACTTATTGTTTCTAGCGATCCCAGTGGAATTGTAGGAACCTCTTCGGCTTGCACCATGTCTGCCGTTACCACATGCGCCGAGGTAGCAGATGGTACCGTGTTAAGTTTCGCGTCTGCGACATCTACTATAGTCTCTTTCGCCTTTGTCGCTTTGTTTTTGGAGTTCGTGTTTTTTAGATTTTTGCTCTGCATACGCCCCCCTCACGGCGTGGTGAACGGTAGTAATAGCGTCCCGGTGCTACTGTGTTGTCTTCTATATACACTATATACAACGCAAGAATAGATAAAGGAGTTGCCTATTTCTTTTTTTATACAGACGGTTCGCGACGAGAAATGGCGTATTGTTGCAATTCTTGTTGTAACGAGAGCATGGCATGTTGTAACTGGGCTTGTGTGACTGCGGTTGTGAGATCACCACGTGTCTTCTCAAGGATGCCACGTGTTGAATCGGTTGTGCGTCGTAATCCTGATGTGATAGCGTCGGGAAAATCAACCGAGATCAAGAGCGCATATACATCGTCCATATAGCGTAAATAGACTTCACACGCATCAAAGTTACCGCGTCGTAACTGATCGAGTACATAACGGCGTAGCTCGCCCACTGCCTCAGCAAGTCCGTTGAGATACGCGGACCAGCCAATCGAGAGTTCGCTTGCCATCGGTAGAGGTTGTGATTGTGTCATAGCGGCGAAAGTGACAGCCTCGGCATACTCTTTTTGCGCATCCTGCACAAAGCCAGCATAGAAGATATCTTGATGTTCCTGTAGGTCGGTCGCCATTTCCGCGAGCAGAGTTGCAGCCTGTTGTCGTAACTCATGTGCGCTTGTCGTCTCCTGACGATGTGTGGCCCGAATACTATTTGCGCAAAAACGAATCGCAGCACGCGACTTAGGCAAGGCCCGTTCGCGTGCTGCATGCTTTAAGCCAAGGTGCGTAATCGCTTCCTGTCCTACAATATCTATATTCTCTGTCATTGTTTACTTGTACTCTCTCCGCTATGATAGTCATAGTTTACCATAGAACACTAAAAAGGGACATAGCCAAAAAGGGAGAGAAACAGAACAGCGTTCAGATGCCCAATTGGGCACCTGAACGCTGTTCTGTTTCTCTCCCTTTTCTTTTATCGAATTCTCCGCATACGTCTATCATCGCTCAAGAGTAAAGGAAAGACCTCTATCTCTGGTGGGAAGCTGAGGTGCTGAACATCGCCGGACCAGAAGAGTTGCTTCATCATTTCGGCGACTGCATAAAGCATATGCTGTAGAGCAGCATCGCGTCCTTGCTCATAGGCTGCGCTACCCTCATAAGCGGACAGTTCGGCGAAACTGACCGTGAGCGGCATCCGTTCACTTAAGCGCACTAAATAGATATCCATCTTGGTATGACCGCGTTCGGCGGGTACCATAATACGAAGTTCCGGTGTATGATCAATCATATCCAAACGGTAGAAGACACCGTAGTGATCGCGTGACGCTTGAAAGATAGAGACCTCCGGTACTGAATTGACATTATATTGTTCTCGATCATCGCGCTCGTTTGGGCGTTCCATCTCTACTCCTAAATCTGCCAGCAAGTGTTCAAACTGTTCGTCGATGCTCATAATTTCCTTCCCTCAAGCGTTGACTGTTAATAGTTGTTGGTGTACTATTCCGAACATACCCCATAGAAACGGAAATCAAAAGCAGGGGTCAAGAGGACAGCCGTCCTCACATTTCATACTACCAAAGGTGACAAAAATGAAAGCAGGGGTCAAGGGGACGGCTGTCCCTTTGCAGGGTGTGGGGTGTCCCCACCTTCCATCTCTCTCCCCTTGCCGCCAAAGGCGGCAAAGCGATTGTTTTGTTATGAAACATTGAAAAATAGAACATATATTCTTATTATTTATATAACAGACTTATTTTTGACGGCAGAAGGGAACCAACCTTATGGCAACCGACTTTGCACATTTACATGTCCATAGTGAATATTCTTTATTGGACGGCTTTAGTCGTATCAAGAAACTGGTGCAACAGACAAAGGCACAGGGTATGAACCACCTGGCGATTACCGATCATGGGGCAATGTATGGAGCTATTGAGTTTTACAAGGCATGTAAGGCGGGCGGCATCAACCCGGTGATTGGTATCGAGGCATATCTGACTGAGGATATGAAGGACCACTCCAAGCGGTTCAGCGATGACTACCATCATCTACTCATGGTTGCGAAAAACAACAAGGGGTACAATAACCTGATGCGCTTGACGACGATTGCTCATACCGAGGGCTGGCACCTGCGACCACGTATGGACAAAAAAGTGCTGGAACAGTATGCCGAAGGCATCATCGTCACAACCTCCTGTCTCTCTGGCGAAATTCCCAAGATGCTGCTCAAAGAGGAAAAAGAGAAGGCGTACTCGACCGCGAAATGGTATATGGATGTCTTTGGTCGTGAAAACTTTTACATTGAAATTCAGGAGCATCACGGCATCTTTGACGATGGACAGCCCTCACCACAGGCAAAACTGAATCAGTTGCTGTACCAGATGCACAAAGACCTGGGTATTCCAATGGTGGCGACGAACGACCTGCACTATGTCGAAGCCCACGACCATGACTCGCATGATGTGTTGTTATGTGTGCAAACGGGCAAGCAACTGGACTCGCCCAAACGTATGCGCTTCGATAGCAACGAATATTTTCTCAAAAGTCCAGCCGAGATGGGGCAGCTTTTCGCTGATCTTCCCCCCGACGTGCTGACAAATAGTGTGCGTATCGCGGAGCAGTGCAGTGTTGATCCGCTCGCGTATAAAGCGAAATTGCCGAACTATACCATTCCAGCAGGCTATAACACGCAGGATGACTACCTATATGCATTGTGCTTGGAGGGTGTCAATGAGCGGTTTGGCGGGATGAACGAGACGATTCAGCGTCAGCTTGACTACGAATTTAACATGATCGCGCAAAAAGGGTTTGTGCCGTACTTTCTGATTGAATGGGATTTTGTGAACTATGCTCGCTCCAATGGCATTCGTTGTTCTGCAAGAGGTTCGGCGGCTGGTAGTGTGCTGGCCTATACGCTAGGTATCACTAATGTGGACCCCCTGCGCTATCAGTTGCCGTTCGAGAGGTTCTTCAATACTGAACGCGCCGACATGCCTGATATCGACATGGACTTCCCTGATGATCGCCGTGAAGATGTGATCGAATATGTCACTAATAAGTATGGCAATGACTGTGTGGCCCAAATGGTCACGTTCAACACGATGGCGGCAAAGGCGGCGGTCAAAGACGTGGCACGCGTCATGGGTCAACAGGACATCGGTGATCGCATCACGCGCCTCATTCCAACGGGTCCAAAGGTAACACTACAAGGTTCGTTAGATGGTGTACGAGAACTCAACGCGCTCTATAACGAAAGCACGCCCGCGAAGGAAATTATCGACCAGGCATTAAAGCTAGAGGGGTCGGTACGCACAACCGGTGTGCATGCGGCAGGTGTTATCGTGGCGAATGAATCGCTAGAAAACTTTGTGCCACTACAATTGCGCGATCCGAAAGACCCAGGCAAGGGACGTATCACGCAATATGAGCAAGCACACCTCGAAGAACTGGGACTGATCAAGTTCGACTTCCTCGGCCTCTCCAACCTGACCATTCTCGATAACGCGGTCAAATTCATCAAAGCATCACAAGATGAGGATATCAATCTTGAGAAAATACCGCTCGACCCGATAGGAGACCCGGTACAGGATCGAAAGCGCGAAAAGTCCTTTGAATTGTTGGCGAGTGGTGAGACAACAGGCGTCTTCCAGTTGGAAGGTCCGAAGATGCGCGAGTATATCAAGCAACTCAAGCCGACCCGCGTCGAAGATGTGATGGCAATGATTGCGCTATACCGTCCTGGCCCGATGGATAGTATTCCTGACTTTATCGCCGCGAAACATGGGCGTAAGAAGATTACCTATCTCGACCCACGACTCGCCGAGTGGCTAGAGGAGTCATACGGTATCATTGTGTATCAGGATCAAGTATTGTTCATTGCGGTCAACATGGCGGGTTTCTCCTGGGGTAAGGTCAACAAGTTCCGTAAAGCACTCAGTAAAAAGAAAATGGACGAGGTTGAGGGGTATAAGGTCGATTTCGTCAAGGGCTGTGTTGCCAGTGGAATGAAGCAGAAGGATGCGGAAGAACTCTTCACTCTGGTCTTACCGTTTGGCGGCTATGGTTTCAACAAGGCGCACGCTGCCAGTTATGCGGTTGTCGCGTTCTACACGGCCTATCTCAAGGCGAACTATACAGCAGAGTTTATGGCGGCAACGATGACGACGGAAGCATCGGACGCGAAGAAAATTTCCAATGCCATTGCTGAATGTAAGCGTATGGGTGTTGAGGTGCTTGGACCTGACGTGAACATGAGTGATCGCGGCTTCACAGTACAGTATGGTGGCGTACGTTTTGGTCTGCTTGCAATCAAGGGTATTGGTGAGGGACCGATTGAAGAAATTTGTCGAGTGCGCGAGGAGAGTGGACCATTCCGCACACTCGCGGATTTCTGCACACGCGTTGATCCTAAATTTGTCGGTAAGGGCGCGATTGAGACCCTCATCAAGGCAGGAGCCTTCGACTCCCTTGAGGATGGCGAGGGCGTGCGTCACATGCTGCTTGATGCCGTTGAACGTGCGATGAACTTTGGCAAGTCGGAACGCATGGCGAAAGAGCGTGGCATGGTAAGCCTGTTTGGTGATATGGAAGAGGTCAACAATAGTATTGAGTTCACGCTGAATACAAAGGCAAAAGAAATTCCACGTAAGCAGTTGTTGAACTGGGAAAAAGAACTGATTGGCGTCTATGTCTCGAAGCACCCGTTGTCGTATCTAACCGAGGTCATGAAAGACACAGTGAAGCACAACACGGGTATGATAACTGAGGAGCATGACAAGCAAAAGGTTGTACTTGGTGGCATGATAACTGAGGCGCGGCGTATCACCACAAAGAAGGGGGATACGATGTGCGTGGTCAAATTAGAGGATATGTTTGGCTCTATTGACGTAACCGTCTTTCCCAAGGTATACGAGCAAAATCCAGAATTGTGGGCCGAAGACTCGGTTGTGATCGTCTATGGTGATGTACAGATTCGACGTGATGAACCGAATATACTATGTAACAGGGCCGAACGCCTCAAAGCCGTGGAGGAAGAGATGGACCGCAAGGAATATCATGTATGGTTGACAATCCAGCTAAGCGGGAGCGATGAACGTTCGATTTCCGATGACAAAATCAAGGTGCAAGACCTATACCGCTACATCTCGGAGCGTCCTGGACGCGATCACTACGATGTGTTCGTTGTGAATGGTGAGTGGAAGACACGCCTTGTACCTGAAAACAACACCATGCACTATACACCCGAACTTCACGCGAAGCTAGAGGGTTTATTGGGTCGAGGAGCTATAGAAACACAAACTATTGCACGGTAGGGACCGATTTATCGCGTCCTAGGGGTGAGGTGGGGTTTCATGTTGCCATTAGATATGATATGGGAACGTGTGGCCCACCACCCCACCCCTAGGACGCGATAAATCGGTCCCTACCGAAATGTTGTCGCACTAAACCTTTGTTCTATGCCGCTCGTATACACTTCAGTAGTCTATAATAGCTAACCTGATAATAGAAGAAAAGGCTAAAATAATCGTGGGTTCCGAATATATGGGGCCATTATCAGACCCCGATAAAACGCAATTTGCACGTAGCACGCCAGCAGCCCATACTCCACCAGAGTATGGGCCGCACGAGGAGCCGAGCTATCGTGAGCATGTAACACAACCACTTGGCGCGCCTAGCTTTCAACCCGTGCCCTACCCACCGCCACAGCCACCATATCAACAGGCTGTACCACAACAAAGGCAACAAGGACAGCAAAGCTATCCGCAGCAAGGACAACCGCAGTATCCCTCTGCATATCCTAACTATGGATATCCGGGTCAACCACAGCAGCAACATGCTAATAATGGGTATCAGCATCCACAACAATATCAGCAATACCCGCAGTATCAACAGCCACAATACAACTACAATCCGTATAATAATGGTTACGCTGCACCACAGCAGGGGTATCCTGGCTATTACTATGGTTATCCGCCCTACTATGGCTATCCAGCGCAACCTGTGCGTCCTAAGCGTGATGGATACCTGTTTGTAATTTCTATTTTAGCCGTGATTGGTTCGTCACTTGCTACTCTTGGGGGACTTGCGAGTGTTGTCATTCTCGTGTTGATCTCACTTGTACCGTCAAGTAGTTTCAATGCGCAACAGGGGCAACTGTTTAGTGGTGTTGTACTCTTCGTCGCGCTTGCTATCGCCGGTTGCTTAGGTGGAAGCTTTGGCCTGTTTCACAGCATTCGTTCGCTCCTGAGGAAGCCATCATCGGACTTTAAATTACCCCAGTGGTGGATCTTCCTGATCTCTTACGTGGTTGTTATCGTTATCGCTGCTATTCTTCGTGCTAATGGGCTAGCAGTTGCTAATCTGCCGCTGGCAATATTCTTAATCGCGCTCGCTGGTCTATTGCCTGCGCTCACAATCCTCTCGCTTGGAGTACGACGTTTGCACTTTCCGCGTAGTGCGCGTTGGCCTACGCGCTGGCGACGGTTCGCGGTAGCCATTGCGAGTGGAGCAACACTTGCGATTGTTCTAGCACTGCTCTTCGAGACCATTCTGCAGGCAGTTGCGGCAGGGTTGCTACAGACCAGTTCAGGCTTTTCGGTGGACAATCCTAACCAGCCACTACCATCGGACCCACGCGC
Source organism: uncultured Ktedonobacteraceae bacterium (assembly GCA_964250765.1). Taxonomy (GTDB): domain Bacteria; phylum Chloroflexota; class Ktedonobacteria; order Ktedonobacterales; family Ktedonobacteraceae; genus JBBQVS01. Next base: position 849 of record CAXUHF010000174.1, on the reverse strand, counting down.
ACTCGGTTTTATGTTCGTGCTTGTCTCCGTGATTGCCCCCTTTGTAGAGGAGGCGGTCAAGCCACTGGCTGTTGTTGCGATGATTGGGCGTATCGAAAGCGCGGCTGAGGCATTTGTGCTCGGCCTGAGTTGTGGCATCGGCTTCGACCTGATCGAGACATCGGGTTATATCAGTTCTGGCTATCAAGACTGGCTCAACGTAGCCCTACAGCGCAGTACTGCTGGCTTGTTGCATGGTCTTGGCGCGGCAATGGTCTCGCTTGGTTGGTATTATCTGACGCATCCAAAAGCTAGCAACCATCGCTTTTTGTTCGGCTTCGGTTGTATGCTCTATGCAGTACTACAGCATGCAATCTGGAATGGCTCGTTTTTATTGCAAATATTGCCGGCTCCCATTGGTCCATATCTAGCAAATGGTGTGATTGGTAGTGGCTCGTTTGCCTTTCCCTCGTTCTTGCTGGTTTATGTCGTCGAGTCTATTCTGATGCTATCGTTCTTTCTCTTTGTAACTGGAAAGATACGTACAAACAATACGCTGACACCACCGACATCGGTACAAAGCGAACGATTGCCTGCACCACATGCAACGGGTGGCCTTCAGCATGTGAGTGGTGTGAGGGTGTAGATAAGCTATATCGTATGTCTGTAGGGGCCATAATTCATTACGCCCTGTTGGCATTTTACAATGTTAGAGGATATGTTGGAACGTTCCATCTATCCTGTGAGTATTTTCGATTGCCACGAGGGTGTAATAGAATTAGACCCCTACGTAATTAATTCACGCCGAAATTATGACCCTATTTTGTATATTTTCAGATTGGAGAAGCCCGCTTCACCATATGTTGCAGG
>CAXUHF010000173.1:4969-9756 GCA_964250765.1 uncultured Ktedonobacteraceae bacterium | reverse complement strand
AAGGAACGCTCTCACGTTTTGCGAGTCTACACTCCTTGTGAACGGGCTTGAGAAGTCTCTTCGCACATAAGCTCATCTTTGCTTAACTTGACGCCTATGGGGTCTCATTCTATTACACCCTCTTGGCAGTGCACCACGTTTGAGATCATTGGCTAGCATTCCAATATCTTGCCACATTGTCGTATGCCAAGAGGGTGTAATAGAATTAGACCCCTACGAGTTGCTTCTTCTCGCGTTCGTTATCGTGTCTACCACGTAGTTCCCTGTCTCTTGTGATACAATGAAATCAATTAATTGTATATGGGTCGGATTTCATTACGTCCCCTTCTCGTCCCCGTTCGTATCGCAGACACAATGACGTGTTATCAAGGAGCAAAAAATTATGGCGAAAGTATTTGAAAAAACGACAACACACGTAACAACTAAAGAGCATGGATCCTTTATAAATCAAACATTTCTTGATTTTTCGCAAGAGGAACACAAAAGCGCACAGGCCTCTGCACTTGCGCAGGTCAAAAGCGAGTTAGGTCAAACCTATCCACTTATCATTGGTGGTAAGAAAATCCAGGCAGAGCAAACATTCGCCTCAGTTAATCCATCGCAGCCTGACGAGATCATAGGTAATTTTGGACGTGCCACCATCGAGCAGACGCAGGAGGCAATTCAGGCCGCCGCCGCGACCTTCGAGACATGGAAACGTGTACCAGCACAGGAACGCGCCGATTATCTCTTTAAAGCAGCAGAACTTATGCGTCAGCGTCGCTACTACATCAATGCATGGATGATTTACGAAGTAGGCAAGAGCTGGGTCGAGGCAGATGTTGAGACCGCAGAGGCCATCGACTTCTTAGAGTTCTACGCACGTGAGATGTTGCGTCTTGCTGAAGTACAGCCCATCACAAAAATCGAGGGTGAAGATAACCAGCTTGTCTATATTCCGCTTGGTGTGTGTGCCGTCATTCCGCCCTGGAATTTCCCGAATGCAATTATGGCAGGTATGACTAGCGCGGCCTTCGTCACTGGCAACACCGTTATCCTCAAACCAGCGAGTACCTCACCCGCCATCGCGTATCAATTTATACGCATTCTCGAAGAGGTAGGGCTACCAGCAGGCGTAGTTAACTTCCTTACAGGCTCTGGTAGCGTCATCGGTGATACACTTGTCGAGAGTTCACAGGTACGCTTCATCTCCTTTACAGGCTCACGTGAGGTCGGCTTACACATTCACGAACTGGCGGCAAAGCATCAACCAGGACAACGCTGGCTCAAACGTACTATTCTTGAGATGGGCGGCAAAGATGCTGTTGTCGTCGATGAGACCGCCAACCTTGATGCTGCATCGACTGCTATCGTCGCCTCCGCATTTGGCTTCCAGGGACAGAAGTGCTCGGCTGGCTCACGTGCTATCGTCGTGGATAGCGTCTATGACGAAGTACTACAGAAGGTGATAGAGAAGGCAAAAGCCTTAACGATGGGTGATGTCACCCAGCCAACGACCTATATGGGTCCGGTTGTCGATGAGAACGCAATGCAGAAAATTGTTGACTATATCGAGATTGGCAAGCAGGAAGGGCGGCTCGTCCTCGGCGGTGGACATTCTGGTCCTGGCTACTTTATCGAGCCAACCATCATCGCCGACGTAGACCCACATGCCCGTATCGCACAAGAAGAAATCTTTGGTCCCGTACTGGCCTTCATCAAAGCTAAAGACTTTGACGACGCGCTACACATCGCCAACGATACCGAGTTTGGCCTGACTGGTTCGCTCTACACGAACGATGCACAGCGCATCGCACGCGCCGAGCAAGAGTTTCACGTCGGCAACCTGTACTTCAACCGCAAATCTACAGGTGCGCTTGTCGGCGTTCATCCTTTCGGAGGCTTCAATATGTCCGGCACAGACTCAAAAGCGGGGGGTCGAGACTATCTGCAGCTGTTCACACAGGCAAAAGCGATCTCTCTCAAGAAATAACAAAAAACATGTATGGAATGTGGTGCTACCACATTCCATACATGTTTTTTGTTGTTTCTTGTTACCCTAATCCTGATACAAAATCTCACAGGCAATACCAGGAACAACCACTGTGCCAGCCGCTTGCCCTAGCGGAGTTTCGCCCACATGCCCCTGTGTCCCGACGATAGTCCAATGTCCCTCTGGCAACGAAACGACTACATTAGCTTTCGTAGGATTATAAATCACAAGAATATTGGCCCATGAATCACCATTGGCATGTCCCATGAGTTGAAACACTACGGTATTATCGGGGCTACTCAGAAACGTAAGATGCTTGCGTACATCATCAGCCGAGGACATGCGGAACGCGGGATGGTTGTTGCGTAAGGCGATGAGGCCAGCATAGTAGTTGAACACATCCATATGCTGTGATTTGCGCTCCCACTCGAACCGATTGACAGCATCACCCGCGTTATAGCTATTATCGTTACCACCCTTTGTACGCAGAAACTCGTCGCCACCCTGTAGAAATGGGACTCCTTGCGAGGTAAGCACAATAGCTTGCACAAGCTGATCCATTAGAATACGATCATACTCTGGATCGCCGCCGTTACTCAGCCCGATCTTGTCCCACAATGTATAGTTGTCGTGACTAGTTGCATAGTTGAGCGTCTCACTGGGAGCAGCCGTAAAGGTATCTATGCTACCCATAACACCTACTCTAATCGCGCCTGCCTCATTCCATGCACCAGTTGGAAAGCCTGAATTGTGTGCATCGAACATACTGCCAACCAGCGCATTACGCATATCGTCATTGAAGACGCCAAAGCCAAGCCCTTTTTGTTGTCCCTTTGTCGCCAGTTGTCCTCCTGGTAACGAGGAACCACCACCAGTCCACGGCTCACCATAGAGCAGAACATTGGGATTGAGTGCATGCAGGTCTTCCGCCACCTTTTTCATCGTCTCAACGCCGAGCAGTGCCATCAGGTCAAAACGGAAACCATCAATATGATACTGTTGCACCCAATATTTTAACGAGTCACGTACAAACTTCTGCACCATTGGACGCTCCGTCGCAATCTCATTGCCCACACCGGAGCCATTGGTGTAGTTGCCCGCGTAGTCGGTACGATAATAGTAGTGCGGCACAATCTTGTTAAAATCGGAGTCCAGCGTCGCAAAGGTATGATTGTAGACAACATCCATAATCACGCCGAGGTTGGCCTTGTGCAAACTCTGTACCAGTTGCTTGAACTCGTTAATACGTGCAGTGCCATGTGGTGTTGTCGCATATGCGCCTTCTGGTACATTATAGTTGCGCGGGTCATAACCCCAGTTATATTGGTCGGGTGCATTCTCATCGACGCTAGCAAACTCCTCAACCGGCAATACCTGTACATGGCTGATACCCAATTGCAAAAGGCTATCAACGCCTGTCACCACACCGTCTGGTCCCTGTGTTCCGCGTTCAGTAAAGGCAAGATAGCGACCCTTATTCGTCATACCGGAAGTTTGTGCAATCGAGAAATCACGTACATGTAATTCGTAGATAACAGCATCGACAGCATGAGCCATCGTCTTATAGGTATCCATGTCCCAACTCTGTGGATTGGTCGTCGCAAGATTGACGATCATACCGCGTAAGCCGTTGACAGAAATCGCTCGTGCATAGGGGTCAACCGCCGTTTGCGTGACACCGTGTATCGTGAGCAGATAGAGATAGTACCAGTTGTCGAGGTCGCTCTGTACCTGCGCATACCATGTTCCCTGCTCATCACTTTGCATCGCTACTTGCCGTGTCAAGCTACCTAACTCGCTATCGTAGAGCAATACCTGCACGTCTGACGCGGTAGGTGCCCATAGACGAAACGATGTTGCTTCAGATGTATAAACACTTCCCAGATCATCACCCGTGTACGTATAGGTTGACGCGTTCAACACCCCGCGTGGCATGACGCTATTCTGCCCATGTCCATTGAGTGCAACCACTAACGTATCAGTAACGTTGACCGCATCTGCCAGCGTCACCGCCACAAGATCGGTCTGTACACCATCAGTTGAGGTTGGAAACGAGATGTTCGGCGTATTGATGGAGTCGTATGTCTCACGTTGCTTCGTGATGAAATCGTAAGGGACATAGGAGAATGTCACTTTCGCACCACCCTCCGGTACCACCAGGACCGCATTACTATATGGCAGAGCACCATCAAATGTGCCATCGAACGCGACCTTATAGTTATAGGTACCAGCAGGCAAGCTCCCTGTAAACTGATACAGATTCGCGTTCACCCTCGTCATCGAGGTGTCTACATCGGTCGGGTTCCAATCGCCCTTCGCTCCTAGCGCGTGCTGTAAATCACCAACCAGCACAACTTGTCGCGGCTGCACAATATTAGCATCCGTGACTGGAATTGTTGTGCCATTTGTCTGATTTGTCACCAGCACTTCATTAGCCGCAAAGGGCAGTGTCAACGTATTGGACAACTTGACAACAATTGTTTTCTCATCCTCCAAATAGGCATTGACAACGTGTGACTGTGTAGCAATTTCAGCCACTCCCAACAAGGCTGTAGAGTCACCTTCCACTCGCTATACCTCCATTTGTTACATTCAGGTGTGTAGGGACTAACGATACCTATTAGGTTCATTATCCTATCCCTACAATATGTTCTTTTCTTATAAGACGAAGCAAAAGGCTATTCTGTAGCAATGAGAGTATCATGTATCGTAGAATGGAACATAAATGCATGAAACATAGATGTATGAAGAAGCAGGGAGACCGCAAGGGTCTCCCTACCCCCAAGAGGCAAAAAATTTGTGGGGGCGCCAGGGG
>CAXUHF010000173.1:0-4959 GCA_964250765.1 uncultured Ktedonobacteraceae bacterium | reverse complement strand
GGTCTCCCCTACACGTAGAGCATAAAATGTAGGGGAGACCCTTGCGGTCTCCCTGCTTCTTCATAGCGAAAGGAGTCATATTTATGACTATCGTCACACCGTTAAATTCCGCTACCTTGCAGATTTCATTGCCGTTTTTAGGCGAAGAAGGAATTATCGGCTCTTATCTGCTTGTGAGCGGCAACGAGCTTGCCATCATCGACCCCGGCCCAGGCAGTATGATTGAACCACTGCTTGACGCCATTAGACAAGCGGGCTTTCAGCCAGAGGATGTTACACATCTGCTTGCAACGCACGTACATCTCGACCATGCTGGCTCCGTTGGTTCACTCGTCAAACGTATGCCGAAGGCGAAGGTCTACGCGCATAGCAAAGGTGTTCCGCATCTGCTCGACACGACAAAAGTTGTTGCCAGCGCAACGCGTATCTACGGCGAACGAATGCAGCAATTATGGGGTGAGATTGAGTCAACGCCTGCTGACCGCTTGCAAACTCTCGAAGATGGTGATGTACTCAATGTCGCGGGTCGGCGTTTAGAGGTTCACTACACACCAGGTCATGCGGTGCATCACGTTATCTTCTTTGATGTCCATTCGGGCGAACTCTTCGCCGGCGATACGGCCGGCGTGCGTCTGCAAGACGTGGATTATGTGCGTCCGCCAACGCCACCCCCTGATATTGACATTGAAGCATGGTCGGACAGCATGGACAAGATTAAAAAGCTCCGTCCCAACGTGCTCTATCTAGGCCATTTTGGTACGACACACGACGCGACGCACCATCTTGAACGGCTACGTGAGCAACTTATTTCGTGGGGCAACTATGTACTGGAGGCCATGCGTAACGGCAAAGAGGAGCAGGAGATACTGGCTCTGCTCATCGCCCAAACTGAACCAGAGTTGCAGCGTGTCACAGATGATCCTAACGCTCTGAAACGCTACGAAATCGCCACCAACTACGCCATGACGGTGCAAGGCTACACGCGCTACTGGCGGAAGAGGCATCCAGAACGGCTTTAAGCATCTTAAAACTGCCTTATTAGGAGACCGTTCCAAAGTGGGGGCAGACGGAACGCTTGGTAACAGAGCATTCTCTTTCAACCTGTTTGAGCACTTCCACGCTTCCCTCTTTCCAAGGGTGAATGCTCTTCGTTAAGCAAGACGTTTGCCCTCGCTTTGGAACGGTCTCCATTCCCACCTTTTCGGTGCTCACTCCTTAGGATAGCCTCGATAGGGATGCTGTCCTGGCACCGGTGTCACGGAAGGATGCTCCTCTATCAGGCGCAGAGCCTCAGCAATGCCGCGCTCAAGTTGTGGATCAAAGCCACGCGCGTAATCTTGTGGCGTGTAATCTACGTCAATCGTCGGATCAGTGCCATAATTTTCGACTCCCCAACCTACATCCTTGAACCAAAAACTAAACTCTGGCTGGGTCGTGATAGTTCCATCGACCAACGGCATATATGGGGAGATACCAACGACGCCGCCCCACGTGCGCTTACCGATCAGCGGTCCTAATCCCATCATTTTGAAGGCGTGGGAGAAAATGTCGCCGTCGGAGCCAGCGTTCTCGTCGGTGACTGCCACCAGATTGCCTCGCGGGGAATTATAGATATACGGATCGGGGGGCGACCAGCGCTGGAACCCATACCCAAGTCGGGGTCGCGCAAGCTTCTCCAACACTAAACCGGAAACCGCTCCACCACCGTTCCAGCGCACGTCAACGATCAACCCCTCGTAGTCATACTCGGCTAGGTAATAGCGGTGGAATTCTGCGTAGCCATCCACCCACATATCGGGAATATGCACATAGCCCACGCGACCATGCGTCTTCTCATGCACCATGCGGCGGTTCGCCTCTACCCAATCACGATAGCGAGCACCAAATTCGGAGGTCAGTGCTCGCACAGTCACGTTGCGTGCAGGACCATTGGCGGGCTGAAGGAGAATTTGTACTTCAGATTCCGCTTGGTTCACCAGAGCATGCTGTGGCCCCTGTTCAAGCGTGAGAAGCTGCCCGTTGATCGCCAGGACTGCATCGCCTACACTAGCATCTACTCCTGGTGCTAGTAGTGGGGAAGTCTCTTTGAGATTCCAGGGATCGCCGCGTACGATATGCGCGATACGATAGACCCCCTTGTCTGCATCGAAGTGCCAGTCCACGCCCAGAAATCCCTGATGATAATCGGGATGTGGTCGATATTCGCCTCCAAACTCATAGGCATGCGATGAGCCAAGCTCGCCTTGCATCTCCCAAATCAGGTCTGAAAGTTCGCCGCGCGAGGTCAGCCGTTCCACTAGTGGTGCATAGCGTGCGTAGACGCCCTGCCAATTCACACCTGCCAGATCAGCTACCCAAAACTGCTCGCGTTGCAGGCGCCACGCCTCGCCAAACATCTGGTGCCACTCAGCACCAGGGCGAATCGAAACCTTAATACGCTCCAGATCAAGCCAACCCGATTCCCGACCAGGCTTATCAGCAGCAGAGGAGGGAAGTTCTGGCGGCTTCTCACCAGCCTTGAGGACGCGCAGCCGATCATGAGAGTAACAGAGCACCACCGTGCCATCGGCGGTTACGCTGATATCGCCGATCTCATCCGCAATGTGCTCCTGCTTGCGCTTCTCAAAGTCATACCACTCCAGGCTACCGTTCGATTTCGGTTTGGTGTTAAACATACCATCAGATCGTAATCCCTCGACTGGCAGCGTGGTAAAGAGCGCGCCGTCAGGGGTACCCAAAACTCGCCCATATCGGCCCTCAGGAACGGGGAAGGCCACAATGCGGTCGGTGATGCCATCTAGGTCAATCTCTATCGGTTCAGGCGCGGGAGTATTGCCTGTGCTCTCTTTCTGTCTCTCTTCAGCCTTCTTCACCTCCTCTTCCGGTCGCAGCAGTGCCGACTCTGGCTGAAATGGCGAACGCAGACCTTTGCGCAACGTGACCAGATAGGGACGTACGCCCTTGGGGAAGCTAAATTCAAAGTGCATCGTATCTTGCACAGGATCAAAGTCGCGCGCACTCAAGAAATAGAGGTAGCGCCCAGCAGGATCGAACGCCGGTTTAGTATCACGTCTCACCGCATCCGTCACTTGATGGGTTTCGCCACTCTCGATACGACACAACTTAATGATAATCTGTTGAGCGCGGATAGCCTGTTCATAGGCAACCCAGCGTCCATCAGGCGACCAGGCAATGCCGTTGACGAGATCGCTATCCTCAATGCGACCATAGTCGCTACGGTCAAGCAAGCGCAGTGTCTCCGTCGCCAGGTCTACCAACAGCAGTTCGTTGCGATGGTTCATCAACAATACCTGCTCGTCAACAGGAGAGGCACACAGCGCGGTTACATGACCGATATCAAGCTTACCCAATGTGCGATCAGGTGATAAGCTATCGGTACTAAAAATGGTCAGACGTGGCTCATCGCCTGCGTCGCTAACAGCGACCAGACGCTTGCCGTCGGCTAGCCAGTTTATCAGGCGATACCGTGGACCATCGGTTTGCCCATACTGAAGCACTGCCCCTTCCCAATTGCCCATACTGAAGGATTTTCCGCGTGTAGTGAGTGCTACTACCTTGCCTTTGGGATGCAGTGTATAGGAATCCATAAACTTGCCTGCCGGGACAAACTCGCGCACCCGCTGCGTTTGTGATCCCGCCAGATCGACTTCTAGTCGCGTCTCGCGGTTAGTAGATGGATCGAGCACAAACAAATCGCCACCCGCGTGATAGACACAGAGATGCCCATCGGTAGCGAGATTACGAGCATAGAACGTTTCCTGGCTGCTATGGCGCCGCAGATCCTTGCCAGTGGGCAGGCAAGAATAGACGTTACTTATGCCCTCGTGATCAGAAAGGAAAAAAATACGATTCCCCGCCCAGCAAGGGGCAGCGATATTACTATTGAGGTCGAGCAGCCGCTTGAACTCGCCTGTTCCCTGTATATCGATCCACAGATAACCAGCAGTCCCACCGCGATAACGCTTCCAAAAGGCAGGCTCAAGGATATTGCGACCCAGTACAACGGCACCGTCAGGACCAAAGGCGATAGCGTTGGCAATGCCATAGGGCAACTGGACTGGCTCACCACCTTGGGGCGAGATGCCAGAGAGCATGCGCCATCTTGGTGAGGGCAACCCAGCCGAGCTAGCGTAGAGTATTCGTGCTCCATCAGGTTGCCACCCAACCACTTCAGAATGACCAGCGTGATAAGTTAGGCGGCGCGATGGTCCGCCATTAAAGGGCATTACATAGACTTCATCAGGGCCATCGCCACTGCTGGTGAAAGCAATCTGCTGACCATCCGGCGAAAAACGTGCATTAGTAGCCGCCGCCACGCCAGCGGTCAATCGTTCAGCGTGGCCTCCGTCTACAGAGACACGCCAAAGGTCATCTTCTGCTGTAAAGACGATCTGATCTCGATAGATGGTCGGATAGCGAAGATAGCCGGTGGTTCCCATAAATCCTCCTTCAGAAACGTACTCCAGCCATAAAACGAGGCAGAGTGAGAGAATATGCGTTATTGTAGCAAAAATCTGAGTCGTTTGACAAACAGCAATGCTCCCCAATAGTCTAAAACGTATTCACACTGCCTCTAGTGTATACGTTCCATTCGCTCACTGGGTAGGAGAAATTCACGTTCTTGTTGCGCCATCTGTATGACTTCCCGACCTCGTGGCTCTCCCCAGCTTCCTTGAAAATGTAAAATAGCGGACTGTCACACCTCATGCTCGTTTCGCTCTGCTCTCAGGCACCTACTCCTGGTATATTGTGATTTTCGTATGTGGCGCAAAAAACATCCCGAATGGCTGTAGGAATGAGGCAGGTCCCTACAAATCTGTGTCAATAAATGCTATAATAGTGCATAAAGGAAGCATTGCTTCCATACAATTTTTCGGTAGGGGCAGCAAATAAATTAGCCCCAAAAAATGTGTTGTGGGGGAAACGGTGACCAAAACG
>CAXUHF010000172.1:0-9788 GCA_964250765.1 uncultured Ktedonobacteraceae bacterium | reverse complement strand
TTAGTTAACGACTTAATCTGAAGTTAATATACGCTATAGTACTTTTTATGTAATGTTAGTATTTGCATTCTCACGTCGTCAACATAAATGGCGGGTATTACTATACTCATCTATTATTATGTTAGTGAGGTATCTGTGCTTTCATACAATAAAAAAGAGGGAACTGATCCGCGTCGTACTCTAAACCGTGTCAAACTGATAGGGGTTGATGAACAGGTTAAGGAGCAAAGGAATGCTCACACATTGAATTCTATTGAATCTACTCAGGGGGAAACGTCTTTCCCTCCTGAAACATCAATGATACCAGACATACCATCTCAGCGCACTTGGCGCTCTTTATTTAGCTCGCCTATTGTCCAAGGAACACTCGGAATACTCGTTGGTATTGGTCTATTAATAGCGGTTGCTCATTTTGTAGATATTCCTACAACATTGCGCATTATTAAACGCAATCTAACAACGCCACAAGGCATCCTTTTTACATTGTTAGCGAGTATCACATTCATCGTAGCATTTTGTTTTCGAGCTATGCGCTGGAAATTCTTTTTGAATCCAGTACGTAAGGTTGGAGCAATCAAAATTATTCAACTCTTCTTAATCGGCGTATTTTTAAATTTTGTTTTGCCTATTCGCGCAGGAGAAATCGCCAAGAGCCTTGTATTGAAGCGTATTTCGCATATTCCATTAAATCAATCACTACCCACTATTGCAATGGATAAAGCAATGGACCTCTTGCCTGCACTTTTTCTTGTCGCACTTATCCCATTTCTGGGTATACAGATGGATAGGATAGTTTGGTCTATTTTGGGACTAGCCAACGCAGCTCTTGTTGGCTTGATACTATTTGTTGTACTAGCGGGTTGGAAACGCTCAGTTGCCATTCGCCTCCTACAACTCATAACAAAAGTTCTACCGGGTTTTCTCAAGAAGAAGATTGAAACGTTTGTTATTGGGTTTGTGGATACGTTGCTTTTAAGTGCGAAACAACCAAGAACTCTCATTATGGCAATACTCCTTACAGGCATAGCCGTTCTTTTTGATGGCTTGTACAACTTCTTCGCGTTCTGGGCTATTGGACATCCTATTAGTCTTCCTGATGCTGTGTTTGGCTATATGCTCTTCAACCTGTTTTATATTCTGCCTAATCCACCAGGACAAGTGGGAAGTAACGAGGTTGTAGCACTAATCATCTTTAGCGGCATCTTGCATATCCCAGCAGAAAGCGTTACGGCGATGGTTGTGCTCTTTCATCCGTGGTCAGGTCTGCTGATGTGTGGAATGGGGATGGGTTGTTTGAGTGCATTAGGAGTTTCATTATCTAGCGCGATGAAGGTGCAGACGGAAGGCGAACAAGCACTCGCTTCTTCGGAGACATAGAAGGATATCTATATCTGTGGGTAGATAACAAGTGGATGCCTCTTTGGGCATCCACTTGTTATCTACCCACAGATATATTGCTATAATTACGGCACATCTGTATACTATTGATATCATACCTCGATTGGCAGACATATATATTGTTCCGCTATTTTTCGGAGGGTCAAGCGCATATGGAGATGACCGATAGGCCAGATATCAGTGTAAGCACACAGATACCCGCAGAGCGGCGGCGGCTGTCCGTCTTCGATCAAGTCAACTTGAACGTCTTTTGGATTGCAAACAATTTCCATTGGCAAGCCTTATTAGCAGTTGTTATCCCTAGCATGGTAGCAACGTTCCTGGACCCTGCTCATAAGGATATCAATCTTGCGATTGTCGTCAATGTAGGAACGCTAGTGGCCTTTGTCGTTAATCCACTTGTAGGAGCTATTTCTGACTACGCAACGTTTCGTATGGGGCGTCGTCGTCCATTTATGATTTTCGGCACAATTCTTAATGTAATTGTGCTAGTCCTGTTCGCATTTGCACCCTCATGGTTTTCGGCAGGTGCGCTGCTCTTCACCTTCGCGGTCCTCTTTATCCTCTTACAGTTCAGCAACAATCTGGCGAACTCCCCGTGGAGCGCAATTATTGCGGATAAGGTACCGTATAACCAGCGTGGCCTTTCCTCAGGCTTTAACGGCCTCTTTACGCTGCTTGGTACTATTCTTGGCTCGGTTGTGGCGGGCATCATCCTGGGTGGGAACATGTCTCTTCCACTGTACAAAAACGCAGTGGTACAAGTGTTTTTGTTGATCGCGGGAGTACAAATTGTGTTTGTGGCCTACACAGTGCTGACGGTGAAAGAGATAGCACTGCCGCCGGAACAACATGTTAAACTGAACATTTCCTCTTTTTTCAAACGCTTTCTGTTCAAGCCCTCACAGTACCCCGATATCTCGTGGGTTTTACTGGCACGCTTTCTGGTCATGATGGGCATTTGGAGCGTGTATTACTTCCTGCTGTATTACTTTGATGACGTGCTAGGTGGCAAGGGTGTGAAGACGATTGTGCTTGGCACACCTTTCTCTGGCGCGCAGTTCAATGGTGTATTGTTTCAACCAGTGCTGTTACTCCTGGCGTTACCAACCTCTATTTTTGCAGGCTGGGCCTCAGATCGTTGGGGACGTAAGAGCTTGGTCTATTTGTCAGGTATAATGATGGCTGTTGTGTGCATCATTTTTATCCTTTTCCAAAATCAGTATGCCGCACTCATTGCAGGTGCTTTTTTTGGCATCGGTTATGGTGCTTATACGAGTGTTGACTGGGCGTTGACAACAGATGTATTGCCACCGACGGACGAGGCGGGCAAGTTTATGGGTATCTGGTCGGCTGTCGGCATTCTACCGCAAGTAGTAGGTATCACAGTTGGTGGTGTCATTCTGCAATTGTTACAGACACTCCCCAATCATATAGGCTATACTTCACTTTTCGGGCTAACAGTCGTCTATATCGCTTTAGGTACGTTGGTTATCAGACAGGTGAAAGGGGCTAGATAAGGTAACATATCACGGATCGGGAATGAAAACGGAACTATTTCTTGTTGCAGTTAGTAGTGATAAATAAACAAGAATATTCTGTAGGGGTCATAATTCATTACGCCCTCGCCGCAATAATCAATGGTGACAAGGGTGTAATGAATTTATAGCCCCTACAATTCGCTTGATACAACGTATGCCACACAGGAAGTAGTATTTCATACATGAACACCTCTACCCGCGACATAAGCCCACCACAAGTAGCATCTACGAATGACGCAAGTACAGCAAAGGGCCAAAAGGCAGCAGAAAGACGCTCTTTGTTTGTGCTAATTCTCTTATGTAGTGCACAGTTTATGGTTGTGCTTGATTTTTCTATTGTCAACGTGGCCTTACCCGCGATACAACGCGATCTCGGTTTCACAACACAAAACTTGCAATGGATCATTACTGCCTACTCGCTGACGTTTGGTGGCTTTCTCTTACTTGGTGGGCGCATTGGCGATCTGTTTGGTCGTCGTCGCTTATTCATGATAGGACTTGTCCTGTTTGCCTTCGCATCGTTTATGGGGGGTATTGCACAATCAGCACTTTGGCTGATTATTGCTCGTGCAGTGCAAGGCTTAGGGGCCGCGATTATTTCGCCGACATCGTTCTCGCTTATCACGACTACATTTCAGGAAGGACCGCCACGTAATAAAGCACTGGGCGTTGTGGGTGCTGTAGCCTCTTGCGGCTTTGCGGCTGGTGCCTTGCTTGGTGGCATTCTCACAGCTGGTCCCGGCTGGCGTTGGGTCTTCTTTGTCAATGTTCCAGTTGCCATAGCCGCCATCATTCTCACACCTCTGTATCTGAAAGAGACGGAGAAAGAGCAAGGGCAAAGACAGGTTGATGTGCTTGGTGCGATTACCATCACGCTTGGCCTTGTCGCACTTGTCTACGCAATTGCACAGGGTAATCAAGTTGGATGGGGATCAGCACAAACACTACTATTACTTGGCGTTGGGCTTGTCTTACTGGTGCTCTTTGTGTTTATCGAAACACGTGTCAAAGTGCCGCTTATTCGGCTCGGCATCTTCCGTTTACGCACATTAACAGGAGCAAATTTGATTGCCTTGCTTGCACCTGGAACGTTGGGAGCAATGGTGTTTATCGTCACTCTCTATATGCAAAAAGTGCTTGGGTATGCTCCAACAACAACAGGTATTGCCTTTTTGCCGATGGCTCTCGTATTCATCGTCATCACGAATGTTATATCACGGTTTGTGCCACGCTTTGGTGTGCAACGTCTGCTCATTGTCGGAATGTTCGTGATGGCACTCGGACTTCTGTTGCTGACACGTATCTCGGTAGAGAATACCTATTGGACAACACTCCTCCCAGGTACACTTGTTGTAGCGTTTGGCATCGGTCCCTCGTTTACTGTGATGGCGATTGCGGCGACGGCAGGTGTGAGTGATAAAGAACAAGGGTTGGCTTCTGGCTTACTGAACACGATGCAAACGGTAGGATCAGGGTTAGTGCTAGCGGTGGTTGCAGTCGTGTCGGCAGCACAAACGTCAATACTAATGCATCAACAAGGAGTATCAGCGAAAGCTGCACTCGTCGGTGGCTTCCAATATGCATTTATCGCGTGTGCTGCTTTTGCAGTGCTAGCTGGAATAGTCGCCATCTTTATTATTCGTCAGAACGAGCAAAAAGTAGAACAGCAATAAGAAATGTATATGGCCTGGTACCCTTGCTCGTAAGGGTACCAGGCCATATACATTTCTTATTGCTACCTTAACTGTATTCCTCTGGTCTTATCTCTATATATTTCCCGAACCATTGCATTGTTTTTTCCCAGTAGGCAGGCCACTGACTCGGTTTAGCTCGACCACCATGCCATGCGCCAGGGACACGCACAAATTCAACTGGAACCTTGCCAATCATCTTGAGTGCCATGTATAACTGTTCCGATTGCTCGATAGGGCAACGCAGATCGTTTTCAGGATGCAGCAAGAGCGTTGGAGTCGTGATACGTGAAGCGTAGGTGAGTGGTGAACGCTCACGGTAGTAATCAGCACGTTCAGGTTCCCACGGATAGCCTTGTGCCTGCACAACCTGCCAGAAGCCGATATCGGAAGTGCCAACGAAGCTAGTAAGATTTGATATCCCTGCCATTGGGACAGCAGCCTTGAAGCGACTTGTCTGCCCAATAATGAACATAGACATATAGCCACCATAGCTATAACCCATCACAACCATGCGTTCAGGATCAGCGATACCCCGTGCAATACACTCATCAACGCCAAGCATGATATCCTGATAATCCCAACCGCCCCAATCACCAATAACACGATTTAAAAACGCTTCACCATAACCAGTGCTACCATGCGGATTACAATAGAAAACCGCATAGCCTTGTGCTGCTTGATAGTGATAGATCGGATCAATGCCTATCCCATAAGACCACTGAGGCCCACCATGAATATGCACGATAAGTGGATAACGCACACCTTCTCGCGCTCCTATGGGATGAATAAGCCAACCATCTATTTCATCACCATTCGAGCCTTTGTATGTGATACGCTCGGTTTTCCCGAACTGCAATTCGGACATGCTCTGATCATGAAGATGAGTAAGCGACTTCTGTTCTTCAGTTCCTGTGTCTAGTAAAGGCAAACGGTACAATTCCCAGGGGTGTTCTGCTTGTTCCTGTACTATGAGGAGAGCTTGTTGATCGGGGAAAAGAGCAAGGAAGCCAGTTATAGACTCGCTGATGTTCACTTGCGTTATTGTCTGCTGTAGGATGGACATGCGATAGATGTGAGAACAGCCGTGTTCTGTCACAAGAAAAAAGACGTGTTGTCCGTCTGCGCTCCAGTGTGGACGGTATGGGGCTGGATCACCAAAGCTGCTACGAACGATAGGAGCAACGGCTTTGTCGAAGTCAGGAGTTAAGACAAGTGGCCTATCACCTTCATTTCCTTTTCTTGAAACAAGATACAAGTGCTCAATATTGCTACCAAAGCGAGTTAGCTCTTTCGTACCAACAAGAATCGCTGAGTTGCCATCAGGCGACCAGGAATAGCAATAAATTTCTAATGTACTGTCGGTAAGGCAGCGTGCAATACCTGTCTCATGGTCAATGGCCCAAAGATCGCTTTCCATTGAACGGTCACGATTATCGTTGTGGTTAGACAACACGCAAATTTCGCGGCTGTCAGGTGTCCAGGATACTTGTGTATGCTCGATATCACCTGTGGTAAGTCGGCGAATTGTTGCTGGCTCACTAGTGTTTGAGTCAATATTTGGCGCGGGCATGAGAAAAAGATGATTAAATGTCTCGAACAGTCCTCGTCCATCGGTACGATACCAGATAGTCGTTATAGTGCGCAAACGAATACGGTCTTCTTCGTCGCGCTGTTTCTTCGTGGCTTCATCAAGCTGCTTGTGCCCAGTTAGTACATCATCTTCATCGGTTAAGGATGCAGGAGCGAGAAAAGCAATCTCTTTGCCATCAGGAGACCATGCAGCATCGCTTACACCGTGCAACATATTCGTAAGCTTGGAGGCTTCACCACCATTCGTATCAATCAACCAGAGTTGATTGGTGTCTTCGCGGTTAGACAAAAAGAGGAGACGATGACTATCTGGTGCCCATACCGGGTTTGTATCATTTTTTTCGCCATTTGTTAAACGATGTGGCTCACTAAGAGCATGTCCTTGTTCGTCAAGATGTAGCAAGAAAATAGCACTGGTGTCCTCGTTTTTCTTCTTGTCGCTCATCTGTAAAACAAAAGCAACACGCCGACCATCAGGAGATAAGGCAATATTGCCCAGTGCTTTCAACGTCCATAGGTCTTCAAGAGTGATTTTATGTGTGGTAGTCATTACAGAACGCTCTCCTCTTAAAGTCTTTACAGTGTATATATGCAATAGCGATGTTGTAGACAGTCAAATACAGTTTGACCGCTCCTACAACATCGCTATTTCACTACTTCTGTGTGTCTACAACCTCAATAGCATCTTTGCCACCATAGAAGTCCCACCAGGGTTTAGCACCCTTCGCAAGAACTTCATTTAGGCTCTGAATATTCTTCACTCCCTGATCCTCAAGCCAGCTCCGTAACGCCTCTGCGCCGCCTTGTGCGTAGACTTTGACACCGTCCTGCCACGTTGCACGTCCACATAAGACACCCGCGAAAGGAGTGTCGGCTTGTGCGGCAAGCTCCAGGGTTTCAAGGAAGACTTCGTTAGTCACACCCGCACTCAGGTAGATGAATGGTATTGTTGTCGCAGAAGCAGCGTCTCTAAATGCTTGCTTAGCCTCTTCCTGACTATAAGCAACCTTACCATCAGTGTTGCCCTTCGATCCCTCCACATAGTTCATGTTTACAGGAACTTCAACCTTCAATACATCCACGCCATAACGAGGCTGAGAGAACACATGCATATACTTCTTGACTTTTTGTGGCTTAACACGAGCAAACTCAAAGCTCTTTTCGTCACCTATCTCATCACTATATGCGAGAACTTCCAGGAAGAAGGGAATATCAAATGCACGGCACTCAGCACCGACGCGCTCAATAAACGCCTCCTTCACCGTATTGATCTCCTGCTTATCATCTGGATCATAGTACAGCAAGACCTTGATAACACTAGCACCTGCTTCGACTAGTCTTCTTACAGACCAATCGTCGAGGAGGTCGGGAAGACGTCCCTTTTCGTTCGCATCGTAGCCGGTCTTTTCGTAGGCAAGGAAGAGACCTGTACCTTCGACTCGATGCTTGGCGGCTTCCAGACCATATTCAGGATCAAGCAAAATGGCGGTAGCGTAGCGTGTAAGGACTTCAGTCACCTGAATTTTGAACTGACTCAAATCGTCAGGTGTTGCATCACTGCCTCTCGCTTTCGCAATAGACTTTTGCAGAGAGCCGCGCTGGTCCATAGCGGCTGCGGCAATCACACCCTTTTCGTTAGCGACAGCATTTATACCATTAAATTTTCCGCGAGAAATGCGCGTTTTCGGTTGTTGTTGCATCGGGCTTCCATCCCTTTCTTCTTACATAGTGTTCGTCTGACCCAATATCGAGACGACAGTAGACAACGCCATTGTTTGTCGTCTCTGCACTAACAGAAACAACCTGGGAAGTTGCACTATTACACTCTTCTCTTACCATTGTACAATGCAAATTCGTTGCTTGCCTACATATAACACGTATCGTAATAACATATAGCGATACAACTTTTACATTAGAATTTTGTGGGTCACATTTCCATATCCGCTAGTTTGCGAAAAAATACAGTTTATTGGAGAAAAGTGCCGTTTCCAATAACGTATCTTCAACATTAAAGGGAAAATGTCTACAAATGATTTTTGCTGTTAGGCATTTCATAAAACACTACTATTGTTACTTGAGTTATATTAGCACGTCTCTATACAAAGGATTGCAGAAGACTACCTTTTTTTGCCCTAAAGGAGTGTAGTAACAGAGACGGATGGATAGAGGCATAGACGCGTTCACGACTGATAATTCAGTATTGTTGAAACGCAATGATCACTAAAGGAGTTGATTTCGATGAGTGGAAGCAATTTTGATCTAATCGCACAAGAGCTGCTCAGACAAAAGCAAGTGATGGAACAGATGGAGGATGAGAATCAGGAGTTGCGTCGTCAACTCGCTGAACTACGCGAGGGCCGTGGCATTTTTGTGGAGATTGATGGTCATCGCTTCTCACTACATAGTGAGGAAGTAGCTCCTACCCAAACCTCTACGGTCGAAGCAATACCTGCGATGGAAGCTGCACCTATCACTATAGAGCTAGAGCCACAAGCAGAGCCAGTAGCGGGGCAACATGATATTACCCAAGACCAGACAGAAGAGCTTGTTATGAGCGTGCCGGAAACATCACATACGACAGTAGACTTCTTTGCCGACAATGAAGAGGTTGCAGAGCAAACTACAGGTCCAACATTTCTCGAAGAGGTCATGATTGACGAGTTTGCCTCGGCTGCTACAAGTCCACTCTCTGTGTGGTCTGCCCCTAAGCAAGAATCAGAAAAAATGTCTGAGGCTCCTGCTGATGAAGAATTAGCCACACTTCGTCGTCAACTGATCGGAAGCTATTTACTCGAATAATATGTACATTGGATAGCTTCCCTGCATCAGCTATGTTATTGTATTAATGTTGTGTAAACAACAAGACGCAGGGTTGTCTGATGTTGGCTAGGAATCCAGGTACCTGCACATGTAATGAGGTTGAGATACGTTCCTCCACTATCTCCAAAAATCTCTTGTAGTGGTGCATCTAGTGGGGGATAGGCAGCAGTGCGTGTGACCCGGAAACGCAGTGTTTTCCCATTTGTGTCCACCACCATGATAACGTCACCCACTTGTACATTTCGTAGATACCAAAATACTGCCGGATATCCACCTGGGCGATCCAGGTGTCCATCTATGACTGCGCTTCCCGCTTGGCCCGGACGTGGGCCATTACTATACCAGCCGACACCTTCCCATTGATTCTGCACTGGTGTGCCCAAATCGCCATTAGACTGTATATTCACATTCTCAACAGGCGCATCGACGCCAATACGAGGAATAATAAGATGTGCAGGAACTGATGCAGAGACCGTCACAACTGGCGATACGACGAATGTGGGTATTGCTTTTGTAGGCGTTGGGCTTGGTTCCTCTATCGCCACTGGCTTCTTCGCTGGTTCCTTTGCAGCCTGTGAAGGAGTCCCGCAACTCGTGAGCAAAAAGAGCAGTAGTACTATTGGATAAATTAAAAATCTTGGTATCAAGCGCATGGCGGAAACGTCCTTACATCTTTCTTGTACATACGAATTTATGAGTAATCCAGTTGACATACGCCTATTTTACTACAATAAAAGAGTAAAAT
>CAXUHF010000171.1:0-9883 GCA_964250765.1 uncultured Ktedonobacteraceae bacterium | reverse complement strand
TAAACTCAACCGTACGCCTCGCATCTCTGTTCTGGGGTCTCCATCTATTAGGGGGAAACAGGGAGACCGCAAGGGTCTCCCCTACATGTCGATCATCCATGAACGTGTAGGGGAGACCGCAAGGGTCTCCCCTACACGTTCATCAATTTCCCCCCAAGGATGGAGACCCCTGTTCTGCTCAAGCTTACTAGCTTTTCGTTGTTCCATTCAGTATAACATGTAAAAGAGAGGCTAGCATTCGTCAAAGGACGTATTTTTACGGAGACTTTTTTACACCAACAATAATGTCACGGCGTTTAATCACGCGATCTACAGCATGCGCGAATTGTGTATAGGGTGGCTCATTGCGAACTGTAAGACCTGCCTCTTGCTCTAAGAAATTGACCATCTCCGCGCGCTCGACGCGGGTAGCATTCCACGCCAGTGCTAATGTGCCACCTGGAAGGAGCATATTTGTCCATACGGGCAACACATGTGTGAGAAGAGAGGATATCTCGCCGAAGTGCTGAATGCCATATGGTAGATCGCCCACAATCGCATGAACACGGGGACCACCCATTACCTCACGCAGGTGCATATCTGCCTCTGTCGCATCGCCGTGTACCAGCACGAGTAGTCTTGTATCGCCCTTACGACCAATCTCGAACTGAGAGCGACGGCCTGCTCTACGACCACGTTCGTCGCGCTCTTTAAAGTGAATATGAATACTCTCAAGGTACTGCCGTACAAAAACCTCTGTTGTCTCGACATCTTGCCGATTCAGTTCAATCCCAAAAGCATCATAGCCAGCACTCAGCGCGAGAAAAAGCGTTGTGCCTCCACCTGCTAAAGGATCGAGGATACGCAAACGCTCGTTTAAATTCTCGGCATATCCGCTCGCGAAGAGCGCAATGTTCAGCAGGACACGTGTAAAAACTTCGTTTGTCTTGCCCTTATAGCGTCGAGTCTCCGCCATCTCTAACGGCACAAACGGCACAAATTGTGGCTCTATCGGACGTAAAAGGGGACCATTCACAGTACCGATAGTATCGAAGTATTCGTAGACTTCGCTCGTCGCTCCCATGTGAGAAAGCACGAAGAGCATATATGGGGAGAGGTGCGTTTCTTCATGAAGCGTAACCAGAAGATATGCCTGACCCGCAAGCGTGATCGCCTCGCACTCTTTGATAAATGTTCCAAGTGGGCTTGCAAGCAGTTCTGGCTTTGCAAGGGTCGCAACCATATTGGCGTATTGTGTGCTACGCTGCGGCGTGATTTTGAGTGCCAGTTTCATCGTTTCACAGGTGCGCGAATCAAAAGAACAACAGCAATAACGAGACAGATAGAGCCAAGAACGATTTCGATAATGTTGACACTACTGATAATACTCTCACCGATGAGAATACCACCGAGAGCCAACAGGACGATAACGAAAATGTATTGTATGTTCATGGAGAAGAGTCCTACTCTTGAGAAGGTTATATAGACGACGTATGTTGCTGACTGAGTATAGCACGTCTGGATGGAATTTTATAGCGTTTGCGCTCTTATACGAAGAGACGCTAGAGTCTTGTAGCTCTAGCGTCTCTTCGTGTATGTTCTACATTTGCTTGTGAGATTGAAAGGGAGCGAACTGCTTTATCAAACGGTCTGTATTACTACTAGGGTTGGCACGTCCATTCGCGCCAACTGTAGCCATCACGCACAAAGATTTCGTGCGCGGCAACAGCGTTTGCATAAGCGTTATAGGGCGAACTTCCAGCTTGTGACGTACCAGCCCATGTACCGGGCATGATCTGGAAGAGGCCCGATGCACCACTCGGATTGTAAGCACCAGGATTGAGTCCTGATTCACAACTCGCAACATTCGTAGCAGCTGGTCCATACGCCCCGAATACCTGGTTGATTATGGCAGGAATACTGCCGCCAGTTGCTGGTGCTGATGTCACAGGTGCTGATGTTGCTGTTGGTGGTGGATTGTAAGGTACGTTGGTCGGCACTACTACAACGGGCGCGGCTTTCTTCGGCTGCTGTACCTGTTGTGGTGGATTATTGTGCGTGACTGGCGCAGTGTGTGGCGCGGTACGTACCTGTTGTACTTGTGTATTCGTCGAGAAGCCTTGTACCGGAATGCACACAACCTGACCTATGAATATCAGGTTAGGATTATCAATATGACCATACGATGCTAAATTCGACCAGGTCGTATGGTAGCGATAAGCGATCCAACTCAGTGTATCCCCCTGCACAACAGTATAATGTTGGTCGCTTTTGGCACAAGGCGTTATGTATGCGCTCGCATGTGCTCCCGGCACATGAATACTTAACGTGAGCGCTAAGAAGAGCAGTGCAAGAACCGCTCCAATACTAAACTTTACTACGAAACTCCCTCTGTTGTCCTGACGTAAATACTTCAGGATGTACTTATGCGTTTTCAATGTGTAATCTTTCTAGTGAATGCTCCCTTACAACCTCCACAAGCAGTTCTTACTACCTGTCTAAACGCACCGCAATAAGTGCATTGACAATTCATGTAGCAAGATGCGTTCCTTCCATTCACACAACGCGCACAAAAACATGCACATCTGCATATATGAATTTGTGGGAACTTGCATATCCTATCATGACTTATACTGAAACACAAAGAAACACTCGAAACATAGCCTATATGGGCTATGTTTCGAGTGTTTCAAGAGTAACTACCCTTTTTGTTGATAATCGCCTTTTGGTTGCTCTCGCTTCACATCATCTTGCCCACCTTGTGCAGAAGCTGTTGGTGGCAGTTTCTGTGCTTCACCCTGAACTTTCGTATCTTGTTTCGTCGCTTCTTGCCCCTGCTGTTGCTGATAGCCACCTTTTGGTTGCTCGCGGTTGGTGTCGTCCTGACCGCCTTGTGCATTCTTCTGTGGATCGTCGTTCATTGGTGTTCTCCATTCCTTGCTTCTCTAGTAAACAACTACTTCCTGTTATAGCACGGCCCACAGCATAGACATTGTTACATAAAATTGACCAATCTCAACATATCCGTAAAGCGTCTACAATACGTGTTACATGAAAAGGAAGGGAAAGCATAAGAGCTTCCCGTCTTATATTCACAAATTTGGAGGCACGGAATGCATATTGTTACTGTCGCACAAATGCGAGAACTTGAGGCTCAGGCCGATGCACAATACGGCTTGACGGGTCATATATTGATGCAGAACGCGGGAAAGAGTGCGGCAGACCTGTTTGAAGCGCACCTCTTGCCACACCATACGCTAAATGGGCTTGAAGTACTCTTTCTCATTGGCCCCGGCAACAATGGTGGTGATGGACTGGTGATTGCCAAACATCTCGAAGAAGCAGGCGCGTTTATTAGCTTGTATCATTGGAAAGAACATAAGCTCAGTGTGCGTGGTGAGGATGTCAATGAGTCGGAGGTTGCAACGGAGTTAGAGTCAGCTATAGGTAGTGCTGATTATATTATTGATGCACTCCTTGGAACAGGGAATTCACGTCCGCTACCAGAGAATATACGTTCCCTGCTTGCACGTGTGCGCCAGGAGCGAGAAAAGCGTGCTGACATGCGTATCGTTGCAGTTGACCTCCCCACTGGCTTAAATGCGGACACGGGCGAGGTTGACCAAGAGGCGGTACACGCGGATACCACCATCACCTTTGCTTGTCCCAAACAAGGGTTTTTCTTCTTCCCAGGACGTGACTACATTGGAAAGCTCTATGTCGGGGACATTGGCCTGCCACCTGAACTTGAAAGCCACTTACAAACAGAGATGCCAACTGATGATCTCGTACGCACACTATTGCCTCCTCGTCCCCTACAGAGCAACAAGGGTACATTTGGCAAAGTGATGCTGTTTTGTGGTTCGTTTCCCTATCCTGGCTCCGCGTTTCTCGCGGGAAGCGCAGCAGGGCGTGTTGGAGCGGGATTAATCACACTTGCTGTCACTGAAAAAATGCTACCCATTTATGCTAGCTCATTTCACGAAGCAACATTTGCTATTCTACCACCAGAAGAAGATGAAAGTTTCACCCGTTCAAAAGCATTGTCTGATCATCTCGAAGGCTATCGCTCCTTGCTGATCGGACCTGGATTAGGTCAATCGCCCAACACACGTGAGGTCATTTTAGAGGTTTTGGAGTACCTACGTTCACTTCCTGATGAGAAACGTCCCCATCTTGTAGTAGATGCGGACGGTCTCAACAATCTCTCTCAGCTTGAACGTTGGTGGACACTACTGCCAAAGGGTAGCGTGATTACGCCTCACCCTGGCGAAATGGGTCGTCTTTGCGGAGGCATCAAAGTGTCTGGCGGCAATATTGACCGCTTGGAATTGGCACGAAGCAAAGCACAGGAATGGGATATCACGCTTATTCTCAAAGGTGCTTGCACAATCATAGCCACGCCCGATGGTCGCACGCGTATCAATTGGCTCGCCAATCCCGCCCTCGCTGGTGCAGGTACAGGCGACGTGCTGGCTGGCATGACAACAGGCTTCTTAGCACAAGAAGGCATGCAGCCCTTTGATGCCGCGAGTGCCGCTGTCTATCTGCACACAGTGGCCGCAGGAATCGTGAGCGAACAAATAGGCCATGCAGGTATGCTTGCCTCTGACTTGTTGCCACAAATTCCGCGTGCCATGTACAAAATTGGGCATGGATGATTGCAGCATAGACGGTTATGTGCTGTAAAAAGGTAGGTGTTATATGCATATGCATAACGGACGTATCGCAATAGTCACAGGGGCAAGCCGCAGCAGAGGCATCGGTGCTGCTATCTGCCGTGAACTTGCTCAATTGAATATGGATATCTTCTTCACCTACTGGGAAGCACACGATAAAAGCCTGTACGGACAGGAGGCTCAAGGATACCGCGAACTATTGTCAGACTTACGGGAAATGGGCATACGCTGTGAGTGCGCAGAGGTAGACTTAAGTCGTCCCGAAGCGGCAAAACAGATTATGGACGCGGTAGAAACACGTCTCGGCCCTGCCTCCATTCTTGTCAATAACGCAGCTCACGATGATACGAATGCACCGTTCGATCAACTTACGACTGAGATATTGGACACCTACTACGCTGTCAACATGCGTGGTACGATGCTCTTAAGTATTGAGTTTGCACGACGTTTCTCTCAGCCGATGGGGAAAGGTGGGCGTATTATCAATCTTACCTCTGGACAGAGCGTAGCAGCCATGCCTGGGAAACTACCTTATATTGCTACTAAAAGCGCAATTGAAGCCTTCACAGTGACACTTGCTGCCGAGGTTGCGCCACGTCGCATTACAGTCAATGCGGTTGATCCAGGGCCAACGAATACAGGGTGGATGGATGCTGAACCAGAACTCAAACAAGCATTGGTACAACAAGCTCCCTTTGGACGTGTTGGAGAGCCAGAAGATGCGGCACGTCTCATCGCCTTTCTAGCCAGCGATGCGGGAGAGTGGATAACAGGACAGATACTTCATTCAAGGGGGGGATTTTAAGCAGTACTATAGCCTTTGAATCTCCCTAGACCGATGGACGCCCACGAGGGGCTACCCTACTATATACCACGTGCGTAGCACGTAATAACGTCGTATAGTAGGGTAGCCCTTCGTGAGCGTCTATCGGTTTCTGAAACAATTACGTGTACAAACGTATTAAGGCTTGCTCATGTCATCTTACTCATCATGTTGCCTCACAAGCTCATTGAATTCAATGAGCTACCACGTAACCTTTTCTCTACTAAATGCTACTACTATAATAGATACCTCTATGAAGGAGCACAAACTACGCATTAGCATGGAACAGAGTACAGATAGCGAGTTAGTTGCGTTAGCACGCGAAGGCAACAAGCACGCCTTTGGACAACTTATTGAACGCTATACGTCGATGGTTAAGCGTATCGTGGTAGGCAAAATCGCGCAGAAAGAGATCGCACAAGAATTAGTGCAGGAAATATTTCTACACGCCTATCTCTCGCTGAACCACCTGCGGGACAACTCGCGCTTTAAAAGCTGGCTCTATGGTATCGCGCTCAACGTCTATCATAACTACCTGCGTGAGCAAAGAGCTACTGTACTCTCACTAGAAGACATGATGGGCGGCATGCATTATACCTCTGTTAATATATTTGACATGATGGTAGACCCACAAACACTCGTGGAGGAACATGAACTACAACGTTTTGTATTCGACGCGGTACAGAGTCTTTCATCCAAAGACCGCGAAGTGACGCTGCTGTTCTACTATGAGGATTTGAGTTTACAAGAAATTGCTACGATGCTAGGTATCTCGATTGTGGCAGTCAAGGGCCGCTTACATAGAGCGCGAAACCAGTTAAGGGAACTGCTTTCAGTGCTATATACACAAGCTAGTGTAGATGCTCCATATGCAAAGAAACAGAGGAGGCAAGTGATGATTAAAATGCACATCAACTCTATACGTATTAATCAGGCTACAGAACAACGCGTCGTCATCTTACAGGATGAGCCTGGGAGAAACGCTTTGGTAATATGGGTAGGACAAACTGAGGCGTTTGTACTAGCGACTGGTTTAACGAAAACGTCCTCGCTACGTCCCATGACCGCTCAACTGATGGTGAACTTGCTACAAGCGACAGGAACACACGTTGAAGAGGTGCGTATAGAAGCTTTGAAAGATGAGATATACTATGCCATCGTCAAAATACGTAACGGCGACAACACACAAGAAATTGACGCGAGACCTAGTGATGCCCTCACGTTAGGGGTATTGATGGATGCGCCTATCTATGCAACAGAGCAGGTTCTTCAGCAAGTCGGCATCGCCATACCCGAAGATAAAGTCATGCGAGCAGATGATGACAAAGCACGAAAGGCTCTCGTTGACACACTTCAGCAACAAACGAAGGTATCGCTCTCTTTCAAGAAGGACTCCGAGCAGTTGAATGAGCTTATTAGTGTAGAGCATAGCAAGATGATACAGTTTTTGACAGGAAATTCGTAAAAGACAAGCATCCAACTATGTGATTTAACAATTTGATGGGAATATGTCGTCTGTAGGGACCGATTTATCACGTCCTTCTGGGCAATCGACCGCCGATGAGGACGTGATAAATAGGTCCCTGCAGATATCCGTATTATTCTGTCAACGACATCCTCAAACCCTTACCCAGGCAACAAAAAGAATACGACACACGCCATTACATATACCGCCAGAAGCTGCATACCCTCAAGCCATGTAGATTTCCCATCTAGGCTGACGAAGGTGAATAGGATAGTTGCGAGTCCCACTAACACCAATTCTAGTGGTTGAAAGACAAGATCGAGATGGTGTGTGAAGAAAAGACTGGATAGCACAAGGACAGGTGCAACGAAGGTTGCGACCTGAATTGATGAGCCAGCTGCGATCGCCACGCTCAAATCAACACGGTCCTTGTACGCTACAATGAGTGCACTTGAATGCTCGGCGGCATTACCAACAATGGGCACGATGACCAAGCCAATGAAAACAGGCGTCCAACCAAGTTGGTGCGCAACCGTCTCTAGCGTTCCTACCAGTAGCTCACTATTCCAGGCCGTACCAATAGTTGCTCCAAACAGAATAAGCAGAGATATCCAAGGGGCAGGTGGCTTGACTTCATCTAGCTGGCGCGGGTCTACGCCACCTGTGACCCCCTCAACCTCTTCACTCTCTTGTTCATCTGCCTCTTTTGGCAGTTTCAGAGGTGTAGTAATCTTACCGCGACGTAATGGGTTGCGTCGCTTCGCTCTAACGTGAAAGACGGTCAACGCGAGATACATGATATAAATGAACAGCAAGACGATAGAAATACCTACACTAATTGGCTCCGTACTGACCTTGTTCGCAGGAGCGATACTAGCAGTATAGGGAATCAGCAGGCCCGCAACAGCCAAGACCATCATTGCGGAATATTCGCCCGCGTCACGGTTACTGAAATACTGCTCACCCCAGCGCCAGCCACCAAATGCTAGCGACCCACCCAGCACAAGGAGGGCGTTACTAATAATCGATCCTGTGATTGAGGCTTTGACAACCGAGACTAAGCCCGCTTGCAAGGCTACAATACCAATAATCAGTTCGGGTGCGTTACCGAAGGTTGCATTCAGCAGACCACCAGCAGTGGGACCTACATAAAATTCGAGATTTTCAGTAGCGCGTCCAATGATGGCGG
Source organism: uncultured Ktedonobacteraceae bacterium (assembly GCA_964250765.1). Lineage (GTDB taxonomy): Bacteria > Chloroflexota > Ktedonobacteria > Ktedonobacterales > Ktedonobacteraceae > JBBQVS01. The sequence goes on along the minus strand of CAXUHF010000171.1, from coordinate 1,748 downwards.
CAAGAGGAATCAGGCCAAGCACGGCAAAAATAAAGATGACCATTGCTGGTTTTGGTCCCGGTATCAAAGAGATAATCGGGGCAACAATGGTCAAAATCAATGAGTAGTACAACCAACGGGGCATCGTATCTCCAGCGAGACGCTACTCGGCGGCGGCCTCGGATGCATTAATAACGTTCACGGTGATTTTTGGCTCTAATTTAGAGGCCACCTTGACCGGAACTGTGAATGTGCCAATAGCGCGAATTGGATCGGGCAGGTCAATCGAACGGCGGTCAATGGTGATCTTCTCGACCTCACGCAAAGCAGACGCAATATCCTGGCTGGTAATTGAGCCGTACAGACGACCCTGAGTACCAACCTTTGCCTTGAAGGTTAACGTGACCTGACCCAAACGCGCTGCCTGCTCTTGGTTCGCGGCTTCCTGCTTCTCAAGTCTGCGCTGTTCAGTAGCGACACGTTGCGCACGGTTAGCAATCAAAGAAGGTGTGGCACCGGCGGCCAATTTTGATGGTAAGAGGTAGTTACGGGCATAGCCATTGGCAACCTCTTTCAGGTCGCCAGCCTTTCCCAGGCCCTCAACATTTTGTAACAGAATTACTTTCATAGTGAACAAAGCTCCTCACAGAGGTGGGGCGAAAACCCGTCTTCCTCCTCACGTCGATTAGTATGGTTGCAAGTATACACCCTTCGCTATGTGAACGCAAGAGGGACGCGACACGCATTCGCCTCAAAATGTCTTGACGAACGCCTCTTTTTTCTGATATACTTATCTCGTTCCATTTTCGGGGTGTGGCGCAGCCCGGTAGCGCACTACAATGGGGTTGTAGGGGTCGGAAGTTCAAATCTTCTCACCCCGATTGAACACGCAAGGCTAGAGGTACCGCTTACAGCGGCCTCTAGCCTTGTTTCATATTACTTGCCTACAAAACGCAACTACGCAAAAATCTTGAGAGAAACAAAAACGGGGACAAAAACGCGATTTTGCTATTTCTCGTCCTCTTTGTGTAAATGTGAAAATTCCATGAGGTAATTTTTGACAATTATCTGAGATAGTGGTTTTAGAAGACGTACCTGTAAATCCCAGGATTTTGATAGTGAAAGTAGTATAATTATCCTGGTCGCAGAACGGGTAAAAGCAAAGAGAACAGGTGAGCCAAGAGGGTTTTTTATGAACTGTGTCAGAACATTATACTATGCAGTGCTTTATTGAAAAACCGGAAGAGAGGGAAAATATATGCCTTCGTTACGATTGACTGCTAATATCAATGGCACGCGCGAGACGATTTTTGACCTGATTGCCGATCTCGCTCACTATGACCGCTGGCTGCTAGGCTCAAGGGTGTTTGGTGGAATGACTCAGGTATCGTCCGTGTCACCGGGTGTCGGCACAACCTATGCCGATGGCACAATGCGCGGCTCGATCACTGAGTTCAATCCACCTGAACGTATCACTTTTGAGCAATCGATGCCGGTAAAAGCTCTGCTGCTGACTGGAAAGCTGGATGTGCGCGTTCGTTATGCGCTGGAAGCGACTGGAAGCGATGGGCAGGCTACACATGTGATTCGCGAAGTCACTTGTAACCTACATGGCATCCTTGGAGCCGCGCAGCCTCTTGTTGTCAGCACCATTCGCCGTGAAAGTGGACGGATGCTGGAGATGATGAAACGGTATGTGGAGCGTGGGAATGTGATAAAATAGAAAATATTTTCAAGTCTTAGATATGCGAGGAATGTATGAGTAAATT
>CAXUHF010000170.1:0-10104 GCA_964250765.1 uncultured Ktedonobacteraceae bacterium | reverse complement strand
TGTATGGGAGGGGCGTTCCCCTTGCGGGCGCCCTGGCCTCAATCAAGTAAAGACTGCAGCTTATTTGCCGTGACGACGGAAACGTAGTAGTTCGATAACGACGGTAAGGAGTGCGCCTACTGCAATCGTAACGAACGAAACTGGTGAAGCTGGAGTTTTTGTCATCTCCTTTTGCTCTTTGACCTGCTGCTTTAAGCGTGCCCTGGAAGCTGCTTGTTCTTGCTTCTCACTAGCTTTCTGGCTCACCTTTTTTTCTTGTCCACTTGTCTCATTCTGCTGATGCTGAGAGTTTTTCTGACTCGTCTTATTTTCTTGCTTACTAGTCATCTGACTCTGCTGTTTCTGAGAGTTCCTCTGACTGGCATTGTTCCCGCCCCCAGGACCCTTACCAATCTGAGAGTCCACTTTCCTGTCGGTTGGGCGAGCATCCATGTGGCTTGGCGACTCAACCTCTGGACGATCTTGATTCACTCGACCAGCCATTGTCGTGACAAAGGTTATGATATCGTTTGGCAGAGGCTGTACATTCTCAGAGAAGAAAGCATTGATCTCAGCACCAAGCAAAAGAATAACCGCGAAGTAGTAGAAAAACAATAGGAGGATGATACCGCCTCCAATAACGCCTGCGTAACCTTTGAGGAAGTTGCTTGCGTAGAATGGGAAGGCAAACAAGTATATCTCAAGTAATACTGATGCTACTAGTGCACCGCGCCAACTGTGACGCCAGCTAATCTTTTGGTTTGGCATCACAAAGTAGATTGCCTCAAATAGAATGAAGCCTACGATGATGCCACTAATAATACCACCAACAGTGCTAATAATCGTCGCGGCTGTCTTGTTGTCTCCCAGAAATGGTATGAACCGCGTGAGCGAGAGTACTAATACTGGCGCGGATGAAGCGACAACCATAAGTGGAATAAGCACAACAAACAATAGAAGCATACCAATAGCAACAAGGTTTTGACGTATCAGTGTGCGCGGACGCACGTGATAGATAAGGTCCAAAAACTGCTCAATAACGATAAAAAGGCGTGAACCGCCAAAAATAGCAACCAAAAGTGCTAGAATTAACAATATTCCTGCGCTTTTATTAAGTTGAGCTAACGCACCTTTTATAATTCCCCCTGCGGCTGCACCAGGAAATATTCCTGCAATATTATTTTGAATACTTTGTACTGCGCTTGGATTGAGTCTGCCAAGTGTAAAGCCAAGAATAGCGAGAAGCGCAACGAGAATGGGGAACATTGCTAACATCAGGTTATAAGCTAAGACACCGGCAAATGTCATAGCCCCATCATTATTGAACTTCATGAGAAATTGCTGAAAAGGTTTTGTTTGCTTTTCAATGTTTTTGACAGGTTCCGAGGAGGCAACCTCCTTGGCCTTTTCAACAGGATTTTTGGTCTGTACTGCCATAACTGTGTCTCCTTGTGGGCATAATTTGATAAGACCTATTCAAGAAAAAATGTTATTCATTCGCTATAGCTAAGCGTGTAGTATTGCGTATTATGAAATTGCTGCTATGATGGAGAAACTCGCAATACTTCCAAACCGTATATATATGGTTCACGTTTCAATGCGTTCCCACGTTTCATTTTGTGCCGATGTACTATATAGCATATATACTAGGCAAAAGCAGTTTAGAATAGAAGTATATAGATGAGTTCACGACAACCAAGATCATTTACCTCGTTGTTATGGGATGCGTTACGTATAAGCGCACGAACATTGTGGCAAAGCAAAGCAAATCCTGCGCGCTCGCTTGTTGAACGACAACGAGCATTAACGGTGCTAGGACTACCACCTAATGCAACGCCACAACAAATCAAGCGACGTTATCGCGCACTCGCGAAACGCTACCATCCAGACCGTGGAGGAGACCGCCAGCAAATGCAGCGTATTATCGCTGCATATGAACTACTAGCAAAAGAACAAGCACGAGGGTAAAATTCGTTATGTGAGACTTGCACCACAATTACTACAGAAACGTTTCCCTGGACGTGCTTTTGTGCCACACTGATCACAGTATACAGAGGGCACTGTACTTTGTGCTGGTTGTTGTGGTGCGACTGGTGGCGGCTGATACGCAGGAATAGAAGATACTGGTTGCTGTGGCGAATACTGCTGCATAGGTGGTGTATATGTTGGTGCGGCTTGCTGTTGCGGATACTGTTGCACAGGTGGAACCTGTGTATTTGTATTTTGCGTAGGTGAATACGTTGGATTTGTTGTAGAACTTTGTGTAGGTTGTAGCGTGTCGTGAATGGTCTTTACCGCTTTTATCGCAACTCCCCCGATAGCACTCGCAATCTTCAAGCCTTTCGCAATATCTTCCATATCTTTTTTCAAGCGATCTGCTGAAGGAAGGAGTGTCGAATCCGAAGTTTTCGTAAAGATGTCTTGCCCTATTTGAAGCGTACTGCCACTCCCATCGCTTGTTGTCGCAAATTGGCCTTGTTGTTGCGTACCATCATCAAAGCGAAATGAAACGTTTATTCCTTGCACAAGATACGAGCCTTCGCGCCGCACTTCTGGGGCGACGGATGAAACCTGTTGACCACTCGCAAGCGACTGCGCTGCATGCGCGATACGACTGCGATCCTGTACAATAAACACAAAGCGTCCGCCTGATTGTAGAGTGAGACGGTCTACACGCGCCGTAAAGTAGTCAAGCCCCAAGCCAGATTTATGTACACATTCATATTGACCAGCAACGGATTTCATAGCTCTATAATCCTCTCCCACGTATCGTTGGGATATTTTTCTAACATGCTACCTTTATTACGAATAACCGAGAGGAGAAGTTGTTATATATTATACTTAGTCTATGCACTATTATGCCTACTATGCGACAGTATCATAGGGCGATGTTCTATCATTACCTAACAACACTGCATCGGAAAGTAATCTTGCTTTTTCCAATTCTTGCTGACCTTCTTCTGTCCTCCCTCTGCTTAACAGGTAGCTACCAAAGCGAACGTGTGTACTGATACGGACACCAATACGCTCAGTTTGCTCAAGCTCGTGGAGTGCATTCTGAAATGCCTGTTCCGCTTGCTCATCGTCGTGTGTAGCACAGAAGATACGACCTAACATCACATATGCATCAGCTCTTCTAAGAATATAGCTGCGCTCTCCTGCTGCTAAGGCTTGCTTCGCATAAACAAGTGCTTGTTCATACTGCTCGTCTGCTAGTTCTATCTCTGCAAGAAGACAAGATGCTGAAGATACGATGTTCGCTTGTTCTTTTTGTCGGCGTTGCTCATCAGGTTGCGTTGTCTCAGCAGTAAGCTTCCACGCATCTACTAGCTTAAGTAGACCTTGACGTGTCTTTTCTTTATGCCCTAATGCAAACTCGATTTCAGCAATGTTGCATGCAACAGAGGCAGCGTGAAGTGTTTCCCCAATTGAGGAATACAAAAGATGCGCATTCTCAGCATGTGCTAGTGCAATATGCAGTTTTGCTTCTCGTGCGCTTGTGTTCTCTTGTCCCTGCTCTATCTGTGTAGCTTGTGCCAGCGCAATGAGCGACATTCCCCAATGTGCTTCCGCCACATACCCAAAGCGTGTGTCACGGTTCATCATGTCAAGTGCAATCTGAAATTGTTCGAGTGCTTCGTCAAGCTGGTGAAGTTCACGATAGGTGGCGGCGAGATGGAGATGGAGCAACATACGTTCTTGCTTTTGATCTAAAGGCAAGTTCTCGTGTTTCGGTTCTTCCTGCATTGCATAGACAAGATCGCCTTGCGCCTTGACAAACCGCCTCTGCTCAAAGTAACATTGACCGCGCAATGCTGCTAAGCGCCAGCGTTGTAACGACGGAACTTGAGAAAAGTATAATGGTTCCAGGAGACGAAGTGCTTCTGATATTTGTCTGTCTGCCAGGAGACGAGTTGTGTCACTTCTTAGTGCGTCGAAAGATGTGTACTCGCGTGCTTCAACTTCGGTCTCTCGATGTTGATGTGCGAGTATCTCAAGATCATCAACGGATAGCTTGAGCCGCTCCGCGAGAAACCGTAGGCTATCATGTGAAGGATCAACGCGATTACGTTCTATCTGTGAAATGAGACTTGTGCTATAGTGACCGCTTGCGACCTCTGCTAATGAAAGATGAAGGTCTTCACGAGCCGCTCTAATCCGTCCGCCTAATGTATCGGGCGAGACGTGTTTTGATGGACGAGGCATAGAGTTGTGCAGCCCTTCCTAGGATATTGTTGGGATGGAGATAATGTTTAAGTTTGATTATAGTGGTTTTTAAGCAAAAATACAACACTTTTGTACCAACATGTTGATGCAATGTCATGAATGATCTGTGAGAGGGATACAAGTCTTTTCCTAACGCTACAGTAAACTCAGTAGAGGATGGTGAGTAAACATTACGAAAATCTCTTTACGCAGTTTTTATGCAAAAACATCTTTCTCTACTCGTTACATGTAAAACAGGACATAGAAAATAGCAGGCATTACCTATTTGGTTGCTTATCGTGAGAATAAGAATGTAAACATAATTGTTCATCAAGACAGACGCTTGTTTTAACGCACTTTTTTTAAGATAGAACTTTTGGTCTAAAATAATCTTGACTTTCAATGCTCAACACTGTATTCTTCTGAAGAGCAACGAAAGCATTTTGAAAAGAGGTATGGGTAGATGGCTCGCTCCTCCAAAGTATCACCCCAGCAACACGATGAGGTTGGTCAGGGTTCTCTGTTCTCGTCTGTGCAAACCGATGAGGACACAAATGTATCCACTCTACGTGTAGAGGCAAAGGGACTTCCACGTAATAAAAAAAATATAGCATATTCTGCGGCAGATATTCAGGTGCTTGAAGGTACTGCCGCTATTCGGCATCGTCCGGGGATGTATATAGGTTCAACGTCTACCTCTGGTCTGGTTCATTTGATCTGGGAGGCATTGGATAATGCGGTTGATGAAGCGGTGGCTGGATACGGCAAACATATCTGGGTGAGTATTGACCAAGAAGGTTGGGTGACGGTCCGTGATGAAGGGCGAGGAATGCCTTTCGATTTGATGTTGTATCAAGGCGACTATGTGCCGGCTGCAACTGTTATTCTCACCGTGCCTCACTCTGGCGGCAAGTTCGCCGAGGGTGCATACAAAACTGCGGGTGGCTTACATGGTGTTGGTTCTACCGTGATTAACGCGCTCTCTGAAAAACTAGAGCTAACCATCTGGAAGGATGGGCAGGAGTTCACACAAACATTTAGTCGCGGTGCAGCAGTTCCACATCAGATTGTTCCATGTGATCCCAAGATGCACGGAACACAGCTTCGGTGGTTATATGATCGCTCCGTCTTTGACGTTGATGCCTATTATTCACTTGAAGCTGTGGAAAGCCGTCTGAATGCAGCCGCCTACCTCAACCGTGGCGTCTCTTTTCATTTGGATGCTTGGGATGATGCCGCAAGCGAACAGATGAACCGCACATTTTATTCGCGTGATGGTTTACCTGATTATGTACGTGATCTCTCTACCACTGGCACGAGTGTGCCGTTGTCAAAGCATGTCATTGGTATTGCGAAAGAAAAAGATGGTGTGCAAGTTGAGGTTGCATTGCAGCCAACAACGGGCTACAAAATCGCCATGTACAGCTATGCGAACGCAGTACGTACACGTGATGGCGGTGTGCATGAGACGGGTTTTAAAGCAGCGTTGACAAAGGTTGTCAATGATTATGCCATCAAGCTCGCTATAATTAAGAACCGAGAGAAGGATGGCTTCAAGCCAGAGGTCATTCAACAGGGACTCAACGTAGTCATCTCGGTGAAACTCACCAATCCGCAATTTCAAGGTCAGACGAAAGACCGTTTAAACAATGCGCCTGTTGAGGGTATCGTGCGCTCTGTCGTTGACGAAGGCTTGAAGGATTGGTTTGAGAGCAACACGGTTGCCGCGAAAGAGTGGCTCAAAAAAATCCAGCAAATGCAGAAGGCTCGTAACGAAGCGCAGCTTGTCGAAGAATTAGCGCGTGCTGGCAACAAAAAAAACGGTGAGTTAATTGATACCTCACTGTCAAAGAAATTTCTCAAATGTAACTCGTCAGACCCTAGCCGATCAGAACTGTTCATTGTTGAGGGTGACTCGGCTGGTGGTAGTGCTGGTCAAGGACGCTTCTCCGAGTTTCAGGCTGTTCTCAAATTGAAGGGGAAACCACTGAACGTAGCGAAGGCCGACCTTGAGCGCATTGTCGAGAACGAAGAGATCCGCACCATCATCAATGTATTAGGAACGGGAACGCGGAGTACATTTGATGTCAGTCGGCTCAAATTCAACCGCGTCATTATTGCGACAGATGCTGATGTTGATGGTCTGCATATTCAATGTCTCTTACTTACGCTCTTCCATCAGGAGTTCAGCGACTTAATCGAGCGTGGACACGTCTATATCGCTTGCCCACCGCTTTACTCTGTGAAGTACAAGGGAAAAGTAAACTGGTTGATTGACGATGAAGCGCAAATACATTTTTTGAATAGCCATCCTGATGCGAAAGGCTTGGAGTTCAAACGCTTCAAAGGTCTTGGCGAAATGAACCCGAAAGAACTACGAGATACAACGTTTGACCCAGCGCATCGTACACTCAAACGAGTCACTATGGAAGATGGTGTGCTTGCGGCAAAACTGGTTATGGAATTGATGGAAGACAAAAACGCCGAGGTACGTCGTACCTTTTTAGCGGAACATGCACGTAAAATTAAAGAACTGGATGTTTAAGTAAATGGCCCGTACGCGATTAGGAAATAGCTCTAACAACAGCAATGGAAATGCACCCGTAGTCGGCGTTATCCGTGAAGAAGATTTTTCTGTCATTATGTCGCAGGCATTTGCGACCTATGGTCTCTCAGTCGTAACTGACCGTGCACTACCCGATGCACGCGATGGATTAAAGCCTGTACAACGCCGCATTTTGTCTGGTATGCGTGAGGCTCGTTATCTTTCGACGCGACCCACCGTTAAAAGTGCTGAAGTTGTTGGTCTTATTCTTGGTAATTACCACCCACATGGTGATACATCTGTCTATGATGCGGCTGTACGTATGGCGCAGTCCTTCACTATGCGCTACCCGCTCATTGAGGGTCAGGGCAATATGGGCAGTGAAGACGGCGACGCGCCTGCCGCCTACCGTTATACCGAAATGCGCCTATCACCTCTTGCGGAAGCGTTGATGGCTGATATGGAGCGAGAGACGGTTCCAGTGCATCCAACGTACAAGCAAGACCCGAAGGTTGTCGAACCGGATTATCTGCCTGGGCGCATTCCGCCTGTTGTCAACCCGTCAAGTGGTATCGCGGTTGGTCTCTCGACCAATATTCCACCACACAATCTTGGCGAGGTTTTGCGTGCTTGTATCGCTTTGCTTGATCGTCCAGATATGGATGTTGAGCAGTTCATGACCTACGTAAAGGGTCCTGACTTTTGCCAGGGTGGAAGCGTTATTGGTATTGACGGCATTCGAGACTACTTTGCAACGGGCAAAGGACGTATCATTGTACGAGCTGAGGTGCGTTTGGAAGAGACGCCACGCAACCGCTCGCTGATCATCACACAAATTCCACCTATCGGACGCGATAAAATTAAGGCATCAATTGTTAAAGCCATCAATGCACGTAAGTTGGAAGGGCTAATGCCCGATGTGCGCGACGAAAGTGATACCGAGAAGGGTATGCGTATCGTGCTGGACTTGCGTAAAGATGCTGATGCCGCACAAACACTTTCACAATTGTTTAGTGAAACAGACCTACAGATAGCGCTCTCGTTCCAAATGGTCTTTCTGTTTGGTGAGTCAATGCAGGCTGCACGGCAACCAAAGCAGGTCGGCATGATTGAGTTGCTCAACTACTGGAACACGCACCAGATCGACATCCTCACACGCAGAGCACAGTTTGATCTACGTAAAGCACAGGAACGCCTTCATGTTGTCGAGGGCTTAATCGTCGGCGCAGCACACGCAGAACAGATCGTCAGAATATTCCAGAAGGCTGAAGACCGTAATGCGGCACGCGCCGAGATTGAGAGGAAATATAAGCTTACGACAATTCAGTCGGACGTAATTGCATCCATGACACTTGCACAGGTTACGCGTCTTGATGCGGATAAATACGCGAAGGAGCAGGCCGAGTTACAAGCACGAATCAGTGAACTAGAACAATTGTTGGCAGATCGCAAACTGCTCATTGCATCCCTCAAGAAAGAAATGCAACAGCTTATCAAGCAGTTTGGTGACGAGCGACGCACTATAATTGACGCAAAAGGTGTGGTTACAGCACCTATTGAAGCAGTTGCAAGCCTGCATCAACGCGAACCTCTTACGGTAGCGGTGACTCGCTCTGGTGCTGTAAAAACCTTGCCAAGTGATACATTCGTGCCCAAAGGCAAAAATGGTAATGCCACGTATACAACAGTTCGTGGTGACGAGCAATTGCGCCAAATTATTGCCACAACATCGCAGGATTATTTGTTATCTATCTCTTCAACTGGTCGTGTCTTTCAAATAGCCACGCATCGTGTGCCCGTGGGAAATCGCTCTGGTAAGGGTGAGCCAGTTCGCAAGATACTCGATATGGCTGCTGGTGAGGATATCGTTACAATACTGCCTATCGAAACCTATGACGAAGACCGCTATCTTGTAACGTTCAGCAAGCTTGGAAAAGTGAAGAAATCGCCGTTAAGCGAGTATAAGACGGCAGATATCGATGGTCTGCAAGATATGAAGCTTGCCGATGGTGATAGCATCGTTGCCGCATTGCTTTCGCGTGGGCAAGGAGAGTATTTGGTTTCGACTGATAATGGGCAAACCCTGCGCTTCTCCGACGAAAGCCTACGAGCACAAGGACGTGTTGGACAAGGCGTTGCTGCGATAACACTTGCACCGAAAGCATCCGTTGTCAGTGCCTCCTATCTGGATAGAGAACAAGCAACGACAGAGGACTTTACAAGCCTGCTAGTCGTGACAGAAAATAGCTTCATCAAAAAAGTTCCGGTGAGCCAATTTCCACAGAAAGGCCGTGCCACAGGTGGTGTGGCTACAACGGACCTCCTTGAAAAAGACCGTATCCTGCTCACCACACTCGTCAACGAAAATGATTACTTGCTCTTAACGTGGACAGGCGAAAGTGGCGATTCAGTGACAGCAACAAAGGCAAGCGAACTGAAAACGTTCCCTCGCAACAAACGAGGTATACCGTTATTTAATGGTCGTATGGTAGGCGTGGTGAAACTGTAGAAACCTAACAATGAAGACATGGGGTGTGCTAAAGCAGACCCGTACAGGGCTTGTGTTCCACCATTAGATTCGTTTGTGGCTCCTGTACGGGTCTGCTTTAGCACACCCCGTGCCCGAGCATATATCTATCTCTATGAAGAATCACTATGTTGCTGATCATTATTTACTGCTATCAACCAGCAGATATATCAAGCCAAGAATCAGTAACCCAATGCCTGGAAACCATAGTGAGAGTATGAATGGTGCGGCTGGTGGTGCAAGATAATGTCCTGTTGGACCATACTCCACAAGTCCGACAAGCAGCACGATTACAGCAGGTGTCAATGCACCCGCGGTGATATAACCACGCCTTGCTGCAAACGCTATGCCCAGCATGCCTAACCCTATTGCAAAAACAATAGAGTTTCCTGCGTCGGGGATGATTGAGTGCTTGTATGTAAGAAAGATAGAGGCACCAATCAATGTCACCAAAATACCGCCAATCATCAATCGATACGGATTGAAGAAAGCCGCAATAAGCATTCCCAACCCAAATAAGAACAAGCCTAGTGGATAGGTAAATGCGTTGAGTTGTAGTAACCAGGCGAATAGCAGAAATAGTACGCCGAGCACGAGTAACACGTATGCCTGACGACGATTATGGGTTTGCGCGATAGTGGGTGTTGCAACAATTTTTGCCACAGGTGCTCCTATATAGTAGTTTTACATATACACACGTACGGTAAGCCTTTAGTTTGCAGACTCTTTTTCATGCGTACTTTCCAACTTCTCAAACTCTTCGTCCAATGCTTTTTTTCTGAATGGCAAATCACCCATAACAATATATCCAGCAAGCGAACTCACCATAATCGTAAATATCGTGTCC
>CAXUHF010000169.1:0-10297 GCA_964250765.1 uncultured Ktedonobacteraceae bacterium | reverse complement strand
AGCTCTGCAATCCTTAACTTGACGCCTATGGGGTCTAATTCTATTACACCCTGTTAGCATTCTACAATGGTGACAGGATTGATGAAACGTTTCAACATTCCCCCAACATGGTTCATCGCCGCAAGGGTGTAATAGAATTAGACCCCTACAAGTGGTTTCTATCCTGATTATTTCGTTCATTTGCATAATTGTGCCCCTACCGCTTGCTTATACATTTACATTCGTATCCAATTCGCCAGTGCCATTTTGCGACAGGAAGGCAATAGTTAACCCTTTCATTCCTCTAGGTGCTGAAAAGACAACATAACCACGTACACTCTTCGAGCCTGCCTTAAATGTATAGGGCAGGCTGTTGTCTATGGGTGCACGTTCGTTGCCAGAAGACACGAGGCGGATATAATCAAAGCCGAAGCCAGGGGATATACCGCCACTTTCGGCATTATCAACTTTGAAATTGAGAATATAAAATTGCTGTCCAGCTTTGCACTGTACACCTTGATATGCGAAGCGAGTTTCTATACTCGTGAGATGATACGTTAACATATGCCCCGAAAAGTTATAGGAAATATTTGTTGTTTGTGATGAGATATGATCAGCGTATTGCACAGGATTGAAGGCACCAGTAAAAGGTATTTTGACCAACGTTTCGTCAAGAGTTGTTGAACCTAACTGCAACGCCAAAGTATTCAAGCGCGTGCCCTTGTCTGGCAACGAGAAGTCTAGCCAGCCGTTCTCCTGTGCTCCGGGTTTGGGACCAACAGAGAGATGCACATTCGTAGGGATAAGAGCAGTATTGTTGAGTTCAATCAAACGCGCAATATCATAATAAACAATATTGACCGAATTGGGAGTGTGATTCGCTACCTGCATGTTGAGGCGTACCGTTGCTTGCCCTGAATGAATCTCGTCATCAGGGAAAAATAGAGCATCCTGCACACTAGCGACAGTAATATTTACATCATCGTAGAGGGCGGTACGTTGCACCCGCAGTGTTGTGACAGGTACAACAGTGGGTGTTTGCACGCCGAAGCTTGGAATTTGGGCGTTTTTGAGCAAGTTCGCCGCATTGAGACTGACAACACTTACAATAATAATGCCGATAATCAGTAAAATAGCTACCCAGAACCAGAGTTTAGAAAACACTAATCGCGTCTGTGTTTCTGGCTTTTTCGACAATTCGGGACGGGGTAGTGACGACGTTGTAACTTTTCTCTTATCCATAAGAAAGATTTTCCTTTAGTGATAATCCCTTGCATTCGCTATTGTACCAAGTGTATGCAACTATTTTTCTTGACACATCCACACGTTAGTGCTAGCATAATTTTAGGAACTTCGCATCTCTCCCCACCTAGCAAGTGGTTTCTACACTACATCGCAAGGAGATTAAACAGTCAATGAAGATTCATGAGTATCAGGCGAAAGACATCCTGGCCCGTTATGGGATTCCGGTACAGCCTGGGCGTGTCGCACATACACCAGATGAAGCCGAGGCAATTGCCCGCGAACTTGGCGGACCCGTTGTGATCAAAGCCCAGGTCTATGTTGGTGGACGTGGTAAAGCTGGTGGTATCCAATTTGGCGACACGCCAGAAGAGGCTCGTGCCTCCGCCAAAAAAGTATTAGGTATGGATATAAAGGGCCTCACAGTCGAAAAAGTTCTGGTCACATCTAAGATCGACATTAAAGAGGAATACTATCTTGGCATCATCCTGGACCGCAAGACACAATCGCCTGTGGTGATGGTCTCGAAAGAGGGCGGTATCGACATCGAAGAGGTTGCTGCAAACACACCAGAAAAGATTATTCAGCAACCCATCGACATGCATTATGGTCTGCGTCCGTTTGAGGCACGCGAAATCATCGCACGCGCTGGCCTTCCTCACGCGACCATAGGCAAAGCAGGAGACATCCTTTCAAAGCTTGCAAAAGCGTTTATCGACAGTGACGCCAGCCTCGCCGAGATTAATCCACTTGCTTTGACCGCCGATGGCAAGGTGCAAGCGGCTGATGCCAAGATACTCATTGATGACAACGGCCTCTTCCGTCAAAAAGAGTATGCAAAATGGGCTGAGACAGAGGAGTCGAACCCGCTTGAATATGAAGCAAAACAGGCAGGACTCACCTATGTCAAGCTTGATGGGGATGTCGGTATCATCGGCAACGGTGCGGGTCTGGTCATGACAACTCTGGATATGGTAGCACGTGCAGGTGGTAAACCCGCGAACTTCCTGGATATTGGTGGTGGCGCAAAGGCCGAGATTATGTACAAGGCTCTGACATTTGTGGCAAAAGACCCACAGGTCAAGGGTATCCTGGTCAACATCTTCGGTGGCATCACTCGTGGTGAAGAGGTAGCAAAAGGCGTGATTATGGCACAATCTGATCTACCCAAAGGCATGCCAATTGTAGTACGTCTCTCTGGCACAGGCTCGGAAGAAGGCAAAGCACTCCTCAAGGACGCTGGCCTTGAATGGGGACAAGACATGCGCGAGGCATCGGAAAAGATTGTCGCAGCCATCAACGCACTCGGCACACAGCCACGCGACGTAGCCAAAGAGCCAGAATCACGTATAGAATAATAGGGGAAGTAAGCGATGAGTATTTTATTAGATAGCACAACAAAGGTGATTGTGCAGGGTATCACGGGCCGCGAAGGACTGTACCATACACGCAACATGAAGGCGGCAGGCACAAACATTGTTGGCGGAGTCACTCCCGGCAAGGGGGGAGAGAGCATCGAGGGATTTCCCGTCTTTGACACTGTTGCTGAAGCGATTAAAGCTACAGGTGCCACCGCCTCATGCATTTTCGTACCCCCTCCTGGTGCGGCTGACGCCATCATGGAAGCTGCAACCGAGGGCATTGATTTGATTGTATGCATCACCGAGGGTATTCCAGTAGTCGATATGACGCGAGCCATGCTCGTTGTACATGAACATAATGCACGTCTCATTGGACCAAACTGCCCCGGCATGTGTACACCTGGACAGGGCAAAATCGGAATTATTCCGTATCAAATTTTTACTCCTGGTCCCGTTGGTTTCATATCACGCTCTGGTACGCTTACCTATGAGGTTGTTTCGTTGCTCACAGCTGCGGGCCTTGGACAATCATCGTGCATCGGTATCGGTGGCGACCCCATTATTGGCTCGACGTTTGTTGACTACCTCAAATTGTTTGAGGCCGATCCTCAGACAAAAGCAGTCGTCATGTGTGGTGAAATTGGTGGTAGCGACGAGGAAGACGCTGCTGAATACATCAAGACCATGAGCAAACCTGTTGTGGCCTTTATCTCTGGACGTACCGCTCCAGCTGGCAAGCGTATGGGTCACGCTGGTGCGATTATCTCTGGTAACACAGGCACAGCCCAAGGCAAGGTTGCAGCATTACAAGCTGCCCACGTACCTGTCGCCGACACCATTTTCGACATTTCTGGACTCGTTCAAAAAGTGTTGTAGAACATATGCGATTGGACATGCTGTTGCATGTCCAATCGCATATGTTCATTCAAAGGAACCATCATGACCACCGCACTCATTTATGACCCTATTTTCCTGGAACACATTACACCGTCGCAGCACCCAGAGAAACCGCAACGTGTCCAGTTAGCGTACGAGGCACTCGAAGAACTTGGCTGGCTCACACGTGATGGACTGGTGCAACTCGCGCCACGTGCGGCAACTGTAGATGAGTTGGCAGCGGTTCATGAACGCGAGTATATTCAAGAGGTTGCAGAAGCTTCACAACAGATGGCGGAAGAAGGGGCAAAAGACGGTTATAAGACAGCATTCTTTGCTACCGATACATACATTTCAGCAAAGTCATATGAAGCTGCGAGTATGGCAGCAGGTGCACCACTTACAGCTATTGACGCAATGATGAAGGGCGACATCAAGAATGCCTATTGTCTTGTACGCCCTCCTGGACACCACGCATTACCAGATGATGCAATGGGCTTTTGCATCTTCAATAATGTTGCGGTTGCAGCTCGCTATGCCATAGACCATTACGGTCTTGAGCGCGTCATGATTATAGACTATGACGTGCATCACGGTAACGGCACACAGGATATGTTTTACAGCGATCCTCGCGTCCTCTACTTTTCAGTACATCAGGCTCCCTTCTACCCTGGCACGGGTGCCTCTGACGAACTGGGAGAAGGTGACGCAATTGGCACCACTATCAATGTTCCTCTTCCCGCAACCTGTGGCTTTGATACCTATGAGGCTATTTTCCGACAGGTCATGGCTCCTGCTGCTGACCGCTTCAATCCGCAGTTTATCCTGGTCTCGGCTGGCTTCGATGCCCATTGGAAGGATGCTATTCCTCAAACAAGCCTTGGTACGCAGATGTACCTTTCTACCGCCGGCTTCTTTCGATTGAACGAGATTATTCTTAATCTTGCTGACCTGTTATGTGAAGGTCGTTTGATTATGGTACAAGAGGGTGGCTATAATGTGCAGGCAACAGGCATGTGCGTGGCGACGAGTATTAACCAGTTGTTGGGCGGCGATGCTGCTGTTGATAGCTTTGGGCCACCACCTGTAGACCCGATGCGTATTAATACTGACGTGTTGGTTGCGGAACTGCGCCGCATTCACGGCTTGACCGGATATCGTATGCGTAATTTCAAGAAACCCGATGTAGAGAAGTTGCGACGTGAGATGAAGGGACCGAATACTACTTCTGCTCCCGACTCCGCAGCCGATGCTTGAGAGGAAGCGCACTAGCTATGTCTGCCACGCACATTGATACATACAAGATTCGCCCATTGACTTCTGCTGATATCCCAGCAGTCGAGCGTCTGTTGCGCACCTCAGAATATATCTATCAACGCTTTACATTAAACGAACTGCCTCTGTTGCTCAAACACTATCCAGCGGTAGGGATGTTTAATAGTGCCACAATGCACAGCTTTTTATTGGCACAAAGCGTTAATGCACCAACAGCATGGATTGGGGGCTTTGGTGTCAGTTGGACAGAGAGTAGCCACTATCTGGATATTCTGTTCAGATTGCTGAACGCGCTCTCACCTCAACTCACGGCACAAGGTGTACAGCACTTACACTATTCTGGCAACGATAGCGAACGCGATTGGCTCAGGGATGTGCTTTTGAAACGTGGCTTTCTGCCGTATCGTCGCCTCTATTCCTATGATAAATACGATTATGGTATACCTGCACAAGGCAACCAGCAGGTGCTGGTTCGTCAAGTCAGTATAAAAGGTAGATGGGGCAAGACTGGTGATATGGCGGCTCTGCTTAGCATAGAGCAAGCATGTTTCGAGGACCTATGGCGTTATGATGCGGCAGGCTTTACTGATATCGCTACTACTCATCCTTATTTTGTCGTTGCAGAGCTACAAGGAAAGGTCGTAGGCTATCAATTCAACGCGCTCGATAGCGACTACGGCTATCTTGTCCGTATCGCCGTCCATCCCTCAGCCGAAGGTCAGCAGATAGGTGTACGCCTAATGGCGGAGGCGATACACTTCTTTGAACAAGAACGCGTGACGCGTATCATGCTCAACTCGCAGGATAACAATACGCACGCCCATCGGCTCTACGAGTGGTTTGGCTTCGTGCGCATTCAGCAAATGGGCTTTGTGCTGAGAAAGACTCTGTGATAGTACTAATCCATCGTCATGCCACCATCAACAGAAATGAAAGAGCCAGTAATAAACCGCGTTTCCTCACTGACATACGCCGCAATCGCATTCGCAATATCCTCCGCATTAGCCAAATGACCTAGTGGAGTATTGGCGATCAGACGATTCCGTAACTCCTGTGGTTGGTTCGTGGTTCGTTCAGTGGTCACGAAACCAGGAGCAATAGTATTTGCAGTGATTCCAAAAGGTCCAAATTCTTGTGCTACATAGCGTGCAAATTGTGCAATTGCAGCCTTTGCCGATCCATGTACCGCGAATCCAATTTGAGGATGCTTGGCAAGTCCTGTTGAAACATACACAATACGCCCATAGCCGCTTTTGACCATGAGCGGTGTCACGACCTTGGTTACATTGAATGCTGCTTGCATGTCATCATTGAGCTTTTGAGAAAAATCCTTCCAAAGCATTTCTGAAATCGGTTTCTGTACAAACGACATTGCCGCATTGCTTACCAACACATCTATAGAGCCAAACACACGCTGAACCTCGGCTACCATTCGTTCGACGTGCTCTAGCTCCCGAACATCAGCTTGGATAGCAATGGCCTCACTCCCAGCCTCTTGAATAGACCGCACCACTTCTTCTGCAAGATGAGCACTATTGTTGTAATTGACAACGATACGCATTCCTTTCGTTGCAAGCAACTTGGCTGTTGCTGCTCCAATACCACGACTCGCACCAGTGATAAGTGCTACTTTTTTATCTGCCATTATTGATTGGTCATCCTGACTAGATGTACTACGAAAATCAAACACACTGTTTTGTAAGTGTATTACGCGCTCTGTAAAGACACGAAAAACATGTCGTAAAGCGTTTCATACTAGCCAAAATCACTTTAGGAGATTTACACATAAGTACGGGCTGGCTTGCCTCGTTGAACCAAGTACTGATCAAACTCATCTAACGTTCGTACTCCATGCTGTAACACAGCGTCATAGATATCGACACTAGAAACTTCTTGTCTATAAGAAGATTGCTTCCACCACATGTCCTTAATACGAAGAATAGCAAGACGTGTTTCCGGTGTAAGCTTCTGCACTATCATGTCATGAATAGGCTCAGAGCGAACGCCCTCGTCAAGCCAAAACGAAATATCAATCTTCCAGTCACTTTCGGCCCCACTATCATACAGCACCATGAAGAAATAGCGTTCATCTTGTGATAAACCTGTAGAATTGAAGGAACCACTTTCATTGAGGTAGTGTACCTGCTTGACGCGTGGATGTATCAACAATGGTGTCATAACCTCATACACACGTTCAATGCTTAAGTGTGGACCCGAAACACTTATATCAATATCACGCCACGTCATTAACCCTAAGACTGAACTACCGTGTACTCTTGCAACGCCAGCAGGACTTAGTAAAAGCACAAGATTTAATTCTTTTACAACCACTTGTGCCTCGTTTTGGAGTAAAGCTTGACGTTGCAATAGGTAGTCTGCGTCTTGCATAATTAAGCCTTCCAACATCCTCATCAGTTAACTATCAAATAAATGTAGGAGTTATAATTCATTACGCCTGTTGCCTTGACAACTGGGACAAGGGCGTAATGAATTATGGCCCCTACAAAATAAATTCTTCACACCAAACCCATCAGACACCATACGTCCAACGGGGCCGATTTGTTTTTTACGTACAAGGGAGCCATTTGTGCAACACGTACGGCGGGACGGACACGTTGTAAGGTGGAACTGTTAACAAGGATGTTGTTGTCGGAGGCATTTGATTGTAGGCGAGAGGCAACATTTACAGCATCACCTATCGCGGTATAGTTCTGCATACGCCCTTGTGAACCAATATTGCCTACGGTGGCGGAATCGGTGTTCACGCCAAAGCCGAATGAGATGGGTAAACCTTGCGAGTGGGAACGCTGATAATTGAGGACCGCCATACGCATTTTCCAAGCCGCACGTATCGCACGTATCGCATGGTCCTCCTGTGAAAGAGGGGCGTTAAATATTGCCATAATCGCATCACCCATGAACGCAGTAATCGTTCCCTGTTCGTCCCACACCTCTTTGACCATGATTTCAAGATAGCTGTTGAGCAGGTTCATGACCTGCTCAGGTGCAATGCTTTCGCTGAGACGCGTGTAGCCACGAATGTCAGCAAACACAACAGAGATTTCGCGCGTCTCACCGCCAAGATTTAGTGCCATTGGATCCCGAATAAGCTGCTGTACAACGTTGGGGTGGACATATTGCTCGAATATTCTACGAATTTGCTTTGCCTGAGCCTCGGAGCGTTTTAGCAGAGTACGGTCGTCGATGACAAGCGCAGTACCTATAGGTTCCCCATTGGTATCACGCAGTGACGAGACAGAGAGAATCAAGTTAATGACACCATCTCGTTCAGGGATCGTACAGTTCCTTTCACGCAACACAACAGTACCGTTCTCATGATCGGTAACAGCCGTTCCAAGCAATTCTATGATGCCAACTTTAGGAAGATGCTGAAACGCCTGCAAATAGTGTTGTCCTACCACGAGTTCTGGGTTGAGATTGAGAATGAGGCCAGCAGCACCGTTGAACGTTGTCACCATACCATCTGAATCAGTAGTAATGACGCCATTGGCGATAGAGGCAAAGATGTTGTCCATGTATTTTTTATCTTCGCTGACTTTCTGAATAGCTTTGTTAAGGTCAGCGAAAAGACGCGCATTATCAATAGCAATAGCAGCCTGATTACAAAACGCGTTGAGCATGTCACGGTGTTTAGGTCCAAACAGATTCGCGTTCATACGACTATCAACATACACCGCTCCAATACAGGTACCACGTACAATCAGAGGAGCGCAGAGAATCGAGCGTATACCGTAGGCCATGATGCTTTCGTGCCCTTTAAACACGGCATCCAGTTGTGCATCATCAGAAAGCAGTGTTTCACGATTACTGATAACACGCGTTATAGCACTCCGGCTAATCTTAAATGCACTTTCGTCTATCGTTTGTGCCTGCTTGTCACGAGCAATGGTAAATTCAACCGTGTTTGTTGCTGGATTTACAAGTGCAAGGAAACCACGCTCAGCACCGACAAACTCAATCACACGGTCCATCACAAGACGCAATACCTCATCAAACTCAAGTGTTGAGTTAAGCGTACGAGCAATTTCATAAAGCGTCTCTTGTTCACTTTTTTGCTGCTTTAGCGTGATAATGCTGGAGTTGAGGGCTTCACGCTCACGCTCGAATGTTGATTGCGAAGCATTGTTTCCATCAGACTGCCCTTGAAGCGTTTGTAGGATGCGTTGAATTGTCTGGTTCATGCGTCCTAGTTCTAGGTCGGCAACACGGCTCACGTGTAAGGCTTCGCTGAGCAGGCGTACACGGGGGTCGCCACCCTCACTTGCATAACGTCCTTCAACAGCAACTTCTAGCTCGTGTGTATGTTCATGGAGCGTGCGCGAAATATTTCTTAGCGAATTGCCGACAACACGCAAATCGTTACTGGCTTTCCAAGCTACATCGGGTGATACCGCCAAGAGTGCGCCTCCATGCTTACTAAATATCCGTGCTATATATACGCTTATGTATTGAAATTATATCACAACAGTCTTGTATGTAACGCTACTCAACAGATACAACAAGGGGCAGCAATGTGTTGCCGCCCCTTGTTGTATCTGTTGAGTATCGCTATTACACTCCGTTTTGCGCGAGGTATGTTGAGAAGGAGGTAGGTGTGAAGCCAAAGTCGCGCTCAACACTGTTCAAGTCGGTTATATTGTTAAAGCTAAAGAGCGTCATTGCGGCTCGTGTTAGTGGAGGTTTAGGCAAGATTGCCTCCATCACTGCTGCACCAATACCAATAATTGGCGTTGGCGCATAGACCTTGAGACGATTTTTATGCATCGTCTTAAGCAATTCGTCATAGATTTGCGAAAACGAGTAGTAAGCAGGTCCACCGATAGTGTAGGTTTTCTTGTTAGTGCCTGTCGGGTTCTCTAGCACCTTGACGATGACGGTTACAACATCTTCTACATAGATGGGTTGAAACAGAGTACCACCACCACCAATAAGCGGTAGTACAGGCGCAGTACGTATAAGATCAGCTAAGCCTTTGACAAAGGATGACCCTTTGCCAAAGAGAACGGAAGGCTGAATAATTGTATAATCAAGACCACTATCAATCAACATTTTTTCCGCGAGATAGCGGCCCTGCATGTAGCTTCCTGGCTTATCGGGTTTAGTACCCAGACCGCCAAGCTCGATCATGCGCGTTACCCCTGCATCCTCCGCGGCCTTAATCAGGTTTGCAGTCCCATTAACATTCGTATTTTCGTAGTAGTTGCTGCTTAACGCTTTATGGTCTGCCGTGATAAACGCAGCATGCACAATTGTGTCAATGCCTTGCACTGCTGCGTTCAAGGTGTGCGGTTGGGTGGTGTCGCCTTCAACAAATTCCACTTTGTCGGCAGGCAAAATCGTCTTTGCGCGGGTAATATCGCGTACGAGACAGCGAGGTCGTTCTCCCTGCGCTGCCAAACGTTGTGCGAGATGTCGTCCAATATAGCCAGTCGCGCCAGTGATGAGTATCATGAGTTCGCCCTCCTATGTATATTGCTACGGATGAGACGCTCAATAAGATGAAAACAAGTAACATTTGTGATTACGAAATATTGTAGGGGTCT
>CAXUHF010000168.1:0-10452 GCA_964250765.1 uncultured Ktedonobacteraceae bacterium | reverse complement strand
GTTCAACAAAGGCTTTTTAAAAGAGATGAGCTAGCTGTAGGGCCATAATTCATTACGCCCTGTGAGCAATAGACTAGCCTGACGAAGACATTCATGTCAGCATTCTCATGTTCTCCAACTATGTGCGTTAGGAACAGGTGTAATGAATTATGGCTCCTACAGTTGTTCTTTCCTAAAAAATCTACGGTTGAAAGGCAACTTCCGCCTCACCCGTTGTAAACCGTTCTTGTATATATATGAGACTCTGATTAAACTTTGCCTGTTCTGTAACTTTTTCTATAAAGGGGACGTGTTTACTCTTAGAGCAAAACTTCTGGTACTCTTTCAAAGAAATAAAGCATACGACAAGAAGAAGGAAGACAAGATGGCAGACAACATTTCAGTGAACGAAAACAGCAAAAACCAGGATTTAGACATTGATCGTGCAAATCCTGAGGGGCAATACCTCACGTCGAATCAGGGTCTCCGCATCAACCACACTGACGACTCGCTTAAAGCAGGGGATCGTGGGCCAACACTGCTTGAAGATTTTCATTTTCGAGAGAAGATAATGCACTTCGACCATGAGCGAATACCAGAGCGCGTCGTACATGCACGCGGTTCTGCTGCACATGGTTATTTCCAGGTCTATGAGCCGATGACGGAATATACGAAAGCAGGCTTTTTGCAGGACCCTTCGGTCAAAACGCCAGTCTTTGTGCGCTTCTCGACGGTCGGTGGTTCTCGTGGTTCAGCTGATACGGTTCGTGATGTACGAGGCTTCGCAACAAAGTTTTACACGTCGGAAGGCAACTTCGACCTTGTAGGCAACAATATTCCCATTTTCTTTATTCAAGATGCGATCAAGTTTCCTGACCTTATTCATGCGGTCAAGCCAGAGCCAGATAATGAGATACCTCAGGCCGCTACAGCTCATGATACGGCATGGGACTTCTTCTCCTTGCTCCCAGAGTCAACGGCTATGACGCTATGGCTTCTTTCAGACCGCGCTATTCCGCGCAGCGTAAGCATGATGGAAGGTTTTGGCATTCACACCTTTCGCTTTGTCAACGCACAAGGAAAGTCGCGCTTCGTCAAGTTTCACTGGAAACCTGTACTAGGCACACATTCGCTGGTTTGGGATGAGGCTCAAAAACTCGCGGGCAAAGACCCCGACTGGCTACGCCGCGATTTATGGGAAGCTATCGAGCAAGGAAATTATCCTGAGTTCGAGTTTGCTGTACAGATTCTTGAAGAGCAGGATGAGTTCAAGTTTCCTTTCGATATACTTGATTCTACCAAGCTATGGCCCGAAGAATTAGTTCCAGTACGTCGCATTGGCAAGATGACGCTTAATCGCAACCCTGACAATTTCTTTTCAGAGACAGAGCAGGTCGCCTTTCATACTGGACATGTTGTGCCAGGTATCGACTTCACAGACGATCCACTTCTACAGGGACGCCTCTTCTCATACCTTGATACACAGTTGACGCGTTTAGGTGGACCAAACTTTGCGCAGATACCGATTAACCGTCCACTTGCAGTAGTAAGTAACAATCAGCGCGAAGGATTTCATCAAGACCTGATTCCTCAAGGAAAGGCTAGTTACTACCCAAATTCGCTTGGTCATGGCTGTCCTATGCTGGCACCAGAGTCTGCGGGTGGCTACGTATCCTTCCCAGAGAAAGTTGCAGGTCCGAAAGTTCGTGCTCGCAGTGATAGCTTTAAAGACTACTTTAGTCAAGCAACACTCTTCTGGAAGAGCCTCTCACCAGTCGAGCAGGAGCATCTGGTTGCAGCCGCTCACTTTGAGTTAGGCAAAGTAGATAGGAAAGAAATACGTGAGCGTATGGTCGCATTGTATGCTCATGTTGACCCTACACTTGCGCAGCTTGTTGCGGAAGGTATAGGTGTAAGTGTTCCAACTGATAACCCACGTCCTGGTACACTTCCACCATCTGGACGCCCCACTGTAGAAAAATCGGCCGCCTTGAGCATAGAAAACACAGCAAAGAACACGATTAAGGGTCGGCAAATTGCTGTCCTTGCTGCTGATGGAGTGGATGATGCGACCGTACAGACGGTAAAAAATGCGCTGATGCAGCAAGGTGCAAAGGTAAAAGTAGTTTCAAGGATTCTTGGAACGATCAAAGGTACAAGTGGTCAGGAGGTGCCTGTTGATAAAAGTGCGATTACTACTGACGCCATCATGTTTGATGCGGTCTTTATACCTGATGGTGCAGCAAGTGTTGCTCAGCTATTAAAACAAGGTGCAGCAAAGCAATTCGTCGCTGAAGCCTTCAAGCATGGTAAAGCCATTGGAGCAGTTGGTGAAGGTATTCAACTCCTCTACAACTCTAACATTCCAGGCTTAGTTATGAAAGACAATGCAGCAAGTGTAATACCTAGTAGTACGCCTGCTACTGCGGCGGTTAGCTCGAACGGTGTAGTAACAGCACCGGTTGGCTCAAACCTGAACACGTTTGTTGAGCAATTTGCTACAGCTATTGCCCAACATCGTCATTGGGGCCGTCCACAGGATCAGGTTCCTGCATAAACTTATCAGTAAGTAGACAGAGACAAAGGAAATGCACAATTTGGAAAGAATTTACCAATTGTGGATTTACTTTTTATGTGTGTACTTAACCTCAAAAAGCTTCTTTACTACTGCACAATACGTGGGTAGAGGAGTGAACCGATAACAATCATGACAATCGTTACCAGAATCAGCACAGTAAAATCTATCAAGAGGCTGCCAGCCTTTGGCGGATTTACCAACATGAGTGTACGCAGCCCGTCCACAATATAGGTCAGGGGATTAGCCTGAGCGATAGCTTGCAACCAGCTAGGCATGATGGAGATGGGATAAATCGCGTTACTCGCAAAGAACAACGGCAAAGATTTTTGCTTTTGTAGTGACTCACTTCGTATGTGGCAAAGTGGGCCATTGCGTGGTACAGTAAAGGAATAGACACAATGATACAGTAGTGCAAGGTTAGGAAAAGACAAGGAGTTTTCGCCGTGAGCGGTTCATATAAACCTGAAAATGGTCGTCAGCCAAAGAGGGACCCTATTCTAGGGCAAGGACATGGACTTTCCAATGAAGAGGGGCGAGCGATTCAGCAAATGATTCGTGAGGAGCAAGGATCAGCACGTCAATTGTTTATTCCCAAAGAAGACCTGTCGCAAGAGGCGACGACACGCATGTCACCAGAGGTTGCACGCGTCATTAACGCGAGTCGAGTACGCGAGTTGCTCGATATGTTCAACCGCGACTATCTCTATGGACAAGGACGCTTCGACGAATATAGTGGCGGTTTGCTCCTCAAGTGGGGCGATGGCTATTCACGCAAGCATATCTGGCTAACGGTTGAAAACGGCAATCTGATTTTTGAGACAAGCCACTTTAAGAAGTGTGACAAACCCTACTGCACTGGCACACATCATGTGCTCACGCCTGACCTCTATATGAACATGGATCTGATCAATCAAGAGTTGGGGGATAGCTTCCGTCGTCCAGTCTATGAACGCTCAGACGATTAGGATAGCAGAGTGACAACACGAATTCTGGCATTAGAAAAAGACCTGTTCTTTTCGGTAAAAATACGTGATACGCTGCACCATCATGGCATGGATGTCACAACAGTGCGCACGTTGCCCACGTTTGAGGAAAAGCTAGGAGCAACAGAAAAGCCTACGCTGGTGATTATCAATACAGCGACAAAAGGTGTTGATTGGGAGGCAGCTATTCAGGCTGCGACAACACATAGTACACCTGTGCTTGCCTTTGGTTCACATATGGACCTTGAAGCTCGTGCTAAGGCGTTGCAGGCCGGTGCAACAAAGGTTGTGGCAAACTCGAAGTTTACCAGCGACATGGTGGGTCTGGTAACAAGGATGCTCTCCAACCCTGCAAGTATTACTGAAGATACGATGGAAGAGATGTAGGGACCGATTTATCACGTCCTTGTTGGCAATCGAGACGCCAAGAGGACGTGATAAATCGGTCCCTACATGATTGCATGATATCAGGCGTAACGAATGAGAAGACCGCGTACAAACTTATAGCCAAGTGGCACAAAGGAAAGACCATAGCCGGGAGCGTGTTTTTCATAGCGTGCTGTTTGGCGTCGATATGCCCAACGGTTGCGAAGAAAGTCTTTTTCTGAAAGTCGTGAAGGTTGAATACGTCTGCGAATGCTTTGATAACGGGGACGGTGTGCAATCCTATCGCTCATGTATACTCCTTGTCTTAGACAAGCAAAAGAAAACAAACACAACAAAAACGACTACTCATGACACATAAAATACGTCATGAGCAGCCGTTTTTCTCTCATAAGTTAGCTGCGTGGAAGGTGGTTGCATAGTGTACCACATTCTTGCCACTCTTGATTTAGTGACCGCAACCGCAACTTCTTGACTCACCGGTATCGGCGGCGGTCTTGAAGGAATGCCCACAGCCACAGGTTGAAACTGCGTTAGGGTTGTTGACGGTGAAGCCAGCACCCATCAGGCTATCGACATAATCCACTTCGCTGCCAGAGATATAGCCAACACTCATCTCGTCAACGAAGACCTTGATGCCGTGAAGCGCAATTGTGGTATCACCCTCTTGCTCTTCATCAAGTGTCATACCATATTGGAGGCCAGAGCAGCCGCCGCCAGCAACAAAGATGCGAAGGCCGAGGGTAGGATCGTTCTCTTGCTTGATGAGTTCGTTTACCTTCTCTGCTGCCGCAGTTGTCATGCTGATCGTGGTTGTCTCAACCGCCATTTGCTGATTCTGCTCGATCATGTATCTTTCCTCTCAGAAAAGAATTGAAATTCAACCCTTTTTGTTATTCTATACTTGGATATCGGACGCTTTTGGCGTTCCATTTATGTACATTATAAGCTACACAAAGTGAAGCGTCAAGGCTATACGCACAAATATCCCTTCCACATAAATCGCAACACTCTCCAAATAAAGTTTATTCCTAAACACCGCAGATGGTATATTCGGTAGGGACCGATGATGGACATTAAAAATTAAATCTGGGTATCTTGGACATGGATCGTATCCAGGTTTATTATTTAATGTGCATTATCGCGTCTTGAGAGTGGGGTGGGGGAACACGTTGGGTACAGAATTGTTTCCGACACGTTGCCCTACCACTCCACCCCCCAGACGCAATAAATCGGTCCTTACCGAACACACCATTCCTCACAGCCCAAAGCGTTGCTGGACTCGAATGATATTAGCGAGCAGACTTGGCGCGTCCGGCTTTGAGCCGAATAGAGCATCAGTACGGCGTTCGGGACCCGATGAGAGACGTGTGAGAATGTTTGATGCCGACCAGCCCTGCGCCATAAGATGTGTTGCGAGACCGCTTATAATTGCAGTTGAGAACGAGGAACCACTCCAATCAGCCCAGCCCGTGCTATTTTGTTCGCTTGTTGGGAAGGTGGGCGAGATATAGACACCACGTACAGCATCGGGTAGCGCGTTATTATCCACAGCTCCTGTACCATCTCCACCAAAGGTTGCAACACCTGAATCGAAGGGCGGGATGCTGGCGGAATTGGCAAAGTTTGATGGAGCAAAACTACTGTTCACAGAGGTTACGCCAAGCGTCGTCTCGTAACGTGCAGGTGCACGTGGCGGGCGTGGTACAAGTCGTTGTTGTGTAGCTTGCAACGAGTCGTTACCGGCAGCGGCAACAACGAGTGCACCATGTGCATATAAGCTCTCGAAGAGGAGACGCAAGCCTTCTTCAATATGATTGAGTACGCGCATTACGCCGTACAATTGTGTCGTAGGCCATTGACGATTGTCGAACCATAGAAAGGGCAACCGTCGAACATCAGGCATAATCGTCAAGCTAAGGTTGATTATCAGACGGCGAATTGTGCCTGAAAAGAGTTCGCGTTCAAGATCGGTCAAGGCCGCAAACACATTGTACAGATCACATCCGCCATAATCATTGAGAATGCGGATGAGACGAATGCGAGCGCGTGGCGCGACATCCCGCACAAGGCCAGCAACGGAGACGCCGTGATCAGGCATGAGATAGTATCTCGAATCTCCATAGCGGTCACGACCCGAACGCACATCGTTGCTAATAGGGTAACGGTCATACTCAATAGAGAACGAGCCATCTTCATTGCGTAGGTCACTTGCGAGGCGTTGTAATAGCCAGTTGCGACGCAGTTCCAGGCGACTCGCGGCACTGCGTATACGATCTGGATGATGGGCGGTATCAAGAATAGCGACCAAGACATCCTCTCCACCTTTTGAGTCAAGCGGAAAGCTTTGATCTGCCAGGACAATACGCCAACCCAGAAGTGTGTTGCTTGGTGCCGGGATATCGAGCGTTGGTGCTGGACGTGGCGGAATAGCTGCTCCACCATCGGCATAAAACAGTGGGGCAGCAGTCACTAACCAGTTCGGCATCGCAGATACGATATGTAAGCCAGCCTTTGCGAGTTGCTCTAAACGCGCTTGTATATGTGATAGAGCGAGCGGAAGTGGGTCCGTCACGGCTGGGTTTGTGCGACGTGCATGAAAGAAAATAGCTATGTGCGGCTGTTTTTTGTGCAGACCAAAAATAAAAGAGCGTCGTCGGACAGGCGGCATAGTTGGCGTATCTGTCCAACGTCCATAAGTACCATACGCTTCAAGCGAGACACCAAATTGAGCCAGAAAATCATTCAGTTGTGTACGAACTTGCTCGGCGACGATATCTTGCGTATCGTCTACAGGCATACGGGGTAGACGAACAATCACAACCATCTCATCAGGGACCCAGTGAAAGAGTTCTTCTGGTGTCCCCATCAACTCTGTGGAACTACGAGACATGGACGAAAGTTCCCCCTCTACATAAATATTATTGTATAAGCATGTATAAGTATTCTCAGCGCATTATAGCTGAACTAGCTTCAAGAGACAATGAGGCATGATAAAATCGTACAAGGGCACCCCCAAGGGGATGCCCTTGTTCCCTGTTGAAGTCTTACACTAACGTGTATAAGGCTTGTCCCTGTCATGTACCTTTATGTGATAGTCTGTACATATCTTTAAAATGCTATTTTTCAGGAAGGTTATGCAATGTCTTTGAATCGTCTTACTCATACACTCATCGAACTTATCGGCATACCGAGTACATCAGGACATGAAGAGCAGGTTCGGAACTATCTTGAGCAACACCTCTCGACATTTGGACTGTCTACTTCTGTAGATGATGCAGGGAACTTGATTGCTACATTAGCAGACAAGAGTACGGAACAGGAAATGTTTCTCTTGAATGCCCACATGGATCGCGTACCACCTGGATTAGGACATCAGCCTGTAGTACGCGATGGTGTTTTGTACAGCGATGGCACAACCAATCTCGGCGCAGATGATGCGGCAGGGATTGCGATTATCCTGGAAGTAGTGCAAAACATTGTCGAAGGGCAACTGCCTCATCCTCCACTTCTGCTTGTGTTTACGGTGCAAGAAGAGGCTGGTATGTGTGGTGCTGGTGGCTTTGATGGTTCACGCTGGCCCGTACAGCAGGGTATCGTGTTTGACAACGCCTTCGATGCAGGTGTGATTGTCTCACAAGGGGCAGCATATAAAGCATTCGATATCACAATTACAGGTCGCACAGGACATCCAGGGAAAGACCTCTCACAAACAGTGAACGCCCTAGAGATTTTTCGTAAGACACAATTTCCATTTGGTATGCTTGCGAACGACCAGACACGTATCAGTATTGGGCGCATTTCTGGTGGAAGCGCACGCAATGCAATTCCAGCAAAGCTTGTCCTTGAAGGCGAGCTACGTAGCTTTGAGTCAGCAGAACGCATACAGCAGTACGAACACGACTTACAGCGCGCATTTGAACAAACAGCCCAGCAACTCGGTGGAAGTGCAACAATCACGTTCACGACTCATACAAATGGTTATGAAATTGACGAGCATGAGCCGTTGCTACAAACATATAAAGCCGTACTAGAGCAGCGTGGTGAGAAGTTACGTCTGCAACCGACGTTTATCGGTAGCGATACAAGCGGATTCCGACCAAAGATTAAAGCCTTCACGCTTTCAACAGGTGTCATGAACGAGCATTCAACCGAGGAATATGTTGCGCTAGCCCCACTCGAACAAATTGTGCAAGATACATTGCAGGTGTTGAAGAACGTCCTGTAGGGACCGATATATCGCGTCCTTGTTGGCGTCTCGATATCCGCCGACAAGGACGCGATATATCGGTCCCTACGAATTATTTTGCGCGTTTATCGTTCTCGCGCTTGTTGGCTGCTATACTAACCTTGTTGAAGTAACCATTGATAGCGATGATGGCAACGATGCAGAAAAAGACTTATCCTGCGAAATCTAGATTTTCTGGTTGGTCGGGAAATGATTTCGATAAATCTGTAACGGGAACATCATTTGTGACTTCAGCAAACTGAATATCGCTCAACCAAACCTGCCCACTTCCTTCCATGAGAATACCAAAAGCAATGTTCGTACTGTCTTGCGGGACGTTCAGCACGATTTCGTAATGTTGCCAATCAGTTGTACCTTTGATTGGTCTATTTTGCATATTGTCAAAAGCAAGGCTTGCACTCTTCTCCACACCATCGACACGCATCCACAAGCCAGCCCAATTCTCGACCTCTTCCGATTTGACATAGGCCGAATAGCGTAATCGTTTATTGAGATAAGTTCTCGCTTGAAACATTTGCATTAGAGTGCCAAAGCCCTCTGGCTCTGGTCCTTTAGAGCGTAAGTAAGCACTCTTTTTGCTGTTAAATGTAACCTCAGTATCCACTCCTTGTTCATAATCATGTTTGTGACTACCAGCAAGAATCCAACTTTTAATAGGGGCTTCCTCACGCTTCTTAGCAGGTTCTCCCTGCAACTTTTGCAGAACAGGAAATAAATGATCTTCCCATGAACCTTGCTCTAATGCCTCACGTTCCATCTGACTCCATTGCTCCCGTAAGGCAGTACTACGTTCAATGTCTTGAAACACGGCTTGAGATAATAAGTTAGCAGCATATGAAGCAGGAGTGCTACCATCAAGTGCAGCACATAGTTCTAGTGCTTTGCGTACACGAGGACTTAATGTGACATAGATACGAGATTGTGGGTTCATACTCTTGCCTCTCTATTTAAGTATCTTTTTAGTTGCTATATAGCAACATAATAGCATTACTTTTCGTTGTATTCAATAGATTTGGACCCTGTGTTGACTTTAATTTTCCATATGCATCAAAAAGAGGTGGGAATAGGCCGATGTTATAATTAGTAGGAGAATATATACAGAAGCACAACCTTCTCATCTCTATCTAGCACTTCATTCATATGGCATAAAACAACATATCTCTGTGTTACTATAATCAAAAGCACTCATTTATTGATAAGCGAGGATACTATCAT
The DNA here is from genome assembly GCA_964250765.1 of uncultured Ktedonobacteraceae bacterium. Classification (GTDB taxonomy): domain Bacteria; phylum Chloroflexota; class Ktedonobacteria; order Ktedonobacterales; family Ktedonobacteraceae; genus JBBQVS01. Next base: position 1,064 of record CAXUHF010000168.1, on the reverse strand, counting down.
GGCAAAAGTTTATGGCGTTATTATTATTGGGTCGGGGCCGTCAGGGTATACCTCGGCGATTTATGCGGCACGCGCGAACCTGTCGGTACTGATGTTCCAGGGCTATCAGGTGGGTGGTCAGTTGATGACGACGAGCGAGGTTGAGAACTATCCAGGCTTTGAAGAGGGTATTCTTGGTCCTGAGATGATGGAGAAGTTTGAGCAGCAGGCACGGCGCTTTGGGACAGAGATGATGGCGGAAGATGTAACAGCAGTCGATTTCAGCAAACGTCCCTTCACGGTGACAACCGATTCCGGCGACTATCAAGCCGAGTCAATTATCATCTCAACAGGTGCCAGTGCAAAATGGTTGGGCCTACCAAGCGAGAAGCATCTACAAGGGCGCGGCGTCACAGCTTGTGCAACTTGTGATGGTTTCTTCTTTAAGAAAAAGGATGTGATTGTTGTAGGTGGTGGCGATACCGCAATGGAAGAGGCAACCTTCCTAACACGCTATGTGAATCATGTAACGCTTATTCATCGTCGTGATAGTTTCCGTGCAAGTAAGATTATGCAGGACCGTGTAAACAATAACCCGAAGATCAGCGTCCTGATGAATACAGAGGTGGTTGAGGTCCTAGGTGATGACGCTGTAACTGGTGTACAACTGCGTAACGTACAAACTGGCGGGGAGCATAAACTGCCAGTACAGGGCGTGTTTGTCGCCATTGGACATCAACCCAATACCTCTTTATTCAAAGATATTCTTGACATGGACAATGCAGGCTATATCATCCCCAAAGAAAACACCATGACGAATATCCCCGGCGTCTTTGCGGCTGGTGACGTTACCGACCATCGCTATCGTCAGGCAATCACAGCAGCTGGCGACGGTTGTCGCGCAGCTATTGACATGGAGCGCTGGCTAGAGGATACGCAAGGCGAGATTGTTGGCGTAGAAAACTGGAACTAACCCTTAATAAGTAACAAAAAACGAGAAGACTTTAACGGTCTTCTCGTTTTTTGTTACTTAGTTAACGACTTAATCTGAAGTTAATATACGCTATAGTACTTTTTATGTAATG
>CAXUHF010000167.1:0-10460 GCA_964250765.1 uncultured Ktedonobacteraceae bacterium | reverse complement strand
GCGCGAACGACGATTTCGGAGATGTCTTCGACCTTGATTTTCTCTTCGGCCTCGACACCCTTGATACCATCCTCGAACATGGTGATACAGAAGGGGCATGCAGCAGCGAGTACCTCGGCGTTGGTTTCGAGGGCCTCGTTGACGCGGTTCTGATTGATACGCGTCCCGATCTTTTCTTCCATCCACGCACGACCACCACCGCCGCCACAGCAGAAACTCTTGTTGCGGTTACGGCGCATCTCAGTAACACCTTCGTTATTAAGTACGGTAAGCACGCGGCGCGGCTCATCGTACACATCGTTGTAGCGACCGATATAGCAGGGATCGTGGTAGGTCAACTTGCGCTGGTCAAAGCTTTCGGGAAGCTGGATTTTCTGGTTACTTAAGAGCGAGTCGATATACTGCGTGTGATGTACCACTTCGTAGTTGCCACCAAGTTGCGGATACTCGTTCTTGATTGTGTTGAAGCAGTGTGGACATGCAGTAAGCACTGTGCGTTTCTTCGTCGTAATGGCAGTATGTCCACCACTTGAACCATTCGCGGCAGAGTGTCCATCGTCAGCAGTATTAAAGCCGTAGCCGTTGAGTGTCTCGATATTCTGTTGCGCCTGCGTCTGCCACAGGTATTCGTTACCAATGCGTCTCGCAGGATCGCCTGTGCACGACTCTTCGGGACCAAGAATAGCAAAGTTGACGTTTGCCGCTTTGAGCACCTTCGCAACAGATGTAGCGACACTCTTGTTACGCTGGTCGAACGAACCCATACAGCCAACCCAATAGAGTACGTCGGCTTCAGGATTTTCGGCTAATAAGGGAATTTCCATACCCGCAGCCCAGTCCGCGCGTGTATCGTTGCTGATTTCCCACGGATTGCCGTTGCGCTCGATATTATTAAGGACAGAAACGGTTTCCTCTGGAAAATCTGCCTCCTCCATCACAAGATGGCGGCGCATATCGACGATCTTGGGAATATGTTCGATGGCAACCGGACAAATCTCCATACACGCCATACACGTTGTACAAGCCCACAGTGCGTCATTTGAGATAATGCCACCAACCATAGGTTTATGATGGTCAGAAATCTCTTCTGGAGTCTTGTCCTCTTTGACGCCCGCAACGCCTAGTTTGCTATAGAGCGACTTTTCACCAAGAATCGCGGGACTCTCGACAAACAAAGCCTCTTTGACGCCCAGGATGATCTCTTTTGGAAAAAGTGGCTTGCCTGTGTTGCTGGCAGGGCAGACGGTATTACAGCGTCCGCACTCAGTACACGCATAGCCATCAAGCAGTTGTTTCCAGGTGAATTGCTCAGATTTTGAGACACCGTAATCCTCGCGCTCCTCGATGTTTTCAAGGAGAGGCAGAGCACCACGCGGCTTGTAGTTGCGGAAGAAAACGTTGAATGGTGTCGCCATCAGGTGCAGGTGCTTGGAGCGTGGCAGGTAAATCAGGAAGCCGAGCACAGTAGCGATGTGAAGCCACCAGAAGAGGCGAAACCAGATGATATCTGCCTGTGTGCCTTGACTTGCCAAGAGCGGACCAAAGAGCATACCGATAGGGGACCATGCTGCTCCATTGCTTGCCGCATACTCGAAGCCTTCGACGAGCGCAAGTGTGATGACAACAAGTGCGATCAGTCCCAGGATGATAAAGCCATCCCACGGACCATGCAAGTTGCTATTCAATTGTTTGGGACGAAAGATACCACGCCGAATAGCGAATACGACGAGTGCTAGCAGTACAAAGACGACAAAGAAGTCGAGTACTGATGCGAAGACGCGATTATCACCAAGTAGAGGCAGTGAGCCATTAAAGGCACCAAGAATGAGGTTGAGTAGACCAAACTGAATAACGATAAAGCCCCAGAAGGTGAAAAAGTGCGCGATACCAGGAATTGGATCACGTAGCACAGCACTCTGACCCAGCACAACCGTGAAAATTTCGCCAAAACGGTCGTCGATGTGATCTGTGCGATTCTCTCGACGCGCCTTTGCCAGCAACGTTACCAGCATACCAGCGCGAATGACAAAGAGAACCAACGCTCCCAGGAAGAGCAGCACAAAGAGTATGGTGCCAAATAATCCCCCGGTGGGTGAAATAGCAGGGGGTGTCATGATTGTCTCCGTTCCAAATTACCACTGTTCAAGTATAAGATCGGTAATCCAGGTAAAATGATGATCTCGTGTAACTAATGTGAGGCCATATTGTAGGGCCGTCGCAGCTATCCAAAGGTCATTGTCAGGAAGCATTTGACCTTTCTTTGCTTGCTCATGTCTAATCCGTCCATAAATGCTTGCTGTTGTACTATCGGCTATTAGAATGGCTAACGTCTGCTGTATCTCGTTTACGTCAGAAAGACCTTCTACAACGTTAGTAGAATGTTCTGCTCCATAATGAAGTTCACCTAATACTATGATTGATGTGTAAAGTTGCGTCTCCTGAAGGACACGTTTGGCAATACTTGCGTCTTTTCTTAGTAAGAAGATGAGTATATTCGTGTCAAGCAGATAGCCAATCTTCGTCTGGCTCAATTCTTTCACAGTCCTCTATCGCCTTTTCCATAGCATCAATATCTTCGGGTGACATCGAAAATTTTAGAGCGAGCAAATCTTTGCCTGATGTGCCAGGTGGTAGCTTTGATGAACTTACTTGATGCGTTTGAAAATGCTCCTCATTTATTGCGCGTTCCATTGCTTCAGCATCTTCTGGTGACAGTGTGAATCGTGTTATTGCAGAACCAGGAGTACCAGGTGGTAGCTTTGAGAGTGATGAACGTTTTTGATGTGTTTGAGCAAGCTCCTCAATCATCTCTAAGGCTAATTGCTGATCTTGGGGCGAGAGCTTTTCGGCAAGCGTGTAAATTTTATCGAGTGTGTTTGACATATATTGCCTCCCTTTTGTATTAACACTCTGCGCCCTATTATACATCAGGTTTTGAAAGGAGGACATACATCATTATGTCCTCCTACAAACGTTATGCTTTACGTCGCTTCACTTCTTCCGTGAGCTTAGGCAGAATAGTGACGGCATCACCAACGACGCCGTAGTCGGCGACGGCGAAGATGGGAGCGTGTTCGTCTTTGTTGATGGCGATGATGTACTTGGAACCTTTCATACCCGCGAGATGCTGAATGGCACCACTGATACCAGCCGCGATATATAAGGTAGGTTTAACGGTTTTTCCTGTCTGTCCAACCTGATAGCTATAAGGCAGCCAGCCAGCATCGACAATAGCACGTGTAGCACCAGGAGCACCACCGAGAATTGTGGCAAGTTCCTCAATGTAGTGGAAGTTTTCGGCTTTACCAAGACCACGCCCACCACTGACGATAACCGCGGCATCTTCAAGAGCTGGTCCATCACTTGCGACATCAACGGTGTCGATAATCTTAATAGTTTGTGATGTTGCACTAATGGATGAGTTAATTGTCTCGATTTCAGGAGTACGCCCCTCGTATTGCTCTAAGCCGAATGCCTTTGGACGTGTGAGGACGATACCTGTACCACCATGAGGATGTGTTGCCGTGACAACCGTTTCGCCACCCCACGGAACAATCACTCGGACACCATCATCCGCGAAGGAGAGGTCGGTAGCGTCGGTGATGAGACCCATATCGTTGCGTATATTAAGGCGGGCCGCAATGTCTCGCATATCATAGGTCGTGGCAAGCAAGAGAATTGAGGGCTGATGTTGCTGAAGAAGGCTGCTAAGCGTCTCAACGGCAGGTAGTGTCAGATAGTTATCATAGGCTGCATCGGCATGAACATAAACTTTTTCCGCGCCATATATACCAAGCGTGGGAGCAACCTCTGCGGCGGCGGCACCAAGCACAACGGCTTCGGCGCGTCCTAGTTTCGCTGCTTTGCCAAGCACCTCTAATGATGAACGAACAGGTTTACCGTTATCCAGTTCGATCAGTACCCAGGTTGTATTTGCCATATCTTTTCTCCTCGTGTGTACTAGAGCAACTGATAACGCTGTAAGAAGTCAGCGATGCTTTGTGCTGCGTTGCCATCATCCTTGACAATCTGACCTGCTGCACGAGCCTCAGCTGAGCCAATAGTCAAGACGCGCTCGCGTGCCCCAGCTTCACCGACTTGTGCTGCATCAATACCAAGATCACTGAGAGCAAGTTGTGTGAAGGGCTTTTTCTTTGCACCCATGATACCCTTCATCGTTGGATAAATCGCTTCATAAGAACCACTAGCGATAGTCACAACGGCAGGAATGGGTGACTCGACTGTCTTATAGCCAGTTGGTGTAACGCGTTTGATGACCGCTTTCGAGCCTTCAATCTGAATTTCGCGTGCGAAGGTTAATTGTGGTAGACCGAGAAATTCGGCGATGCCTGCGGGCACCATACCTGTGTAACCGTCGGTGCTTTCGGTAGAGCAGAAAACGAGTTCTGCGCCCTCTTTTTTGAGCACGGCAGCCAAGACACGTGCAGTACTGATAGCATCAGAGCCTGCAAGTGCGGGGTCTGTCACAAGAATAGCGCGATCAGCACCCATAGCGAGGGCGCGACGCATGGCCTCTTGTGCCGTAGCGGGTCCCATACTGATTGCGGTAAGTTCGCTGTTCCCTACCGTGTCACGCAGCTTGATCGCTGCCGAAATAGTGCTTTCGTCGCCAGGGTCAAGCACGAGGGAGACACCGCTACGCACAAGGCGTTTGGTGTTCGGGTCAAGTTTGCTGACCGTTGTATTGGGGTCGGGTACCTGCTTTATGCAAACAAACATCTTCATCGAATATGTGCCTCATCTTCTGCGTATATATAGGACGTTGGGAAGTGAGAGAAACTACATAGTTTCCTATACTATCTCATATTGTAACTATCCGAGAAAGTGAGTGTCAATGTTGCTAGCTAACGCTTCATAGAAGTATATTTTTTAGCGTTTGTGCCTGTCTCTGATAATACCAGTGAACTAGTATGTTCTCATTTTTGCTCTTGTCAATAAGTATTTGGATTCTCGATGCCCAGCCCTTCGGCATGAGCAATGTTCAAAAGATTAATGTCGGCAGTGACGAATATAGGAACTATTTCGAGCGGAGCAAGGGTTGTAAGTGTTTTAAGAGCACAAGCTAGTTGCATTGCGTCGTAAGCTCGCAATCTATGGATACGGCATAGTTCGCCAGCTTTCGTATAGATGGTAGGAACAACGCGTACCATGTTGTACTGCCTTTTTGCATGTTGACGAAAGCTTTCAATAATTTTGTCTCGTTCAGTTTCGCTTATGCGTTGGCTAAGTTGTTGTTCCCGTGCTTTGCGACAAAATGCTGCTACAGCTTCTACTAACGTAATTGAGAGATAATAATAGTGTTCTCTATATTTGGCTGGCAAACTGCTGTCACCCATTCACTACCAATTTCATCGACATATCTCTTGATAATTGCCGAAGTATCGAGAAAGTAGCTTCCCATTATAGTGGACCTCGGTCTTCAATCACCATCTCTGAGACTGATTTCCCTTGTCCAAAGAGTTGCGCTAAATATTTTCGTTCAGCCTCTTCCTCCTGAGTATTTAACTCGTTGGTGGGAATATACTCAGTGACGCCTTGTTGATAGAGGTAGCTTTGGACATCTTGGCGAGTAAGAGAGTGTGTTTTTATCTCTAACGATGGTTGAATATGTTGAGCGAGTACTTCATGAAGAAAGGCATCGAGAGGTTTACCTTTTCTTGCAGCTTCTGCTTTAAGGGCTGTATACTCTTGGTCGCTGAGTGTGACATTCATTTGATAGGCCATGAAGACACCTCCTAGCAATGCAAAACTACTTTAACATTAGTATAACATTTCACATTTTTATTGGTCAAAATTCTTGTGTTCGAGAAAAAAGTGAATGTCAATGTTGCTAGCTAATGGCTTGCTTCTCATGTGATTTCAGTGCGCGCTCGACAATCAACTCCTGCCAGAATTCGGCGAGTAGTGGACACTCCGCGAGTGAGCGAGCCAGCTCTACATCAGCATTCCGATTATGACCAAAATCGTTGACCAATGCCATTGTCCATTGAGGATATGGACGTTCTATGAGGACGATAGGCATATTCTGCTGTACCTCTCCCTCTTGCAACACACGACAATACCAACCTGTGCGACCAGTTTCCGCGACACTATTAGTCAACCCTGCCATACACCAGCGTTTCTCAATCTTTGTGCAGGGATAGCGCGGCCCTGTGACCTGAATACGCGCATTACCTAATAGATAGATATCTCCAACACATGCCGTTTCCTCAGAGAGGCCAGTCACGGTAAAGTTTTCGCCGAAACCACCTGGTCCGATCTCCTGCTGACCTAACTCCACTTGCCAGACAGGGTAGTGTGAAGCCGCATATAGTAGAACAGCTTGATTAAGTGTACCATGATTCTTTTTATCAGCCTGCTCATTGCCTTCGAGATGTGTTGTGTAGAGCCAACGTGATTGTGTATCAGGTGTACGTACAAACGAAGTATTATAGGGACGCTGTAGAATGTTTGTTGCACCTTCTGTACCATAGTGGTGCGGTGTGCCGACTTGTATTGATTGTAGTGTGCCGATAGTTTTTAACATTGTTATTGCTGTTCTCCTAAAATTAAGTGCATCCTATATGCAAGAGATAGCTGATGTTCTAAAGCTAGATAGAAGTAGTTTACCATATTAATGTACAGGCTTTGCTGATTATATGAAATAGTTAAAGGGAAGGCAAACGTAAATGGATGTGAAACAACTATCAGAGGAAGTGGAACAAGTCTCACGGGTATATGCGGAGAAATTCAATATAGAACGAGATGCTACATGGTTTCTCCTAAAATTACAGGAAGAGGTAGGTGAACTTATTCAGTCCTATCTTATGCTTACAGGAAAAGCTCGAACCAAAGGAAAATCTTCTGAAGAAATCCAAGCTGAATTTAACAAAGAAGTGGCAGACGTTTTTTGTCAGGTGCTCTTATTAGCTAAGTTTTACGATGTAGATGTAGAAAAAGAAATTGGAGAAAAATGGTTATCGTGCAACGACGTATGAACAGCATATATCATATTTGATGTACCTACTAGCATCTGAACTCGTATGGAATGCTATTTTAACGAGTGCATAAGCACAACTATAGGAGTCTAATTCTATTACACCTTTTTGGCGATTGAGAACGTTTAGAGAATTGATGAAACGTTCCAACATGTCCTCCAACATAGTTTATCGCCAAAAGGGTGTAATAGAATTAGACCCCTACAGTTGTTATTTTACTTTACGCACGGACACGCGTTGCGTAGTGGCGCGTCGCGCAACTTGCCATGATTGCAAGGAAGAAAACGATGCCCAACATCCAGGGACCGAGCGGTTGTGTCGTTGTGCTGACTGCGTTTGGATCACTGCCCGTTCCAGGCATACCGGGGACGCCCGCGACTTGTGTCGAAATGAGTTGAATCGGGGGAGTGCCACTGACGACGCCGATAGCGAAGACACTCGTTACTGTCCACGGCTTTATACTTGCATTGAGTGAAAGAGCCTGACTTGGTGAAAGAGCAGCGTTGAGTGTATAGGAGCCAGAAGCTATATTGACGTAGTTACTCGCCGTTTGATAGGTTAGGCCACTGGCAATAGTGCTGGAACCATTCGATACATTCACACCCGACGCATTTGGGGAAAGATGATAGATACGTAGTTTCGCATCTTTCGTGGAAACGACATTGTTATCTGTGAAGACCGCAAGAGAAAATCCTGACGCTTTTGTGCCAAGCGCAGCAACTGTATAGGGTGTGCCTGCACTCACTGTGATCGTTTGTGTAATGACTGCCGCATTGACACCTGTACCAATAAGACTAATTTGAACCTTGTGCCCGCCTGCTGGTAGTGGTACGTAGGGCGTGACAACACCAAATTGAAAACTGCTCAGCAACTTGTTGCCGTCTACAAACACATCGACGATACCAGCATCGGGTGATGCATGAATAACGCGAATGTAGGCCATACTCTCAGCTTGAACGGCTGGGGGACGCATGCTAAAAAGCGCGAGTAACGCAAATACACTGCCTATAAGGAAAAGACTGGCAAACTTTTTTATATGCTGACGCATCGTCGATCTCCTCTTTCTCTCAGTATTCTTTCTGTAGTGGAGTACGTAACGAGAATTTTATTGGATTACTGTTTATAATGAACCCTATGCATCCTCTGGACTACTGCTTCAAGTAATCTGAAATTCTCATAAAAGCGTAGTATCAGGTGAATGGCAATGAGTGCTAGTCGATATGTTGGGTTCCCCCCACACCACATGTTTCGAGGTGTTCCGTGCAAGATGTACAATCTCTCCGCTCCGCAGGAGTTGTTATACAAGAGCGTTTCGTGGTAGAGGAGTTACTGGGCAAAGGTGGCTTTAGTGCTGTCTATCTCGTGCGAGATGAGCAGGATGAAGACAAACACTACGCGCTGAAAGAGCTTACCGATTTCGATAGACAAGAAAAGAATAAGTTTGCCTTCGAGTGTAAGGTACTAAAACGACTCGATCATCCAGCATTGCCGCATGTGCATCAGATCACTGAAGACGATGCCAAGACATATATGCTCATGGATTATATCGAAGGACCCAACTTAGAGGTATTGCGTCGTCAGCAAGCGGATAAGCGTTTCCCATTAGCGCAAGTGTTCACGTTGCTTGCTCCCATCGTGGACGCACTAGGTTATTTACACGGTCAAGAACCGCCAATCATCCATCGTGATATTAAGCCTGCGAACATCATTGTGCCGACTGTAAGCGAGCAGTCTATGCTTGTAGATTTCGGCATTGCAAAGGAATTTACGTCTGACTCCACGACGACAGCAGTACGCCATTGTTCGCCAGGATATGGAGCACCAGAACAATATACCATTGGTACTGATTTGCGTACTGATGTATATGGTCTAGCTGCAACAATTTACACGATGCTCGCGGGTGTTACACCCGTTGACTCGTTACAGCGTGTAACAAAGATTGCTGGTACAAGTAGTGATCCTCTCGTACCCATTCAGGAGTATGTACCATCATTACCAGACTATGTTGCCGAAGCTATTCACAAGGCCATGTCGATTAATGGCAAGGCACGTTTTGCAACTGTAGAGGCGTTCTGGCAAGCATTACAAACACCTGTTTTGACGGACGATGTTTCTCCATCGCAACCTTATGCGACTGAAACAGAGCAAGAACAGCGTGAAGAGCGTTCTACTGGACCTATCGTTGTACCACCGCGCAAAGCGTTTCGCACGAGTGGCACAGAAATTGCGTTGCTCGCGTTTTTAGCAATTGCGATTGTTGTGGGAGCTATACTTGGCATTGGCTATTATAAAGTAGGTTTGCAAAACGGGACTGGTACATCGCAACATGTTGCTATCACCACAAACAATCCTGTTGTTACACCTACCATCGACCCATCATATCCAAATGTTACGGGACCGTATAGTGGTACTGCTCATGACATCGCCACGAATGAAACAACGGATATGACACTTACAGGTATTTCACAAAACAATAGTAGTGTTACAGGCTACTTTATTGGGCTGCACAACGAAGGGTTGTTTACAGGTGTACTTGATACGTCGCAGCATTTCTTGTTTACAGTCAAACGAGATGGGCAGTTGCCATTGTTCTTTGATGGTGTCGTACGGCGAGATGGAAACGTTGTTGGAAACTACTGTTCTCAAGATAATGCAGGGCAATGCGTCGGTGACTACGGCGTGTGGAGCATCAAAAGCGCATAGATAATGTAACATAACTCAAAAGAGAGGATGCGCGGTATTGTGATACAACTACAATACCGCGCATCCTCTCTTTTGAGTTATAATTACGAATAGAGCAAGTTGCACAGATAGAAAGAACTATGCGTGGACGAGAAAGACGATTTTGAGTTTGAAATAGCAAACATAGACGAAGAAAACGATCTGAATGTTGAAATCGTCGATTTAGCTGACGAAGATATATTTGACGATGCTTCTGAACAAAACCTCTTTGCTGTATCAGAGACACGTACACATCCTGCATCACGTGTTACAATGCAGCAACGTCGCATACAACTGCTTGTAACGGCGAGTGTTGTTACTCTGCTCTTGTTTGTGCTTTTGAGTAGTTATGCGCCTATGCGCAATCGTCTTGTACAAACATTTATTCCTCCTGTAACGACATCAAGTGTAAATGCAGGGCCAAACGTTGAATTGTTTTATTTCGACGCGAACCCGACATGGGGTCGGTTGTTTATTGATGGCAGACAGATAACGCACTTACCTAGTATTGCGAATGCAAACCAAGTTCCGCTTCGGCTTACGCGTGGTCGGCATCTACTTCGTTGGATTGCTGCACCCTTTGTACCACAACAATGCGTAGTCTCGGTGCCATTTAACATGACAGATACCTGTCACTTTGACCAATTTACGCAATATCCAAGAGGCATAGGTGCCTGGCTCTTTCGTTTTCCAGTATCACTAGCTCAGTTGACTCGATCCGAGTTTTCTTATCTCGTGACA
>CAXUHF010000166.1:2515-10471 GCA_964250765.1 uncultured Ktedonobacteraceae bacterium | reverse complement strand
GGAATGGACGCTTGTTTTGTGTATACTGGCTGGTATTACTCCCTAACACCTGACAGCATTTAGAATATGGATTCGCCACTATCCGTGTCGAACAGGTGAATGTGATCGCTATCGACGAAGAGTCGAACGCGCTTGCCAGGAGTAACGCTGGAGCGTGGGCTGAGCGTGGCAGTAACGGTACGTCCGGCGGCGGTCAAGTAGACCTGTAACTCGTTGCCGAGGTTCTCAACCACATCGACATTGCCCTCAATGGTTGAATTCTCGACGCCTTCTACGGCACTGTCTCTTACCACTGCGGCATCTTCGAGATGTGATGGACGAATACCAAAAGTCAGATTTCGGCCTGACGCAGCTTTCGCGCGGTCGGCATACAGTGCAGGAACGGGGACTTGACCCACACCCTCCAAGATGACTTTGAGACCATTGTCAGTCGCAACCTTTGCACCAGGGAAGAAATTCATTGATGGTGAACCAATAAAGCCTGCTACAAAGAGGTTCGCGGGATGATCGTATAGTTCCTGTGGTGCGCCTAGTTGTTGAATGATGCCGCCATTGAGAACAGCGATGCGATCACCCATCGTCATAGCTTCGGTCTGGTCGTGTGTAACATAGATAACCGTTGTTTGAATGCGCTGGTGTAACTTGATGATTTCGGCACGTGTGGCAACACGCAGTTTGGCATCAAGGTTAGAAAGTGGCTCGTCCATCAAGAACACTTGTGCTTCGCGGACGATAGCGCGACCAAGTGCGACACGCTGGCGTTGTCCACCAGAAAGCTCTTTTGGTTTGCGCTTGAGCAACGCTTCCAGGCCCAGGATACTACCAGCCTCTTCTACACGCTTGTTGATTTCGTTTTTGGGGAAGTGGCGTAGTTTGAGACCAAAGGCCATGTTGTCGAAGACGGTCATGTGGGGATACAACGCGTAGTTCTGGAAAACCATTGCAATGTCGCGGTCTTTAGGATCAACGCCGTTGACGACGCGATCACCAATGTAGATATCGCCGTCGGTTGGCTCCTCAAGTCCTGCAACCATACGCAAGCAAGTGCTCTTGCCACAACCGGATGGCCCGACGAGAACCAGAAACTCTTTGTCCTTGATGTCAATACTGATATCGTGGACGACTTCGGTCTTGTTGAAGATTTTGTAGACGTGTTCAAACGCAACGCGTGCCATGAAGGAATACCCCTTTCGCTTCTGTAACAGGCTCATCCCTGTTACCCTTCTATGAAAAAAGAAGCTATCGCTTGGTGCCTCGTTGCAACTGATACCATATCAGAGGGGAGTCAACGCGGCCTCTTCACGTCATATATGTTCATCTAATGAGAACTGACGCTAAGCCAAGTATACCATATAGATAGGTGAAAATGGAAGGGTTGATTTTGACAAAAAAGGGCAATGTGCCGCGTTAGCGCGGCATTTGCCGTTTTTTTAAAAAAATTGGTATTGTGGGGGTTTCGGGGCTAATTTGCCTTTTTTTGTAAAAATCAACAATGTTACGGTTTGATCAGGCGATAGACATCGGGAGTGCCGAGGCCAGAAGCGAGATCATAGGTACGAGTTGCTGGATAATAGCCATTGTTCCCGTTAGTGATATCGTGGAACTGATTGGCATAACCAGCCGTTGAGTCATATGGATAGACGAGGTAGTTGAACAGGCCAGCACGTCCATGATGGTAGGTGTCGTAGAGGGCCGCAACACCTGCCCAGATCGGTGCGGCGCAGGAGGTGCCACCGAAACGTGTCCAGCCCTTGACGGAGTACGTGGGATCCGCACAACCACCAGGGACGTTTGTGCAGTAAATGGCATAGCCAGTACCTGGATCAGAGTCGAGAGAGACATCAGGAACTTCACGACACAGATTAGCCGCCGTCTGTCCACAGTACGCTCCCGTCTGACTACCTGCATTGACAATGCCGGGCAAGATGCCACCATTGTATGCCACGTAGTCAGAACTTGCCCATACACGGCTTACACCACCACCGCCGCCTTCGCAATTGTCGGTAGTAGGACAATGACTGAGCCATACCCACTCTGACGATGCGCCTGGATAGCTGGGATTGGGGTTAGAGCCAGGATTGAATGTGACTGGTCCCTGATTGATCTTGCGGAATGCAGTGCCACCAACACCCGTCATGAATGGATTGGAGGCGGGATCAAGTACCTGTAGGGCATTCTTGCCTGTCAGACCGAGACCAGGACCACAGCTATAAGCACCACTGTCACCAGCAGATGCAAAAATGCTCTGACCTTGTGTTGCCATTTGCGTAAAGGCTTGCAACTCTTCTATGCGCGTGGTAGTAGTCGTAGTATATTCGCATTGTCCCCAACTACTGCTTACCGAGTCAGCCTGGTTGTCCTTTGCAATTTGCAGGTATGCAGCAATGGCACCAAGTTCAGTGTTGGGTGCGTTATAAACCAGAATTTTCTTCGCACTAGGAGCCGTAGCAATCTGTAACTCGATGTCTAACTCGACCTCAGCCGCACCGTAGTCAACCGAACCACCTACGGCGATGGGGCCGCCGAGTATATTTTTGTCCATGAAAGGCACGTTACGTAGACCAAAGGTCTTTGTGTAACCAGCAATATCGCTACGTGTATAGCCAGAAAGCTCGAACAAGCCAAGCGTTGTCCCTTGACCTTTATCACTGAGTTTCTTGTATACAGAATTGATATCGTAGATACCTGCCGTTTGTGAGGGAGTGAGACCACGTCCATAGGGACCACCACCATATGGAAATGATAGATTGGGACCCGCATCTGGTATTGCGTTGTTACGTGCTTTAGCATAGCTAGTCAAGCCAAGCACTCCAACCATACTATGAGCAATGTTAGCAGACACCTGAGGGGAGGTGCTATTGGCAAAAAACTGCTGTCCATTTGCGTCAACATAGTCATTGATCGTGGTGTGGAATGCAATCTCAACCTGTCGCGTTGAACCTGTTGCCAGCAACAAAGTTGAACTTGGTGAACTGACCAGATGTAAACCTTGACTTGTCAGATAATTCGTTGTTGCCGCGACATCACTAGCGGCGGGTGCGAAACGAGCATCAAATTCACCTGTTGAGAGCCACTGATGATATGAGGGACTTGCGGGATTGTATAACGAGTGCAACAAGCTCATTTGCTGGTCTAAATTGCTTGTCTTCAATACAAGACCAATGGTCATCGAAGCACTTGCATTATGACGTCCAATCGTCTTTGAGGCTTGAAGTAATGGTGCGCTGCTATCGGGTAGTTTGACAAGCGGATTGGCGGAGGTTGCGGCAAAGGCGGTCGAAGGAATGGCTAGGAGTGCAACGCCAAGAACCGCTACAAGCGAGAGAAGTGAAAAGCGTGATAGGCCGCGAGCAAAAATTCCCCTTTTTTGAGTCATAGACTGCTCCAATTCGTTGTGATGTTTTCAACAAAAAATGGCTGTACCGCGTGCTTCCTGATATAAGGCGATAGGAAGCGAGGAGAAGAGATGACACGACGTAATGAGAATTTTTTGCTTATCTCAACAACAAGTGTATCGTGCAAAAAGGAAACCGACTCCCTCATTTATCGGTAAAGTATCTCAAAATCGTGCTATAAACAAATATATCGCATAAATGGTAAAAATGGAAGGTTCTAGGAAAATTGGTGGAATATAGGTCAATCGCCACATGGTTTTTGTCCAGATTTGCGGTATGATATGAGATAGATAATAATTCCTGTACAGGTCTGCTTCAGCACATCCTACGTTGTCAATCGCTAAGAGGGTGTGCTGAAGCAGACCCGTACAGAGGTTTCGTTCCATATAAATGTTTCATATCCATAATAGGCGATAGCCACCCAATCCAGAGAGGACACATATTTCATGTCCACGCAAACGGACCAGCAACCTAAAGATGTCACACCCGCTTCAGAAGAGCATGACGATTCACAAAACATTGCCAGCTTTCGGCGTGTCCTCAAAAATCGCAATTTTTTGCTGTTGTGGGTAGCACAACTTACCTCATTGACCGTCCTTAATGCGGTCAACTTTGGTGTGGTGCTGCTGGTTACGGACCTGACGCATTCAGTGTTCATGGTGGGACTGGCGATTATCTCGTTTACGCTACCTGCGATACCGTTTGGCGCAGTGGCTGGCTCGATTGTGGATCACTTGGACAAACGGCTGGTGCTATGGGTGACGAACCTGTTACGCATGGGAACGATGGTTCTGCTTGTTATTTCGCTGTGGACAGACCGTTCGAGCCTTTGGCCTCTCTACATACTTTCCTATCTGGCCTCGTTGATTGGACAGTTCTTTGTGCCAGCCGAGGGGTCATCTATTCCTATCCTTGTAGGGGAAAAGGATTTGTTGCCTGCGCTCTCGCTGTTCAATATCTCGATTACGGTATCGCAAGCACTTGGCTTTTTATTGCTGGGACGTGTGGTAGCCACGCTTTTTCCGCCGTTTACGCTTTTTGCTATTCATGTGCAGTCCATTGATATGCTGTTCGTCGTCAGTGCCGTGTTATATATCGTATGTGCGGTCCTGATTCTGCTCATTCCTAAAGATGCGTTTCATGAGCAGCATACAGATGTACACCTCGGCAAAGGTACACGAATTGATCTACGGCAGACCTTTCAGACGTTGTGGCATGATACGGTTGAGGGCTGGCACACGATTCGTATTGATCCTTTGCTATTCTTTTCTGTAATCCAACTCTCGGTTGTGGGCATTATCATGTTGCTGATTGGCGAACTCGCGGGTACCTTTGTGCAGCAGGTGTTGCATAGACCAGCTGCCGATATGTCGCTAATCCTGGCACCCGCCGCCGTTGGTTTGATTATTGCCTCAGTATTGATGCCGCGTATCGCAAAACACATTGCTACATTGCGTCTCACCACGATCGGCTTTATCGCATTAGCGATTGGTTTCGTTGCACTACCTGCCTCAGAATGGGTTGCCTCATTGCTTGACTCGCGACACGGAGCCGAGTCACCACTATTAGTTCTTGCGATTGTAGTAATTGTGCTTGCACTGGGTGCAGCAATCGCAACCGTCAACATTCCAACACAAACGATGATGCAGGAACGCGCACCAGAGGAGAGTCGTGCTCGTGTGCTGGCCTTTCAGTACATGCTCTACAGTATCGGCTCTATCCCTGTCTTGCTCTTCGCGGGCGTCTTCGCGCAATTCGTCGGCTTCAACCAGCTTATCGGATTGCTCGCCGTGAGCCTATTGCTCTTCTCCTGGTGGGGCGTGTGGTACGTGCAGAAGCATAGACGTTAACGTAACACAAAAAATTGTGCCCTTGCCCAATTTATACATAACATGAAAATGTATACATGAGAATGTGTATGTGTTTCTTACATTTTTACTTGCTGATAATCAAAGGTTATTGGACGACGTATAGGGTGAATGCTATCATGATTGCATATGATGGTGTAAACATTGATCAATGAGGAGACCTGATATGCAAATAGGCGTGACATTTCCGCAGAACGAGATTGGGCCCGACCCTGCTGTATTGCGCGAGTACGCACAGACGGTAGAGGGATTGGGTTATAAGCATTTGTTGGTGTATGACCATGTACTGGGTGCCGACCCTACAAATCGTCCAGGGTGGAAAGGCTACACAGAGAAAGACTTGTTTCATGAGCCATTTGTGCTCTTTGGCTATTTCGCGGCACTCACACAACTCGAACTGGTGACAGGGGTTATTATCTTGCCGCAACGCCAGACCGCACTCGTAGCGAAACAAGCAGCAGAGGTGGATGTATTAACGGGTGGAAAGCTGCGCCTTGGTATAGGTGTGGGCTGGAATCCAGTCGAGTATGAAGCTCTTGGCGAGGACTTTCATACGCGAGGTCGTGTCATCGAGGAGCAGATCGAGGTGTTACGCCTCTTGTGGAGTCGTGAAGTGATCAGCTATAAAGGAACATATCACACAATTACTGAAGCAGGACTAAATCCACTTCCTACTCATCGCTCGATTCCTATCTGGACAGGAGGAAGCGCGGATGTATTGCTACGTCGTACCGCACGCCTAGCCGATGGTTGGTTTCCACTTGGCCCACCCGACGATAAGATGCGTGAAACCGTAGAACGCCTTCGGAGCTACATCAAAGAGGCTGGACGCGAGCTAAGTGCTGTTGGTATCGAGGCACGCATGAATGCCGCCGATGGGGATGTTGACGAGTGGGTTCGTCAAACACAGGCATGGCGTGATCTTGGCGCGACACATATCTCGCTTAGCACGATGAATGCTGGATTTACGTCTGTACAACAACATCTGGAAGTGTTACGTCGTTATAAAGAGGCTGTGAATTAAGTTGTCTTCACGGTTTTCTACATTTTCGATATGAAACGTTCTGTAGGGGTCTAATTCTATTACATCCTGTGAGCATTTGAACATGTTGGCAGGATATTTGCTACGTTTCATCAATCCTGTGGACAGAATCAATTGCCCACAGGGTGTAATAGAATTAGACCCTACGACCTGGAATCAAATTAAGGATGACAGGGTGTTACAGCCCTCTATGCGCGATGTCCTTACGATAGTGCATGCCCTCAAATGTTATATAGTTCACGGCTTCATATGCTCTTTGCACCGCATCTTTCAAATCGTTGCCGCGTGCTGTGACGCTGAGAACACGCCCACCAGCCGTGACCAACTGTCCATCCTTGAGGGCAGTTCCAGCGTGGAACACCTGCACACCCTCTAGTTTATTTGCATTCTCTACGCCCATTATAGGTATGCCTGAACGATAAGCACCGGGATAGCCACCAGACGCAAGCGTGATAGATACGGCTGAACCGGAATGCCAGAGCGTGTTGCGTTTGATAGGCAATATCTCGTCGAAATTGAGTACATTGAGAACATCCTCACGCATGAGGAGCATCATGGCCTGTGTCTCAGGGTCGCCAAAGCGTGTGTTGTATTCAAGCACTCTTGGACCATCTTGAGTGAGCATTATGTTTGTATAGAGAACACCTGAGAAAGAAAGACCACGAGCTTGCAGTGCGTCTAGTGTATTTGCGGTGATGGTACGCCAAATCTGCGTCTCTTGCTCTTCTCCCACAAATGTTAGTGGCGCGAATGCTCCCATGCCACCTGTGTTTAAGCCTTTATCATTATCAAGGGCGCGTTTATGATCCTGTGTCAGCGTCAGGGGTAAATAGTGTCTGCCACTACAGATCGCGGTAGCACTGATTTCGTCGCCTTCCAGGTAGTCCTCGATGACAACGCTATCACCTGCCGCTCCAAACACACGGTCAATCATCATCTGTTTCAGCGCATTCTGGGCTGTGAGCATATCGAGCGCGACAATCGCGCCTTTACCTGCCGCGTTGCCATCAGCTTTGACAACGACAGGTGCACCATGTTGCGCGAGATAGGCGAAGGCTTCGTCCGCGTTCGTGAAGGTACGATGTTGTGCAGTTGGAATACCCGCCGAGGTCATCAGTTCTTTCGCAAAAGCTTTACTGCCCTCAAGCGCAGCACTCGCCATATCGGGTCCAAAGATACGTAGCCCCCGATGTTGAAAGACATCGACAATGCCTGCGACAAGCGGAATCTCTGGCCCAACAACGGTCAGATCAATGGCGTTTTTTTCCGCGAATGTAGCAAGTTCGCCAAGTTGTGAGGCCCCAAGCGGCACGCACTCTGCGATATCCAGCATACCAGGATTGCCAGGAGCGGCGTAGATGCGCGTAACCTGCTGACTCTGTGCCAGCTTCCACACTAGGGCGTGTTCCCGCGCGCCAGAACCAATCACCAATACGCGCATAATCGTGTGTTCTCCTTCTCGTACATTAAAATTATCGTAGGGACCCCTATTTTTAGAGGGGCGAGTGGGGGGGGGGGGGCCCGACGCCTTCAGCCAGCAGTGTTTATACAAGCGCCTGCGGGGGCCGATCGAGCGGGCCGTGGCGCGCGCAGCGCCCGGCATCAGCGTCGCGTTCGCGGTCCGGGGCGAGGGCGGGTGCAGGGAAATTGC
>CAXUHF010000166.1:0-2505 GCA_964250765.1 uncultured Ktedonobacteraceae bacterium | reverse complement strand
CCCCGCCCCCCCCCCCCCTCCGTTTAATACTGCGGTCCCTACCCGTTGTTACGCCCTTACAGAATGTTCCACCTTAGTACGTTTGCTTGATACACCAATCTGTATCTTCTCCTGTGGGTCGTAGGGCCAGCCTTGTTTTTCCATACAGCCGTAGCAAAACTCGCTATGCAACATGTCAACTGCCGTCTCATTATCGGGAATCACGACTTGTTGTTGTGAGGCGGATTGAATGGCACGGCTTAATCCTGCTGTACTGAGATAGCCGAGGCTATCGACGCCGATGTAGTCCGCGATCTCTTGTACTGTGCGACCTGCGGCGATGAGTTCCGATTCTTGTGGAATATCGACCCCAAAGTAGCAGGGGTGACGCATGGGAGGCGCACTTGAGCGCAGGTGAATCTCTTTCGCCCCCTGTCTACGCAGTGCAGCTGCGAGTCGCTTCATCGTGTTGCCGCGTACAATCGAGTCATCGACAATCACAAGGCGTTTGCCCTCGATCTGTGGTTTGACGAAGTTGAACTTCAGGTCGATCTCCATCTGACGCAGGCGTTGATCTGGCTTGATAAAGGTGCGGTCGGCGTAGCGATTCTTGATGATTGCCATGCTATAAGGAGTGCTGGAAGCGGTAGCATATCCCAATGCTGCAGGAACCGAGGAGTCGGGTACAGGAACGATTAAATCAGCTTCAACAGGGTGTTCACGTGCAAGTTCGCGTCCAAGTGCCTCGCGCACCGTGTAGACGTAGCGGTTATTCAACTTGCTGGTCGCATCAGAGAAGTAGATATACTCGAAGACACATAGTGTATGACGTGGCGATTTAACAAGTATCTCTGAGTGCATGCCACGCTCATCAATGGTGATAAGTTCTCCTGGCTCGACCTTGCGTATAAAGTCGCCGCCGATACGGTCAATCGCGCACGATTCGGATGCGACAACCCAGTTCTCGCCAATTTTGCCGATACATAGGGGACGCATGCCCCACGGGTCGCGCATAGCATATAGTTTGCCCTCGGCAAGAATAACGAGACTGTAAGAGCCGCGTAACTGTGGAAAGGTGGCGATCATGCGTTCACGTAGCGTCTGACCCTCTGAACGCATCAGTAGTAGGGCAATTGCCTCGCTGTCGGTTGTCGAAGATAGCGTCTCCTGTGGAAACTGTGCACGCAGTTCATCGCCATTGACAAGGTTGCCGTTGTGAGCTACCGCAATAGCTTCATAGACACCTTGACGCGCCCCCACTACAAATGGGCCAGCGTTCTCAACACAACTTGAGCCGGTAGTCGAATAGCGGACATGTCCGATGCCGCAACAAGAAACGGGTAAGCTCGTGCCAGAGTCGTTGAACACGTCGCGGACCTTCCCCATACCGACGCGGTGCGCAATCTGCCCATTGCTATCATATACCGCCATCCCCGCGCTCTCCTGACCACGATGCTGCAATGCGGTAAGTGCTAACGTAATATAGCGTCGCACATCAATACTACTCTTGCCCTTCGTATAGATACCTACAACTCCACAAGCATCGTGTAGTCGCTCCATGCTCGTCTCCTTCTCATAATGAGATTATGTATGATGTTGAAATTGCCAAGACAACGTGCATGCACGTTGTCTTGGCAATTTCAACATCATACATGTAATTTACCTGTTAAATCCGCTACCAATGCGTAACGGTCCGCGACACCTTGCATCTGTTCTGGTGTGACATCCTGCATGTTGCGATAGACCTGCTTATCAAGCATGCGTGTTTTGTCACCATCGGGCCAGAGCCGCCAGCTATCGTTATCAATCACGTCCGCGACCAGCAAGTTGTTGTGCATGTCGCGTCCAAACTCAATTTTCAGGTCAACCAGTGTCACGTTGACACTATTCCAGGCGCGCTCAAGCGTTTCAAAGACTCTGCGTCCCTGGTCCGCCATCCACTCAATCTCTTCCTTCGTGGCAAGACCCATGCTGATAATATCCTGCTCCCATATCTGTGGATCGTGGTTCGCATCGTCTTTTAGAAAGGTCTCGACCAACACTGGCTCGAAACGTGTGCCCTCGCTTACCTCTGTGTGGCGTTTAAGGTAGGAACCAGTGGCAATACGCCGTTGTACCTGCTCAATCGGGAGCATCGTACACCGCTTTATAAGCAACGTCACATCGTTGATCTTTTGCACAAAGTGTGTCTCGATATCTTCCTCGTTCAATAGATGAAAGACGTTTGCTGTTGTAATCGTACTCCAACGCGCCTTGCCCACAAGCTCGTCACGCCTTGTCCCATCTCCTGCCGTAATCTGGTCTTTATTGACCATGTAGGCCAGTTCACTATCCTCAGGATGAGCATATATTCTCTTTGTCTTGCCCTCCGCAAGCAATGGTCCAAATGTAGGATTTTGTGTCATAGATAATTTATCCTTTCTCTATACTCAATAAGCAACACTCCTGTACGGGTCTGCTTAAGCACACCCTATTCGGCGCCCCCAAATATTGGTGGCGCAAGAAGGGTGGGAGGGCACGCCGCCG
>CAXUHF010000165.1:5912-10518 GCA_964250765.1 uncultured Ktedonobacteraceae bacterium | reverse complement strand
GGCAAAGTCGAACTCAATTTTGAGTACAGCGACTCATTAGAGGACTTTGAGAAACAGTTACGCAAAGCCGGTATAACCATAGCGCGTCCAACAGGCGATGAAGGCTTTGGCTATCAGCTTCAGCTTGAGGGTCCCGACGGTATGTTAGTGAAAATCAATCAAACCGAGCCTGAGTTGTACAAATAAGGTTCGTAGTTCAAAGAGTGAGGACATCTTACAAGGATGCTCTCACTTTCTCTTTTAGAAGGGAGAAATTTCGCCTCTAAATGGATGCTAGGCAGATGATGATGCAGGTATACTTATATTATCACTTTTACGAGGCAAAAATCATAGTAATATGGAAGGAACTATTATGAAACGTAGACCTGATGAGAGTGTATCAGAAGATGTGATTCAACGCGAACCTGCAAACCAAGTAACTCAGAACCGTATCGCTTCCAAACAACCGACATACTTGCTGATAGCCTGGATTCTCCTACTGCTTCTTGGAGCGTTCTTTCTGTTTGCATCAGTCTCCGACTTGGTAGCCGATGTCAGAACAGGTCTTCCTTCTGACCATTTAGAGGCATTCCATATAATTACAGGTATGGCCTGGAATAGCGCGAAGCTTTCATCACCGAAAATCACGCAGTATGTGATCCTGCTAGAGGTGATATACGCCGTTCATGAACTCGTCTTCGGACTGCTTTTTCTCATCATTGTCGCAATCCCGTTTCGACAACGCTCTCGCTGGGCTTGGTGGGCCTGCTGGCTTCCCATGCTCGCTAACCTCACTTACATATTCGCCATCGCTCACTACAGCACGACGACCTTAATCTACAGTCTCATTGCTGATATAGCCCTACCTGTGTTGCTACTACTGCATGCACCAGCTTTTTTCGGCAAGTCAACACACGATTTAGTCTCGTCCACTCATTAAGAGAAAAAGTAGTCCGTGTAGACAACATATGAGCAACGCCGTATAATAAGCCATATTTGAGAAAAATGCGTTCTAGGTATCGTCAAGAACCCATCCCGTAGAACGGGATGAGCTTGCGTGAAAGCGTAAGCCCGATCTTGACCAGACTCAGGGAAACCTCCGTTACGAGAGAAATTAGGTACGTTGGGATGCGAGGCCAGTCCCAACCGCTACGGATACAGGTTAAACAGGGCGTCGGGTACGCACAGTGCTTGTATCGTCAAACCTCTCGCTAACATTGTCGAGGCCGACATTACCCTAGCAATAGGAGGCTCACATGAGCAATGTCTTTGTCCTAGATACCATGTACACGCCGTTAGACCCTGTACACCCTGCACATGCAAGAAAGTTGTTATCATCAGGGCAAGCCGCCGTATTCAGGCGGTACCCTTTCACCATCATCCTCAAGAAAGAGGGAGAGGAAGCTAGCACGCAACCCCTACGATTGAAGCTTGACCCTGGTAGCAAGACAACAGGTATTGCCATTGTCAACGACGCATCAGGAGAGGTCGTATGGGCTGCTGAATTGACCCATAGAGGCAACGCCATTAAGGAAGCATTGGAGAGTAGGGGTAGTGTGAGACATTCCCGTAGACAGCGGAAAACACGCTACCGAAAGCCACGCTTTGACAATCGGAGACGCAAACAAGGCTGGCTCCCACCGTCCCTAGAGAGTCGAATAGCCAACATTCTCACATGGGTCAATCGTCTTTCTCGTTCTTGCCCCATCACATCCATCAGTCAGGAACGTGTGAAGTTTGATACTCAGTTGATGCACAATGCAGAGATACGCGGTATTGCGTATCAGCAAGGGACGCTCGCAGGATACGAACTACGGGAATACCTCCTTGAAAAGTGGAACCGCACGTGTGCCTATTGCGGTGCTACCAATGTCCCATTGCAAATTGAGCATATCCAGTGTCGCAAGAAGCACGGGTCGAGTCGAGTGAGCAACCTCACGCTTGCCTGTGAGCCATGCAATCTCAAGAAGGGCAAGCAAGATATACAGGACTTTTTACACAACAAGCTCGATGTGTTGAAACGTCTTCTTGCCCAAGCCAAAGCACCGCTCAGGGATGCATCAGCAGTCAATAGTACTCGTTGGGCGTTGTACGAACGCTTGAAACAAACGGGCTTGCCAGTAGAAACAGGAACAGGAGGACGTACCAAGTTCAATCGAGTCACACAAGGACTCGACAAAACGCATTGGATTGACGCGGCGTGTGTCGGTGCTTCTACCCCTGATGCGCTCCTGATAGAGCGTGTACGTCCCTTGCTCATCAAGGCAACGGGACGTGGACGGAGACAGATGTGTGTCACGGATAAGTACAGCTTTCCCAAGCAACACAAGGCCCGTCAGAAATCCTTTTTGGGCTTTCAGACAGGCGATATCGTCAAAGCGATTGTGCCACGTGGCAAGTATCAGGGAATGTATGAAGGAAGAATAGCAATACGGTTTCGTTCTTCATTTCGCTTGAACGGCTTTGATGTGGCTCCCAAGTACCTAAGAACTGTTCACAAAAATGACGGCTACAGTTATGAGAAAGGAGTGTCGCATTCCTCCCCTAGCCTGAAGGCATAGGGGTCCCCTGCGACAACGTTTATGGCAGAACCAAACCTGGGGCAAAGCGAGTCTACACCTTCTCTTGGCAGCGACTTCACGGAGTCTGCTGGTGCTAGTGGCTTCCTTCACTTAGAGGAAAAGCAAGAGGATACTTCATCGACATCCAATACTATGCAAGCAACGATGCCACGTCAAACGGTGCCAATCTCGTCACGTGCAATGGAGCGTACAGGCACGGCGGAACATTTAGCGGCACGGCGTCCAGTAACCGAGCTAAACGCGGATGAGCTAGATGTGAAAAACCGTCTGAACGAGCTACGGGCCGAGGTCACACGACTCGTCACTGGATTACGCTGGGGTGGGCAGTCAGTAGACGATACGACAGAGCGCATTATTCCATTGCTCAATATTGGCCCTATTCAACAGTGGCGACCAGTTCTTATTCCATCTCTTTTTGAGATTGACCGTGCAGGGAATCTGATTCCCGTGTGGCTCAAAATTCTTGAGCGAGAGGAACCGCACGACTTGCCTATCACGGCAAATCCCGCCGAAACACCTCTAGGACGTGCGCGCCGTTATGCAATTCTTATGCTCGGTAACTACAAGACACAGGATGGCGCCGATCCGAACAAGTCTGTAGGATTCGCAAAGTCGAGCACAAGTGTTGGGACAATCAAGACACCAGAATTTATCAAGACGTTGGGTAAACTTGCTATTGACCCAAACACCTCACTCTATGCGACACAGTCGTTAGCACGACAAAATATCTCGCCTGCAATACAAGTACTCGTTACCGCACTAAAAGACGCGCAGGGCTGGGCAAAGGTCGATGTGGTCGAGGCCATCCTATCACTTAAGCAGACGCAATTTTATGAAATTGTGCTTGCGAGCGGGCTTGATCGCGTACCAGGGCTAGAAAGCTATGTCGCGGTCCCTATCTATCGCACCATTCCATTAGCAAGCTATTTGCGTGGAGAGAACGATATTGCGCCACGCCTCTCAGAGCAGGCGGCCCTTGTGCTTGGACAGGTACTACAGGATAGTATGGCTCTGCCCAAACAAGAAGCGAACGAGCTACCTCTTATTCTTGAAAACGATCTCCCACCTCTCGCCCATGCGCTTTTTGAGGGTGCACGCCGTAGTCCAACATGGCAAGCCGCACTTGCTTTACATCGTCTTGGCTTATTTCTGGGTCGCTATTGGGCTGAAGCCTCACATGGAGCTATTCAGGACGCACGTATTCTTGATACCGTATATGCCACATCCCCAATGATGAACGAGGTCGAACGGTGGATGAACGGCCCAGGTAGAGATGTATTGCTTGCCTCGCTTGCAGATGCCAACGAAGAGGCATTTCCCCTCATTGTGAAAACGCTAGGCGAACTTCGAGATCCACGTGCGACCTCTGTCCTGCTCACACGACTTGATAACACGCGTGAACTTACCAGCCGCGAACAAGCTCTGTCATTAGCAAGCGTATGTGAAACGCTGGCTCGGCTGAGAGATCGCCGCTCTGTTACGTCCATGTCTCAACTCCTAAATAGAGTTGTAGACATCAACAGACGAGGCCAACAGCCCAAACGACGCGATAATCTTGCCCCTGGCGATAAAGACATTCCTGGGAGCATTCTCTACGCCGCCATCTTACGCGCAGATGGACAATTTGGAGAGCATGAAGCACTGGAAAGTACGCTAAGTGCTACACGCGACTTTGATCCCTATGTTCGCACACAGGCCATTGAAGCTCTCAAACGGATAGACCCTAAAGGTGAAGATATACGCAGCCGCATCGCGGCACGTGAAGCACTCTACGACCCACGCGACACAGTAGTACGCTCGGCTGCTCAACTTGTCGTTCAGTATCGAGATAGCGATGCAATTCCTGTTCTGCGCAATCTCGTCGATGCCCGTAACGATCTTTCGCCAGCCGCCTACGACGCTCTACGTCAACTCGGCGCATAACCTCTTTCTCAAGAGAAGATGCAGTACATTGTGTAAAAATAAGCTTTTGTGTTTTTGACACAATGTTCTGGATGTTGTGTTGTATAGGCCCTTTGTGTGATTTATTTTTTTGTTGGCGCTAT
>CAXUHF010000165.1:0-5902 GCA_964250765.1 uncultured Ktedonobacteraceae bacterium | reverse complement strand
ACAAACCAAATTTTCAATAAATTGGTGAAAAAACACGTTTGTTTTTTTTTAAAAAATTTAACTCCATCTTCTCTTCTATAGGCCATTTGTCTCATATATTTTTTTCTGCGCGCTATACTATCTTTATGAAGGATAATGGTGATGATTAGAGGTTGAGGTGGAAGGGGTATCCTTTCATTGCTATACTCTCACCTTTCGTTGTAGAGGGATATGGGATGACTATGTTGGTGGGGAAAACGCTCGGTGGGTATCGCTTACTTCGCCTCATCGAGAGCGGTGGCATGGGTGACATCTATTTGGCCCAGCATGCGCGAATTGGACGAAAAGTAGCAATCAAGGTGGTATGTGGCGATCTGCGCTCAGTTCCCAACACGCCAGAGGGAAGGCAGGCGGCAGTACGTTTCGAGCGCGAGGCACAAGCGGTCGCGGAGCTAGAACATGAACACATCTTGCCGCTCTATCACTTCGGCGACGAATTGTTGGATGGTGGAAGTATCCCTATCACCTATCTTGTGATGCCGTACCTGTCCGAGGGGTCGCTGTGGAACTGGTTGCAGCGCCGCACACAACAATTCGGTTTTGGCTGGCCCATTTCGGCAGAAGAGGCTGGCTATTATCTGCTTCAAGCGGCGGCATCGCTCCAATGTGCTCACGACAACGGCATCATTCATCGTGATATCAAGCCGACGAACTTTCTCATTCGCGTTGAGCGGGGAGCACTCAAAGCCGATCAACCGACCTATCTCTCGACCATCTTTCCACATGGGCGTCCACATCTATTGCTCGCAGACTTTGGATTGGCGGCATTCTATCGTAATGGGCGTTCGCTCCATCGCTCAGTTGGGACGCCGCTCTACATGGCTCCTGAACAGTTTGACGATCCCTCACTAGCAACATCCGTTAAAGTGGGGCCAGCAGCCGATCAGTACGCACTAGCAGTTATGATGTATCAACTTATGACGGGTCATGCTGTCTTTGAGGGAAACGCCGCTCAACTTTTACATCATCATCACCATACCCCACCAACACCGCCTAGTGCCTCGAATCCCTTGCTCCCGCAAGAACTGGACGAAGTGTTTTTACGTGCGCTTGCTAAGAAGCCTGAGCAACGCTACCCCAATATCATTTCGTTTGCGCATGCATATGATGCAACACTGCAAAAAGTGCTACAGACACGACGGGTACGAGTGCAAGGACGAAGTGTTGAGACACCACGCGAACTCTCAAAAGAGACAAAAAAAGTTCTGGCGGCACGAATACAACAGGGAGCGACACGTCCCCGCCAGACATTGGGAACTGTCGCAGTACCCGCCCCCAAGCCCGTAGCAGCACCTATGCCACAAGCGATACAGGCAGCAGCCTCTACTCGTGTCGCAACATTGGAGGAGACGCAAGAACAAAAACATTCACCTCTTCCACCAGCGCGAGAGCAGCGCGACCCCGCGTTCATTCCAACTGTGTCGATGCCTAACGTCCAACACAAAGCAGGTGTGATTCACATATTATCAGAGTCACCAACGCTTGGTATGGTCGTGCTCGGTGTCGTCTTACTGCTGTTGCTTATTATAGGCTTAATGATTATGTTGCTATTTTTGGGTCATGGTCATTAAGATTTTGTAGGAACTACATTTATGGCGTCCATAGGCAATTAATTGCCTATGGACGCCATAA
This sequence comes from uncultured Ktedonobacteraceae bacterium, assembly GCA_964250765.1. Classification (GTDB taxonomy): domain Bacteria; phylum Chloroflexota; class Ktedonobacteria; order Ktedonobacterales; family Ktedonobacteraceae; genus JBBQVS01. Next base: position 4,231 of record CAXUHF010000165.1, on the reverse strand, counting down.
ATGTAGTTCCTACAAAATCAAAACAATCCTACGCAGCAGGTGGCACTATCGGCACAAGTGGCAACACTATATAGGATGCATGTTCAGCGTCGTGCAAGATGGTTTGCTGTGCCACAACCAGTTCGCTATCAGCACCAAAGTCGTGGCCTGTGTTGGGATTGCGGTCCCAACGTGGGAAGTTGCTACTGGTGACATCTAGGCGAATGCGATGGCCTTGCTTGAAGACGTTGCTGGTCGCCCACAGGTCGATCTCGTATTCGTATGGCTTTCCTGGCTCGATGAGTGATGGTTTCTCACTCTGTGGAAAGTTGCGATAGCGTGCACGAATAATGCCATCGGTCAGGTTTTGAGCATAGCCATTTGGGTATACATCGACCAGACGCGCCACAAAGTCAGTATCGGTTGCACTTGATGTAGCCCAGAGATGGACGGTAATCGGACCCGTTACCTCTACATCCTGCGTCAGTTCAGGTGTGCTATAGACCAGCACATCCTCTCGGCTCTCCGTCTCGCTCTGGTTGTATGGACCGCCTGGAAACTCCGCTGTCATCAGTAGCGCGCCCCCACGTGTGATCACAGGATTAGCAGGGTCATAGGTATAGGCATCGGATGAGCCAGACGTTGGCACCTCGGTACTCAATGCGCCATCGCCACGCAGAGTGTTCGCATGCCCATTGCTATGCAGATAGTAACGTGTGTTCACGGCACGCGCGAGAGGCCATTCCTGTTCGTCACGCCAGACGTTCGCGCCCATGACGAAGAGCTTGATGGGTGCTTCGTTCAGCATACCAGTATCAATACCCTTAAGGAAATGATCGAACCAGCGTACTTGCAAGCTAACAAAGTCGATTTTCAAGTCGATCAAGGCCGCGCTTGCACCAAAGCCAAAGTTCAATTCGCCAATCGGATTGTTCACACCGCCATGTGTCCACGGTCCGATAAGCAATTTGCTCTGTCGTGCCTCTGGTGTACTCCCCTGATTCCGCATGATTCTAAAATTCTCGATGGTATCTTTCAAGAAGATATCGTACCAACCACCGACATTTAGCGAAGGTGCCGTTACATGTTCATGCTTGCCCAGAATAGTAAGTGGTTCTGCATGTTCGCGGTCCATTACATACTCGACACTCTCAAAAAAGGCGTTGCCAACATTGTTGCGCTTGATAGGTGCAAACTCTTTCAGAGGCAGAGACCAGTAGCCTTGCGTTCCTAACGTGTCCATGTCTTTGACTAAACCATAAAGAGCATAGCCGAGATGACGCGGGTCGGGATCGCCATGGAAACGACGAAATAGTTCGTCAAGTCCCATCATAAGTTGCCAACTTGCAGATACTCCCAGTTCCATTGCACCACCTCGGAAGAGGATACCATCGAAGGGATCGTTCCAGGTGATGAATGGCACCATTGCTTTGAGTGCAGGGGGTTGTAGAACTGCTGACGCCCATTGTGTGAAGCCAAAGTATGAAGCACCGTACATACCAACACTACCATTGCTATAAGGCAGTTTTGCGGCCCATGCAATCGTATCAATGCCGTCGAGAGCCTCGTTACGCATCGGGTTCCATTCGCCCTCAGAGGCTGCACGTCCACGTGTATCCTGAACAACTACGACATAGCCACGTCGCGCCACTTGCGTAGGCTCTAGCACAGACGCACCAATTGGCAAGTCCTTGCCGTAGGGCAGACGCGTGAGCAAGACAGGCCATTGTCCTTCCCCCTGCGGACGATAAACATTGGCACGTAGTGTAACGCCATCGCGCATCTTCGCTGGCACATCAAAATCTACAGTGATTTGCTGACCCATTTGCATAGACATATGAAAAGTATCTCCTCTTCCTATGAAGTTGTACTCAGAATGGCGTACAGGCACCATAAGGATATGATACAACGTGTAAAGGGGAAGGTGCTAGCGACGCTTGACACTCCTTTGTCCAATTCGCTATAGTGCCAGAAAATAAAACGTTCTATTGCACACGCTATATTTTCTGTTTATTTCGTGAGGTTCATCCTCACCGGATGCACTACAAAATCCTCTACACCCTCCGACCCGAAGGCATCGGGTGCTACTTTTCTGATAATGTTGCCTGCTCCATTGATATCAGCGTTGATGTATCGTCCGTTCGATGCTCGATACAACCCACGTTTAACACGCTTGCCGCTGAATGCATATTTGGTCTCATCCCCTGGCTTACTAACTGGTAATGAGTCACGATCAAGAAAACTGGCCTTTGATGTGTAAGATTCCTCTGTGATTTTGACAGCAATACCAACCAGTTCTGCCTTATAAGTAAACATCTGCACAAGACGGGCATGAGGAATTTGCACAAAATTCTGATTTGTGCGCTTACCCATGTTCACCTCTTGCTTCCACGCGTCATTCTTCCCGATGCACAATACGCCTATCTTCTCCTCTACAAGAAGATCGATAATCCGCTTACTGACCGTATGCAGGTAGTGATTGATACGACGATTCCGCTTGTTCGTTATACGCTCTATGCGTTTAGTAGTGCTTGTGTGACCAAGTTTCTTCTGTAACTCTGCTTTGCGCTTATTGTAGAATTGATTCACGCTCTTTATTGGACGCCCGTTAACAACTACCGATTGAAAGGCTGGTTTGTTTGAAGTTAGCGCAACTAGATTATTCATGCCAATATCTATGCCAGCGTAGTATGTAGAGTTCATGGGAACTTGCTTCACAGCTTTTTCGTAGACTACCTCGATCATGTAGTATCCGTTTCGAGGTACAATGCGTACTTGATCAATCTCCTTTTGCTTTGTCTTCACGATTATCGCAAGCATCGAAAGCTTGATAATGCCTTGCTCACGATTATTCAAATTTCTACTCACTGCCTGATCTGTATAGATCAGGATATTACGGCCTCTTATTTTATCCTTGTACTTCGGTAACTTAGGTCGTCCAAGAAACGCTGATGAGTCCTTTTTATATGCTTCGAGTCCCTCAAAGAAGCTTTTCCAATTCTTGTCTAATAGCATCAAAATTTGTTGACTAACTTTTGCAGGTAGAGCTTTGTAAGCCTCATGGGACTGCATACACCGTTGTATTTTACGGTAATTCAGGTACTTGCCTTCACGAATGAAAGCTTGCCGTATCTCATAGTTCGCTGCATTGTAGAGGTTCTTGGACTTAAAAGCTGCTTCATCAATTATGCTATAGCGCGGGTCGCTCTTGCCAATAATATGCTGCTCTACAAGCTGCATGATGTCCTCCCAGGAGAGAAGAGTAAGAATGCTCACTCTCCTCTGTTAATACTATCTAAGTCTAGGACAGTTGTAACTGAGAGTAGTCTCTCTATTAGCCTATCGTTGACTCGATAAGCTCTTTTGTTTCTACTTACAAAACTTACTAACGACATTCTCATGTACACAAAAATGATCGTTCATGACACGTTCAAATCGTAACATACAAAAGCAATAAAATCAAGTCTTTTACGGTATATTTTGGTCTAATATACCATAAACGCATATATTAGTAATATAAGGTAAAATTTGGTCTATCGCAACTTCCTTGACAAATTTGTAACGTCTTAGTATGATCTAGCGTACAGAGGGAGAAAGGAAGCGAGGGTGCTAGTGTTAGAAAACATTCTTGACGCTGATCAAGTAGCAGAAATGCTAAAAGTTCATCCACGAACGGTTAAGAGGCTCGCCAATCAGCATACTCTGCCAGGATTTAAAGTTGGCGGTCAATGGAGATTCAGGCGAGAAGCTATCGAAGAATACATTAAAAGACAAGAACAGCTAGGAAATGATCAAAAGCAAGAAGGATAGAATATTTCTCTTTGATCGTCGTTAAGCTAGTTACTTATGATGTCCTTTGTCAAATAACCAGGAAACAGAAGTGCTATCAATATCTACTTTAGCTATATTTTCAAATACTACTTCCTAACTTGTTGCCAATACGATATACTTTCTTTTATACGTATACGAGTTTACGAATACACGTAGGGACCGATTATGTGGTGCAAGGCAAGTATATCATTCGACGGTAGGGGCAGCAATTCATTGCGCCCAAAGATGGGGGACACGGGGCAGCGCATCGGCAACGATACACAACTTTGACATATTCCCCATCGTGCCCATCTTTGGGCGCAATGAATTGCTGCCCTACCGCCTGCTAAGATCAGTTCCTGCTTAAATAATACATAGATAAGATAGAGTGGCTAGCATGACAGAAGAAGAGCAGACAACAGGTGCATACCTTGTAATACAA
>CAXUHF010000164.1:0-10558 GCA_964250765.1 uncultured Ktedonobacteraceae bacterium | reverse complement strand
GGGCACAATTGCTTGCGCCCTACTATATAATCTTTATAATCTTTGTAACCGATATTCAACGAGGTAATTTCTTGACACGAACATTCATCGCCCTAGAAATGAACGAAAACCTGCAACGCCACTTGGAGCAGGTCATTCACAATGGAACACAGATTTTGCCTACTATGCATTGGGTGAATCCACAAGGTATTCATCTCACACTCGCCTTCCTGGGAGAGCTAGATGATGCCCAACTTGCTGACGCTACGCAGGCAGCACAGGTTGCCGCACAACAGGTAAAATCGTTTTCCTATCAGTTGACGCGCCTCGGTATTTTTGGTGCAATACGTCATCCGCGTGTTCTTTGGATGGGTATCGACGAGCCTTCTGGCATACTCAACAGGCTACAATACATTCTTTATCAACAGTTAGAGCAGCGAGGCTTCGAGTTAGATAAACGTCCATTCTCACCACATCTCACACTTGCACGCGCCAAAGCTCCCTTATCTCCTTCTGAGCAACAGCATCTACAACAACTTCTCGAAGGGGAGCAAGCAGATATTATCTCAACAGAAATATATTCTGTACGACATATTGATGTCATGAAAAGCGAACTTTCAAGGGCAGGGGCAAACTATACCTCACTGCAATCTTGTCCCTTACTGTAGTGCTAAATTTGAAGCGATATTTCCTGTGCAACGTTTACTATATAGGAAACATTTTTATACATCTATCTCTTTCTTATAGTTTTGATGAGATTTCACGGTTTTATTCTACAAAAATTCTGCATCGGTATAGATCGTTCCAAATCTGGAAAGTGGCTGACATATGACTGATACTGTGAACAACGTAGGACAACAAATTGGCAATTATCATCTTGACCGTTTACTAGGACATGGTGGCTTCGCAGATGTCTATCTTGGGACACATGTCTATCTCAATACACAGGCAGCTATCAAACTCTTGCACACGCAACTGGACGAAGAGGGTATCGAAGCGTTTCGCAATGAGTCGCTTACTATAGCACACCTGATTCATCCTCATATTGTGCGCGTACTGGACTTCGATGTTGAAGATAATAGACCATTTCTTGTCATGGATTATGCACCGAATGGCTCATTGCGTGAAAGACATCCTAAAGGGACACGTCTACCTTCCGCAACCGTCGTTTCCTATGTCAAACAGATTGCCTCAGCGTTACAATATGCACATGACCAGAAGCTAATACATCGTGATGTCAAGCCGGGCAATATGTTACTTAGCCATCAAAACGAAGTTCTGCTGAGCGATTTCGGTATTGCGCTTGTTGCGCAAAGTTCGCGTAATCAGTCAACCGAGGATGTTGTGATTGGCACAATGTCCTACATGGCACCGGAACAAATACAGGGCAAAGCACGCCCAGCGAGCGATCAATACGCACTAGCGGCTGTTGTCTACGAATGGCTCTGTGGAGCAAAACTCTTTCGTGGTTCCTATATCGAACTCGTCACACAGCATCTCTCCGCTCCACCTCCACCATTTGAGGAGCATGGAGTACGTGTTCCTGCCGCAGTCGAGCAAGTCGTGCGCCGAGGACTTTCCAAAGACTATCACCAACGTTTTCCACGCGTACAAGATTTTGCGCAGGCCCTTGAATTAGCCTATCAAACACCGTCAGCGTTCGCTTCGTCCGATATACCACCTGCTGCACCAAGACAACCCATCTTGTTACCATCTCAGCCAATTCAGGCATCTCCTGTTGTAGTTGCACCACCAATTGCACCGATTGAGAAGACCTATCCTGCTACTGGGCAGTCGTCAATGCTGCAAGCATTTCCTCCTATAAGAACTTCAACCACAACATCCATCATTCAGAAAACGGGTCAGGTTGTGCGTCGTGGAGTTATGGTGTCCTTAGTTTTGTTGCTCTTGCTCGGCCTAGGATTATGTGCCGGAAGTTTTGCACTGTATCACTATTTCACGACACGCAATACTACTCCTACCGCGACGAGTGGTGTTCCGGCGGCGGCGGCGAAGGCTGATGATTTTGTAAATTCTCTTATGAACCACACCTATGACCGTGCTTATGGAGATTTAGGTACGACAATTACAAACCAAGATTCACAGAGTCAGTTTACACAGGAAGCGCAACAAGAGGACACATGTTATGGAGGAGTAACAGGGGATACGCGTATGGATAACAACACAACCGCGCAAGGTAGTAGTCTGAATTATGTCTACACGCTCAATAGAGAAAAAATGGCAAAGCCTTATCAACTCCGCATTACTCTACAACAAGACGATGGTGGCAACTGGCAAATCACTGATTACAACAGCAACATCGCCTCGGTGCAACCCGCATGCAATTAACTCTTACAAGTTAGACTGATGTTATAGATACGTCTTACACGTAATTATTAGGGTTCTCAACACTTAAGCCCTCTGCAACCGCAATACTAACCAGTTGGTTGTCAGCACAAACAAAAATAGGAAGAGGAGCTTTATTATTCATAGCCTTTTCGCGTAGACTGATAACACCAGCTAATTGCATTGCATCATAAGCTCGTAACCTATGTGTACGACATAAGTTTCCTGCTAAGATATACGTCTTAACCATAACTCGTTGTAAGCCGTAAAGCTTTTGGCTGTCTCGTCTAAACGTATTGATAAGGGTGTCTCGATCAGAAACTGCAAGGTTCTGCTCTCGTGCTTTCCGACAGATAGAGGCTACAACTTCCACTAGAGAGACCTGTGAGATGTAGATATCGTGTTTCTCTATAGGCTGATAAAGATTTTCAATCCATTCATGTCCAGGCTCTAAGAAGTAGTGCTTAATGATAGCGGACGTATCCAAATAGTAGGTCGCCATTAGTACGGCCCACGGTCTTCGATCACCATGTCTGCCCCAGATATGCCACCACTAAAAAGCTGAGCTAATCTTTCTCTTTCAGCTTGCTCTTCTTGTGTGAGTGGTTCACGAGTGGGAAGGTTAAGAATCTCACCTTCTTGATACATCTTCTCCATGAACTCTCTACTCGTTAATGGACGTTTTTCCTGAGAGTCTTGCTGTAAATGCTGTACCATATCATGTAGCAGTGCCTCTGGTTGCTTACCGTTTTTTGCCGCTTCTGCCATAAGAGCATTATACTCCTGCTCAGTCAGTTTGATCGTCATTTCATAGGCCATGTATATACCTCCTCCGATAACAAGAAAAACTACTCTCAGTATATCATGTTGAAGCAGTACTTCTCATCAATTGTCTACAATAAACCATTGCAGATGATACAATACAGCGAGACCAATCAGTTTGTGTTCTGTATCCGTTCCACCGACTGGAGAACAAATTTCATGGAGATTTTACGCACACCTGATGAGCGTTTTGCTAACCTGCCTGACTACTCTTTTGCCCCTCACTACATCGAAACCGACGATCTGCGCATCCACTATCTCGATGAAGGCCCACGTGATGCCGACCCTATTTTGATGCTACACGGCGAACCGTCCTGGTCCTATTTGTATCGCAAGATGATTCCAGTGTTTACATCAGCTGGCTATCGCTCGATTGCTCCCGATCTTGTGGGCTTTGGTCGCTCCGATAAACCCACGCAACGGACTGACTATACTTATAAAAAGCATGTTGATTGGATGCTTGCCGTTATCGAAACGCTCGACTTGCAACGTATCACGCTCGTCTGTCAGGACTGGGGTGGACTGCTTGGTCTACGTCTCGCTGCCGAAAACGAGAGTCGTTTTGCTCGCATCGCTACCGCGAACACCTTTCTACCAACGGGCGATACTCCTCCTGGTGAAGCATTCCTCAACTGGCAACGCTATTCGCAGGAGACACCACGTTTCAATCCTGGTGGTATCGTCAAAGGAGGCTGTGTCACGAAGCCGACACAGGAAGTCATTGATGCCTATAACGCGCCCTATCCCGATGATAGCTACATGGCGGGTGCGCGTCAATTCCCTACACTTGTGCCAACCACACCTGTTGATCCCGCGTCTGAGGCAAACCGTAAAGCATGGCAGGTTCTGCAACGTTGGGAAAAGCCCTTCCTCACGGCGTTTAGCGACTCTGATGCTATTACCAAAGGTGGTGATACCTTTTTCCAGAAAGCCGTACCGGGCACAAAAGGCCAACCTCACATAACCATTACAGGTGCAGGACACTTCCTACAAGAGGACAAAGGCGAAGAACTCGCGCAGGTCGTTGTGAATTTCATTACTAAAACAAAGACAGCATAAGCAGTGTATATTCGTGTGGTAGGAACATGTTCCTGCCACACGAATATACACTGCTTATGCTGTCTTCCTTCCCTCATGCGATGCTGCGTTAGAAAGGACGAACGCTATGGACTTTGAATTACCAGAAGAGCATCAACTGGCTTATGAAAGCGCGTTCGCCCTTGCTCGTGATGAAATTCGACCTCACAACGCTGAAATAGAGCGTATCGATGATTTCCCCTCTTGGCTCTGCCTGTACGAGGTACATGATCTCGCATACTATCTCACTCCCGATGTTGATGTAGACATGACTACATTGTATATGGAGGAGATCGGCCCCGACTCTGTACGTGTTACAGATGCTACTGGACATCCCGCACCCGAAACATTCAAAATCGTCGCGGGTTATGAAGATGGTTATATCTTCTTTGTCCGAAGAATCGACAAAGAAGATATAACCATCTTCCGCCTCGCCTCCGAACTCATCGTCGATACCATCACGCCGTTCGAGTCATTGCGCGGCGAACTCATTGCTCGTTACAGCATCTATTCAACCAAAAGCGAACAGTTCGCCGAACGTCGTAACCCAATCTATCTGGTATAAAATAGCATAGGGGTGCGCATCATTGTGCTCATTGGAGAATGTAATCATGAAACATGTAGTCTCAAACATGGCAGGGGTTGTCCTGGAATATCTTGTCAAGCCCGGCGATACTATCGCAGTCGATCAGGACGTGGTGACACTCGAATCAATGAAAATGCAAATTCCTGTGCAATCCACCGTAAGTGGCACCGTCAAAACGCTCAAGGTGCCAGAAGGCGAGTTCGTTGACGATGGTGATGTCTTGATCGAGGTGGAATAATGTAGGGGTCTAATTCATTACACCCTCGTTCGGCTTCTGGTGAGGCACGAGGGTGTAATGAATTAGACCCCTACACAACCTCATGCCTTAATAATCGTATTTATTATGAAATATATCTTGAGGAAACACATTTTTGTATCAATTTGGAATACCTATGCAACAATCTATATGTGCCTATTGTCATCAACCTGTTCAGGGGAGTGTTCTTACCGCTCTAGGCTCCACATGGCACCCTGAACATTTCGTCTGTGGGGCCTGTGGCTTGCCCATTTCCGATCAAAGCTTTAATGTGCAGGATGGCAAACAATATCATACAGCATGTTTTTACAATCAGATTGCACCACGTTGCGCCTATTGTGGCAAGCCGCTTACAAGTGAATTTCTAGTCGATCAGTGGGGAACAAAGTTTCATAAAGAGCATGAGAATCAATATCCTCATTGTGACTTTTGTGGGCGTTTGATTCCGCCACAGCAGCAGGAGCGTGGAAGTAATGTCGAAAGTATGCGTTGCCCTACCTGTCGCTCTACGGCTATTGAGACGATTAATGAAGCTCAGCCTCTGTTTCAACAATGCAAGCAATGGATCAGTCGTCAGGGCTTAAAATACAATAATCAGAAGTTGAGTCTTGAACTGGTGGACCGTACTAAACTTGCGCGTTATCTTAGTATGCGTACTGAACCACATGCGCTTGGCGCAACCATGAGTTCAACCTATATACAAGATGGTCGTGTAGTACGGACAGAAATTGGTGGCGTAGCAGTATTGCAAGGTTTGCCAGCATCGCTGTTTCAAGGCGTCACCATTCACGAACTAGGGCATGTATGGCTTCTTGTACAAGGAATTAGCGATCTTCCCATGTGGGCCGAAGAAGGCTTCTGTGAGCTGCTGTCACAGCGTTTTCATACAGAGATGAATACGCCTGAACATCTACACTACGCACGTAACATCGAGCGTAACCCTAATTCTGTATACGGCGAGGGCTATCGACGTGTGCGTGCTCTCGCGGACAAACTTGGCTTCGAGCGTTTCATTCAACAGTTAAGTGCAACCAAGCGATTGCCTTCGTAGGATTAGCACGTAGGCACGCTCGGTGTCAATGCAACAGAAGTTGCAAAGCTGATGCAGAAACGTCAGAAATAAACGCAACTTGTCACTATTTTTGACTTACTTCCCACTATAGCCTCCTCAATCAGGTACTTTCGTACTACATTTATGCTCAAATACGAGTATCTTCATAGCACATACATTATCATTGCTACAGCGAAATAAACTTCACAATCAAATATGACTACTAAGGTGTTCATCATTAGTCGCACTATGCGCTGATTTTCTTTAGCATTCATAAGATAATTTGGCAACATACGACATTGAAGAACAAGTTTTTTATGCTGTTGTATAGGTATCTGTATATGCGAAGTAACAGAAATTCGGGAAATGCTGTCAGGTAGACAAAAAGGAGCAGTATTTGTATGCTTCAAGTAAATGGTATTAATATAAAGCTTATTCGAGTAACCTCAACAACAACCCCTCAAGCTCTTGTCGAAGAAATTCAAGAGTTTTGGAAGATGTACAACTCTCCTGTCTTCATCGAGTTGCCCAATCAACCTTTGCAACATATAGAAGCATTTTATAGACCGGACTCCTTTAGTGTTCTTAATCGTTTAAGGCGAGAGTATCACACACCAATTTTCTTTATCATTCCTGCCGGGGTCAGGCTAATGAACGAAGCGAAACGTGCAGGATTTCCTGTATATACTGCATTGAGCGAGGGTGTAGAAGCTCTTGCTCAGGAAGCTTCATCCGCACCACGTGTACCAAGCGGACCTATCTCTTCACACGCAAATAATCCACCTAGTAACTCATCGTTTCCTCCTATAAGTAATGCACGACCTGTACTTCTGCCATCATATATGAGTAATCCGCCTAGTTGGTCTGCCTTGCCTGTGCAAGATGTGCGTAACGTGCCTGTTAGCAAGCAGCCATCAAATACGTTGCTCACTTCTTCCACACCCTCTATGTTTGATACGCAAGGCAAAGCAGAGGGGACAGTACCTCCCATACAGGAAGCAAGACATGGCTATGGGGATGCAAATGCACATAATGGTAGCATCCAGTCTATTAAGGAATTTGGAAACACTATTCAAACGTCTTTCACTGGCAAAAACATACCGCATCAACCAATCTATAGGCGAATGGCTGTTCTTGTTTCGCTTGCTGTTCTTGTTTTCTTGCTACTCGTTGGAGGAATTCTCATCTCATTAAATGGTGCAAGTAGAAGGCAAACGCACAGTACACCAACCTCTACCACAATACCGCTTACTTCTGCTCACGGAATAGGAGTAGAGAAGGCACCTGATGGCGAGTATATTGGTCTTTCTGATGGCTCGTTCGCTTTTGATACAAACCGACTTGATGGTGCTACGAAGCAGCAGGGGTCAGAAAAACTTCGTGCTGGTGATGTTGGTACTGCCCTTTCGCTATGGCACGATGCGGTGACACGGGATACAAATGACGCGGAGGCACTTATTTATCTGGAAAATCAGCGTGTCATTAGTTCTGGTAATCCATATGTGACGCTGGTGGTGGGTACGATGGATACGGGAACGTATGTAAACCTTGGGCGTGATGATCTACAAGGTGCGTACATAGCTCAGAAAGAGTATAACGACGGGCAGAAACTTGCGGGAAAATTTCTCGTTCGTTTGCTTGTTGCTAGTACTGGCAATGACAAAGCATATGCGGATGTGGTGGCAAAGCAAATTGTACAAGCGGCAAAGAGCGATTCCAGTATTGTTGGTGTCATGGGATGGCCTTATAGCTCACGAACGTTAAATGTCGTCCAAACATTGACTGATGCACATATCCCTATCGTTTCTCAAATGGCATCCAGCGTCTTGCTCACAGGTGCGTCTCCGTATTTCTTTAGAATTGTGCCACCTGATTCTACACAGGCGACTACAGGAGCAATATTTACTGAAAATACACTTCATGCGAAAGCGGCGGCACTCTTTATCGATCCAACAGATGCTTATAGTGTTTCCATCGGCGATGCCTTTAAGCAGAAATTTGAGAGTGACGGAAACCGTGTCATTGAGGAGCACTATACAGTAGGTAAGCCTGCAACCGTGACGACTGCATTGCAAGATGTACTCCTGCACATGCCTGACGTTATATACTTCGCAGGGCTAGCGGATGATGCGAATGCTGTACTTGCGCACTTGCCTACAGAAGGACCGTTTGCTCAAATAAAAGTGGTAGGTGGTGACGGCCTTTATTCCATCGGTAGTTACTCGAAAGATGCTGTCGTGCAGAGAAATTTTCACCGTTTGTGTTTCTCTGCATTTGCCTATGCCGATACATGGGGATACCTAGGAGCCAAGACGCAACCAACATTCTTCAGCGACTATCCCGCGTTTTTTGATCCATATCAACAACATGGTACGGGTGCATATGGCTATAGTCGCGCTGATGGCGATGTTATTCTCTCTTATGATGCGACGGTGGTATTGCTGAAAGCGTACCAAAAGGTATTGACAGCAAAAGACAATGCAATCGTAACTACGAATATTACACCAACACAGCTAAGAGACTCGCTTGCGACGATAACAGACGCGAATGCTATTCAGGGAGTTACAGGACGGATCGCCTTTGGTACAAATAATGATCCTGTAAATAAAGTGGTTGTGATGCTTGCGGTTTCTCCAACAGGACTGATTCAGTTGCAATCTGTACAAGGGCAGTTTTTCAAGTAAGCATACTATCACGAAGTGCGGGTCCCCATGCTGTAATCTTATTAGGGGTAATCATGATCACTGGATACCGCTCTAGGCCCATCGAACGATACTGTATATAACGTTCGCGTAGCAGTACAAGTGCTTTTCCATGTTGTTCATGTTCGGCACTGATTAATTCTGCCTTGCCATGAATCAAGATATAGCCAAGTTGTGACCAATCATCGTCGTACTGGTCAATAAGTAGTGAGGCTTCATGGCGCACCTCGATGTTACGAACTCTGCGCAGTTGTGTTTTTTCAACTCGTTTCGGCTTTTCGTCAAGCGCAATATAGAAATAGATACCATCAAAGGCATAGCAGACGGGCACAATATATGGACTCCCATGCTCGTCTGCTGTTGCTAAACGTCCCACGCGCAGCTTGTGGATAAAGGCTACTTCCATGTCTGTAAAGTTTATGTGATTCGCCACAAGTGGTACCAACCTGTCTTCTTATAATCCTACAAACACAATCGTTACCAGTATATCATCATGTGGATTCTCAAGAATTTCCTTTTGTGATCTCTCCGTTCTCTTCTAGCATCCCCCAAGTGTCTATGCTATAATATATCAGAGTTCAGAAGTAGGAATTAGCATACTATCTCGCATATGTGTAACTATACAAAGGAAAGAAGAGTAGCACGAGTATATCTTTTTTTGTGCTATCGGTGAGGATAAGACATGGCGGAAACAATTAGTCCCGATATGATTATTCATGATGTCGTGAGCAAATACCCAGCGACAGTCAAGGTGTTTCACGGACATGGTTTACCATGTACCGCATGTGCCGTTGGCTCACGTGAAAGTGTGGCAGGTGGTGCACGCACACACCGCTTTACACCAGAGAAGCAGGACATGTTGTTGAAAGACCTCAACGCTGTTATCAACAATCAGCCTATCTCGGTTGCGCCTAAGAAAGCGCCAGTTGGGCGTGGTGTCCCATTACAGATGTCGCCTGCACCAGCAGAGCGCAAAATCAAGCAGGTGATCGCCGTTATGAGCGGTAAGGGTGGCGTTGGCAAGTCGCTTGTCACAGGCTTGCTTGCTGTCTCACTGCGGCGGCAGGGGCAGCGGGTTGGTATTCTTGATGGTGACATCACAGGCCCAAGTATTGCGCGTATGTTTGGCACAAAGGGTCAGCCTGGAAAATCTGCTGACGGTGGTATTGAGCCGTTGGTAAGCAAGGGCGGCATCAAGGTTATGTCAATGAACATGTTCCTTGAGAAGGATAGTGACCCTGTGGTGTGGCGTGGTCCAATGGTGTCCAGTGCAATCAAGCAGTTTTATAGCGATGTGTCCTGGGGCAATCTCGACTACCTCCTGGTGGACCTGCCTCCTGGCACATCTGACGCTCCTATGACCGTGTTACAGTCGTTGCCCGTTGACGGTATCGTCATTGTGACTTCGCCGCAGATGCTGGCGACGATGATTGTGATGAAGTGTATCAACATGGTGCGTCAACTTAAGGGTGTCATCGTCGGTGTTGTCGAGAACATGTCGTACTTTGAGACTCCAACTGGTGAACGCTACGAGATTTTCGGACCAAGCAATGGTGCCGAACTTGTGGGTATGACAGGTGCTCCTCTGCTGGCACAACTACCCATCGACTCTAGCCTGACAGTGCTCTGCGACTCAGGTCGTGTCGAAGAATACTATGCTGAAGGTTATGAGACATTAGCTGCGAACTTTGTGAACACGCTAAAAGTAAAAAGATAACAGAAAACGGGTGATAGGTGCT